>NZ_JBFBDP010000027.1:0-117563 GCF_040701585.1 Streptomyces sp. NPDC093801 | reverse complement strand
AGGGGATGAAGGTCGTCGGTGAGCTGTTCGGTTCCGGTCAGATGCAGCTGCCGTTCGTCCTGCAGTCGGCGGAGGTCATGAAGACGGCGGTGGCCCATCTGGAGCCGTACATGGAGAAGTCGGATGCGGAGGGCAAGGGCACGATCGTGCTGGCCACGGTCCGCGGTGACGTCCATGACATCGGCAAGAACCTGGTCGACATCATCCTGACGAACAACGGCTACAACGTCGTCAACATCGGTATCAAGCAGCCGGTCTCCGCGATCGTCGAGGCCGCCCAGGAGCACAAGGCCGACGTGATCGGCATGTCGGGCCTCCTGGTGAAGTCCACCGTGATCATGAAGGAGAACCTGGAGGAGCTGAACCAGCGCAAGCTGGCCGCCGACTACCCGGTCATCCTCGGCGGTGCGGCGCTGACCCGTGCCTACGTGGAGCAGGACCTGCACGAGATCTACGAGGGCGAGGTCCGCTACGCGCGCGACGCGTTCGAGGGCCTGCGGCTGATGGACGCGCTGATCGCCGTCAAGCGCGGCGTCCCCGGCGCCGCCCTGCCCGAACTCAAGCAGCGCCGCGTCGCCAAGCGGGACGTGCCCGTCCTCCAGGCCGAGGAGGCCGAGGAGCCGGGCGGCCGGTCCGACGTGGCCGTCGACAACCCGGTGCCCGCCCCGCCCTTCTGGGGAACCCGGGTCGTCAAGGGCATCCCGCTCAAGGACTACGCCTCCTGGCTGGACGAGGGCGCGCTGTTCAAGGGCCAGTGGGGACTCAAGCAGGCCCGCGCCGGCGGGGCCACGTACGAGGAGCTCGTCGAGAGCGAGGGCCGTCCGCGCCTGCGCGGCCTGCTGGAGAAGCTGCACACCGAGAACCTCCTCGAGGCGGCCGTGGTCTACGGCTACTTCCCCTGCGTCTCCAAGGGCGACGACCTGATCATCCTGGACGACCAGGGCAACGAGCGGACCCGGTTCACCTTCCCGCGCCAGCGCCGGGGCCGCCGCCTGTGCCTGGCGGACTTCTTCCGCCCGGAGGAGTCCGGCGAGGTCGACGTCATCGGCCTCCAGGTCGTCACCGTCGGCTCGAAGATCGGCGAGGCCACGGCCAAGCTCTTCGCATCCGACTCCTACCGCGAGTACCTGGAGCTGCACGGCCTGTCCGTCCAGCTCGCCGAGGCCCTGGCCGAGTACTGGCACGCCCGCGTCCGCGCCGAGCTCGGCTTCGGCGGCGAGGACCCGGCGGCCATCGAGGACATGTTCGACCTCAAGTACCGGGGTGCCCGCTTCTCCCTGGGCTACGGCGCCTGCCCCGACCTGGAGGACCGTGCGAAGATCGCCGACCTCCTCCAGCCGGAGCGGATCGGCGTCCACCTCTCGGAGGAGTTCCAGCTCCACCCCGAGCAGTCCACCGACGCTCTGGTCATCCACCACCCCGAAGCGAAGTATTTCAACGCACGCTGACACGTACCGGCGTACACTGGTCGGTCCCAAACAGGCCGGTCACCTGTCCCCGAGGGGATGCCCCGCGCGGGCACGAGGTGACCGGCCTCGTCGTCCCCGGAGAGAGGCGTACGCATGACCAGCACCGTTCCCGCCCCCGTCGTCCGCACGGCCGACGGGCACGCCCTCCAGGCGGTGCTGCTCGACATGGACGGCACCCTCGTCGACACCGAGGGCTTCTGGTGGGAGATCGAGGCCCAGATCTTCCACGAGCTCGGCCACCGCCTCGACGAGGCCTGGCGCGACGTCGTCGTCGGCGGCCCCATGAGCCGCAGCGCGTCCTTCCTGATCGAGGCGACCGGCGCCGCCATCGGCCTCGCCGAGCTGAGCGTCCTGCTCAACGAGCGCTTCGAGGCCCGCATCGCCGAACAGGTCCCCCTCATGCCCGGCGCCGAGCGGCTGCTGAGCGAGCTGGCCCGGCACAACGTGCCCACCGCCCTCGTCTCCGCCTCGCACCGCCGGGTCATCGACCAGGTCCTGCTCACCCTGGGCCGCGACCGCTTCCACCTGACCGTCGCCGGCGACGAGGTCCCCCGTACGAAGCCCCACCCCGACCCGTACCTGTTCGCCGCGAGCAGCCTGGGCGCGCACCCCTCGCGGTGCGCCGTCATCGAGGACACCGCCACCGGAGTGGCCGCCGCCGAGGCGGCCGGCTGCCGGGTCGTGGCCGTGCCCTCCGTCGGCCTGATCGAGCCCGCCCCCGGCCGGACCGTCGTGCGCTCGCTGGAGGACGTGGACCTGGCCTTCCTGCGCTCCTTGATCACTCCGATGAACTGAGAGCACACCGTCTGTGCCGAACGGAACCGGGGCCAGTCCCCGGTCTCGCGGAAGGATCTTCCGCGCATGCCGCCGGAGGCCGAAATTCCATCCCGATGACGTGGGCCGGAGCGGGTGACTTTGGTCACCCGCGCAGCCTTCGCCGGACCTGCCCCGAGCCTCCAGGGGCTTCCCATGTGTCCGGATTGATCATCTCCTGACCCCATCTGCGAAGACTCCGGTGTAAGCGGTCAGTCCGCACCCATCACAGTGCGATTACGCCCCCTGCGCCACTGGTTCCAGCCACCCCCTCCCGGGCCACTAATGTCGACGCGGGCACTCCGCACGCACCTCTGCCGTGCCGGCCGCACACCCTTGCACCGGCACGCGCGTGGACCGATCGTCAAACACCGGCCCGATCGTTCCGCCCTGAACGGGCGACCGCCGCGAAGTGCCCTCTACGCCGCTTAACAAGTGCCGGGTGAGGGAGTACTTCCAGCATGAACCGCAAGACCATGGTGCTGACGGCCGCGATCGGCCTGCTCACCCCCGCGCTGTCCGCATGCGGCAGCGCGAGTGGAAACGGAGCAGGGTCCGGAGCGATCGTCGTCGGCACCACCGACCGGTTCGAGGCAGCCGACTACGCCCCCGCCCCGTTCGACCCCGCCTACGCGTACGACGCCACCACCTGGAACGTCCTGCGCCAGACCGTCCAGACGCTGATGCACACCCCGCGCGGCGGCGGCCAGCCCGTCCCCGAAGCGGCCTCCGACTGCCGCTTCACCGACAACGACAACGAGAGCTACCGCTGCACCCTGCGGCCGGGCCTGAAGTTCGCCAACGGCGACCCGCTCACCGCCAAGGACGTCAAGTTCTCCATCGACCGGGTCCGGGCCATCAAGGACGAGAACGGCCCCTCCGCCCTCCTCTCCACCCTCGACACCGTCGAGGTCAAGGGCGCCGACACCGTCGTCTTCCACCTGAAGACCCCGGACGCGACCTTCCCGTACAAGCTCTCCACCCCCGCCGCCGGCATCGTCAGCGAGAAGAACTACGAGGCCCGGAAGCTGCGCACCGGCTTCGCCGTCGACGGCTCCGGCCCGTACACGATGAAGGCCGAGGTCAAGGACAACCACCTCGTCCGGGCCGTCTTCAGCAAGAACCCGAACTACAAGGGCGACATCAAGCTGCAGAACGACAAGGTCGAACTGCGCACCTTCCCCGACTCGGCGGCCGCCACCAAGGCGCTCTCCGACGGCTCCATCAGCATGGTCTCCCGCACGCTCTCCCCGGCCCAGATCACCGAGCTCTCCGCCAAGCCCCCCAAGGGCGTCAAGCTCGTCCCCATGCCGGGCCTGGAGATCCGCTACATCGGCTTCAACACCGACGCCCCGGTCACCAAGGAGAAGGCCGTCCGCCAGGCCCTCGCCGCCGCCGTCGACCGCAACAACGTCATCTCCAAGGTCTACGGGAAGTCCGCGCAGCCCCTGTACTCGCTGGTCCCCACCACGGTCACCGGGCACGTCAACTCCTTCTTCAACAAGTACGGCGAGGCCAACACCGCCAAGGCCGCCGACCTGCTGAAGGCCGCCGGGATCAAGACCCCCGTCAAGCTGACGCTGAACTACACCAGCGACCACTACGGCGACGGCACCGCGGCCGAGTTCGCGGCCCTCAAGGCCCAGCTGAACTCCACCCAGCTCTTCGACGTCAGCGTCCAGGGCAACGAGTGGGGCGACTTCCGCCCGGCGCAGAAGAAGGGCGACTACGCCGCCTACGGGCTCGGCTGGTTCCCCGACTACCCGGACGCCGACAACTTCCTCGCCCCGTTCCTGGAGCAGGACAACTTCCTGGGCACGCCGTACGCCAACAACACGGTGCGCACCAAGCTCATCCCCGAGTCCCGCAAGGCCGCCGACCGCAACGTCGCCGTCCCCGCGATCACGGAGATGCAGGACATCGTCGCCGAGGACGTGCCCGTCCTGCCGCTGTGGCAGGGCAAGCAGTACGTCGCCGCACGCGACGGGATCACCGGAGTGGAATGGTCGGTCAACGCCATCTCCGACCTCCAGCTGTGGGAGCTCGGCCGAGGTGTCAGCGGCTGAGACCGGCAGCAACCGGCGGCGGACGTCGCAGGCCGGCGCAACGATCAGACAAGAACTGTGAAGGACATCGCGTGAAGAGACGTAACCAGTGGCTGGTGGCCCCGCTCGGGGCGGCGACCGCCGCCGCGCTGCTCAGTGGCTGCGGTTCGCAGGACGGCTCGGCCGCCGGCGACGGCAAGGGCGTGGTCATGGGCATATCCGACAAGGTGAAGTCCACCGACCCGGCATCCGGCTACGACCCGGGCTCCTGGCTGCTCTTCAACAACGTCTTCCAGTCGCTGCTGAGCTTCCCCAAGGGCGGCACCACGCCCGAGCCCGACGCCGCGCAGGCCTGCAACTTCGAGGGCGGTGACAGCAAGGTGTACAAGTGCACCCTGCGCTCCGGCCTGAAGTTCAGCAACGGCCACAGCCTCACCTCGAAGGACGTCAAGTTCTCCTTCGAGCGCACGCTGAAGATCAACGACCCCAACGGTCCGGCCGTCATGCTCGGTTCCATCGCGAGCATCGACGCCCCCGACGAGAAGACCGTCGTCTTCAAGCTGAAGACGCCCGACGCGACCTTCCCCAGCAAGATCGCGTCGGGCGCGGGCGCCATCGTCGACCACGCCGAGTACCCGGCCGACAAGCTGCGCTCCGACAACAAGGCGATCGGCTCCGGCGTCTACAAGCTGGACGCCTTCAGCGAGAAGAGCGCCAACTTCTCGGTCAACGAGTCCTACAACGGCAAGGCCAAGGCCAAGAACACCGGCGTCACGCTGAAGTTCTTCAACGGCGACCAGGCCGGCCTCAAGACCGTCCTGGAGAGCGGCGACGTCGACTTCGCCTTCCGCGGCCTCGCCGCCAAGGACATCGCCGGCCTCGCCGCCACCAAGACCGGTGACAACAAGGTCGACGTCGTCCAGGGCACCGGCGCCGAAGTCCAGCACATGGTCTTCAACGTCAGCGACCCGGTCGTCGGCAAGCTCCCCGTCCGCAAGGCCATCGCGTACCTCGTCGACCGCGAGGCGCTCGTCAAGGACGTGTACTCCGGCACCGCCGTGCCGCTGTACTCGATCGTCCCGGCCGGCATCGCCGGACACACCACCCCCTTCTTCGACCGCTACGGCGGCAGCCCCCAGCTGGAGAAGGCCAAGGCCGTCCTCAAGGCCGCCAACATCACCGGCAAGGTCAAGCTGACGCTGTACTCGACGCCGACCCGTTACGGCCCCTCCACCGACCAGCAGTTCCAGGTCATCGCCAAGCAGCTCAACGAGAGCGGCCTGTTCGACGTCGACGTGAAGTCCGTCGAGTTCGAGCAGTACGAGAAGGACATCAAGGCCGGCAAGTACGGCGTCTACGTCAAGGGCTGGGTCCCCGACTACCCCGACGCCGACAACTTCACGCAGCCGTTCTTCGGGCCGGACAACGTCCTGATGAACAACTACGACAACAAGGAGATCAGCGGGACCATCATCCCGACGACCAACACCAAGTCCGACCGCACCGCGGCCAACCCGGACTACACCCGTCTCCAGGACATCGTCGCGGACGAGCTCCCGATCCTCCCGCTCTGGCAGAGCAAGCAGTACGCCGTCGCCCGCCAGAACGTCACCGGCCTCCAGTGGTCCCTGGACGCCTCCACGGTCTTCCGCTTCTGGGAGATCAGCAAGGGCTGAGACCGCCCTCGTCAAGGCGGACACGGCTCCGCCCCGGCACCCGAGAAGGGTGCCGGGGCGGACCCGTATCCGGACCCCGCGCCTACTGCGCGCCCGGCCGCACCAGGCCGCTCTCGTACGCGTACACCGCCGCCTGCACCCGGTCGCGCAGGCCCAGCTTCGTCAGCACGTGGCCCACGTGCGTCTTCACCGTCGTCTCGCTCACGAACAGGTCCGCCGCGATCTCCGCGTTCGACAGCCCCCGGGCCACCAGCTTCAGGACCTCGACCTCGCGCTCGGTCAGCGTCCCCAGCACGTCCGGGACGCTCTCCTCGCCCGACGGCAGATGGCCGGCGTACTTGTCCAGCAGCCGGCGCGTGATGCTCGGCGCCAGCATCGCCTCGCCCGCCGCCACCACCCGGATCGCCTGCACCAGCTCATGGGCCGGGGCGTCCTTCAGCAGGAAGCCGCTCGCCCCCGCCCGCAGCGCCTCCACCACGTACTCGTCCAGGTCGAACGTGGTCAGCACCAGCACCTTCGCCGGCCCGTTCCGCTCCGGACCCGTGATCTGCCGGGTCGCCTCGACCCCGTCCATCCGCGGCATCCGGATGTCCATCAGCACCACGTCCGGCTGCAGCGCCCGCACCTGTTCCAGCGCCTGCAGACCGTCCCCGGCCTCACCGACCACCACCAGGTCCGGCTCCGCCTCCAGGATCATCCGGAAGCCGGTGCGCAGCAGTGGCTGGTCGTCGACCAGCAGGACGCGGATCGCCACGGGAACTACCTCGTATTCGTCGGACGGCTTCGGCGCCGCCCATTCTGCCCTGACCGCGCGGTCAGGAACCCGCCGGGAGGCCGGGCCGCGGGACGACCTCCAGCGGATACACCGGGGGAGTGCCGCCGAACTCCGGACACACCGACCGGTGGTCGCACCAGCCGCACAGCTTCGTCGGCCGCGGCCGCCAGTCGCCCGTCTCCGTCGCCTCCGAGATCGCCTCCCACAGCGCGTGCAGCTTGCGCTCCACCCGCTCCAGGTCCGCCACCACCGGGTCGTAGGTCAGCACGTCCCCGCTGCCCAGGTACACCAGCTGGAGCCGCCGCGGCACCACGCCCTTCAGCCGCCACACCACCAGCGCGTAGAACTTCATCTGGAAGAGCGCGCCCTCCGCGTACTCCGGCCGCGGCGCCTTGCCCGTCTTGTAGTCGACGATCCGCACCTCGCCCGTCGGCGCCACGTCCACCCGGTCGATGATCCCGCGCAGCCGCAGCCCCGACTCCAGCTCCGTCTCCACGAAGAACTCCCGCTCCACCGGCTCCAGCCGCGTCGGGTCCTCCAGCGTGAACCAGCGCTCCACCAGCGCCTCGGCCTCCGACAGCCAGGCCGCCAGCCCCGCGCCCCCGTCCTCCGCCGGGAACAGCTCCGCCAGCTCCGGCTTCGCCTCCAGCAGCCGCTCCCACTGCCCCGGGAGCAGCGCCTTCGCCCGCGGCGCCGTCCGCTCCGCCGCCGGGTGGTCGAACAGGCGCTCCAGCACCGCGTGCACCAGCGTCCCCCGCGTCGCCGCCGCACTCGGCTTCTCCGGCAGCCGGTCGATCACCCGGAACCGGTAGAGCAGCGGGCACTGCATGAAGTCGCCCGCCCGCGAAGGCGACAGCGAGGCGGGCCGGGCGGCACCCGGGGAAGCGTCGGCGGAACCGGCGCCGGGGATCGTCGTCATGCGTAAAACCCTACGACCCGGGACCGACAGCACGCGCATACCATCGACTCCGGGCCCATCGCCCTGCATGATCGGAGCATCACACCGCGCGACAGCCCCACGCCGCCACCCCCACGACGTGGACCACACTGGAAGCACACGCACCGAACGAAGGACAGCCGTGGCAGACACCGACGAATCCGGCGAGCGCCCCGCCAAGCGCTCCGACCCGGGCGGCGGCATCCTCATGGGCCGCCCCTTCGGCGTACCCGTCTACGTCTCGCCCAGCTGGTTCCTCGTCGCCGCCCTCATCACCTGGGTCTTCGGCGACCAGCTCGACCGGATCCTGCCCGACCTCGGCCCGGCCCGCTACCTCGTCTCCCTCTTCTTCGCCGTCGCCTTCTACGCCTCCGTCCTCGTCCACGAACTCGCCCACACGATCGCCGCACTCCGCTTCGGGCTCCCCGTGCGCCGCATCCAGCTGCAGTTCTTCGGCGGGGTCTCCGAGATCGAGAAGGAGTCCGAGACCCCCGGCCGCGAATTCGTCCTCGCCTTCGTCGGCCCCCTCCTCTCGCTCGTCCTCGCCGGGATCTTCTACCTCGGCATGAAGGCCGTCGACCCCGCCAGCGTCCCCGGCGTCCTCCTCGCCGGCCTGATGGTGTCCAACCTCCTCGTCGCCGCCTTCAACCTGCTCCCCGGCCTCCCCCTCGACGGCGGCCGCATGCTCCGCGCCCTCATCTGGGGCCTCACCGGCAAACCCATGACCGGCACCGTCGCCGCCGCCTGGGTCGGCCGCGCCCTCGCCGTCACCGTCCTGCTCGGCCTGCCCCTGATCACCCAGACCGGCGTCCTCGGCAACCCGCCCCAGGACATCGGCGGCATGGACACCGTCATGGACGCCCTCCTCGCCGCCATCCTCGCCGCGATCATCTGGACCGGCGCCGGCAACAGCCTGCGCATGGCCCGCCTCCGCGAACACCTTCCCGAGCTGCGGGCCCGCACCCTCACCCGGCGCGCCATCCCCGTCCAGAGCGCCACCCCCCTCTCCGAGGCCCTGCGCCGCGCCAACGAAGCCGGAGCCCGCGCCCTCGTCGTCGTCGACGGCCAGGGCGACCCCACCGCCATCGTCCGCGAGACCGCCATCGCCTCCGTCCCCGAACACCGCCGGCCGTGGGTCGCCGTCAGCACCCTCGCCCAGGACCTCACCGACGGAATGAAGGTTTCGGCGGAGCTCACCGGCGAGGAACTCCTCGACCACCTCCGCACCACCCCCGCCACCGAGTACCTCGTCCTCGAGAAGAGCGGCCAGATCTACGGCGTCCTGTCCGCCCTCGACGTCGAGAAGGCCTTCGTGAAGGCCATGGCGCGGCCCCAGTCCTGAAGCCAATACACTGGTCACATGTCCGAACCGACCGGTGCCGCCCGCCGACGCGGGCCCTTCGAGGTCGGGGACCAGGTACAGCTGACCGACCCCAAGGGCCGCCACTACACGTTCACGCTCGAAGCCGGGAAGAACTTCCACACCCACAAGGGTTCCTTCCCGCACGACGAGCTGATCGGCGCTCCCGAGGGCAGCGTTGTCCGCACCACCGGCAACGTCGCCTACCTCGCGCTGCGCCCCCTGCTCCCCGACTATGTCCTGTCCATGCCCCGCGGCGCCGCCGTGGTCTACCCCAAGGACGCGGGCCAGATCCTGGCCTTCGCCGACATCTTCCCCGGCGCCCGCGTCGTGGAGGCGGGAGTGGGCTCCGGCTCCCTGAGCAGCTTCCTGCTGCGCGCCATCGGCGACCAGGGCATGCTCCACAGCTACGAGCGCCGCGCGGACTTCGCCGAGATCGCCACCGCCAACGTCGAGCGCTACTTCGGCGGGCCCCACCCGGCGTGGAAGCTGACCGTGGGCGACCTCCAGGACAACCTGGACGAGACCGACGTCGACCGCGTCATCCTCGACATGCTCGCCCCCTGGGAGTGCCTCGAGGCGGTCAAGAAGGCCCTCGTCCCCGGCGGCATCCTCTGCTGCTACGTGGCCACCACCACCCAGCTGTCCAAGACCGTCGAGTCCATCCGCGAGATCGGCTGCTTCGCCGAGCCGCAGCCCTGGGAATCGATGATCCGCAACTGGCACGTGGAAGGCCTCGCCGTCCGCCCGGACCACCGGATGATCGGCCACACCGGCTTCCTCGTCACCGCCCGCCGCCTCGCGGACGGCGTCGAGCCCCCCATGCGCCGCCGCCGCCCCGCCAAGGGCGCCTACGGCGAGGACTACGAGGGCCCCGGCAGCGACCGCTCCGCGTAGCCCCTCCCCGCCGCCCCGGCCCGGGGCGGCGGACCCAACACGAAAGCGCTGTGGCGCAGTTCCCGGAAGAACTCCCGGAACTGCGCCACAGCGCCTTTTCGTTGCCCGCGCGGACCGGTGCGGACCCGGCCGTTCCACCGCGGTGTGAGGTGTGGCACGATGCTGGCTCACCGTCACCCTTCGTACAGGAGACACCCCGCGTGACGCACAGCCCCACCGGCCACGCCCCGTCGTTGGAAGACCTGTCGCCCGAGGACCTCGTGCACCGCCGCGCCAAGCCCGTCCACTGGGTCGCGACCGCCACCGCCATGGCGGCCGTCATAGCCGGCGCGGGCCTGCTCCAGCCCGACCGGGCCACCGGGGCCACCCCCGCCCCCGAACCCGCCAAGGGCCCGCGGGCCGCCGCACCCGACGCCCGCGCCGCCGCGTACCCCCTCGACTGCAAGGGCGCCCCGCACCTCGTCACCGCCACCGCGGAGGGCGACCTCGACGGGGACGACCTCCCCGAGACGGTCGCGGCCGTACGCTGCGACGCCGGCTCCGGCACCCCGCCCCACGCGGTCTACGTCCTGACCCGCGCGGCCGCCCCCGGGGCCCCGCCCCGCGTCGTGGCCACCCTCCTCGACTCCGCCCAGCGCCGGACGGCCACCGACCTGACCGTGCGCGACCGCGTCGTCACGGCGAGCCTGCTGGGCTACTCCTCGCCCTCCGTGCCCCGCTACAGCCCCGACGTCAAGCAGTTCGCCAAGTGGCGCTGGACCGGCGGGAAATTCCGCCAGGAGCTTACGGACTCGACCGCCGGGCGTGTTTGAACCGTCACTCGGCGTCGGGGCCGTACACCTCGACCCCGTCCGAAACGCGCCTTACGTGGATGCAGTCGCCCGGGCATTCCCGCGCCGAGTCGACCACGTCCTGGAGCAGCGGCAGGGGAACCGGAGTCGTCGCTCCCGCCTCCACGAGGAGCTCGTCCTCGGGGCTCTTCACGTACGCCAGACCGTCGATGTCCAGCTCGAACACCTCCGGGGCGTACTGGACGCAGATGCCGTCCCCGGTGCAGAGGTCCTGGTCGATCCAGACCTCCAGCGGCTCTCCGGTCCCGCCGGTGCCGCCCGTCGGGGCCTCCTGCTGCACGGTCATATCTCCTGCCGTTCCCTGCTCTGATAGATCCGTACCGGAGGCGGCTCTCGGCAAGTCGCGCGGGCCCGGACGGGTGTTGAACGCTTCGACCTTACAACCGGCTGCTTTCCGATGTTGAAGGGTGGGTATTTCCCTGGCGTGAGGGAGTACGCAAGGGTGAAGATCGGACACACCCCTACCGTCTTTGTGATCTAGGGGTTTCAATCACCACCAGCCCAGGTAGGGTCAGGAAGCGTCCAGCTCCCCTTGGAGGAGGTGAGGACCGTGGCAGCCCACGACGACGACATCAACCGCGGCATCCGGCCCGGGCGAGGGTCTGAGGACCCCGCTGGCCAGGTTGCCTATCTCGAGCAGGAAATCGCCGTCCTGCGCCGCAAGCTCGCCGACTCTCCGCGTCACACGAGGATTCTCGAAGAGCGGATCGTCGAGCTCCAGACGAATCTGGCAGGCGTCTCCGCCCAGAACGAACGACTGGCGAACACCCTCCGTGAGGCCCGGGACCAGATCGTGGCCCTCAAAGAGGAAGTCGACCGGCTCGCGCAGCCGCCGGCCGGCTTCGGTGTCTTCCTCCAGGCGAACGAGGACGGCACCGTCGACATCTTCACCGGCGGCCGCAAGCTCCGCGTGAACGTCAGCCCCAGCGTCGACCCGGAAGAGCTCCGGCGCGGCCAGGAGGTCATGCTCAACGAGGCGCTCAACGTGGTCGAGGCCATGGAATTCGAGCGCGCCGGGGACATCGTCACCCTCAAGGAGATCCTCGAGGACGGCGAGCGCGCCCTGGTGGTCGGGCACACCGACGAGGAGAGGGTGGTGAGGCTCGCCGAGCCGCTCCTGGACATCACCATCCGCCCCGGCGACGCCCTCCTGCTCGAACCGCGCTCCGGCTACGTGTACGAGGTGGTCCCCAAGAGCGAGGTCGAGGACCTCGTCCTCGAAGAGGTCCCGGACATCGACTACGACAAGATCGGCGGCCTGGGCGACCAGATCGAGCTGATCCGCGACGCGGTCGAGCTCCCCTACCTCTACCCGGACCTCTTCAAGGAGCACGAACTGCGGCCCCCGAAGGGCATCCTGCTCTACGGCCCGCCCGGATGCGGCAAGACGCTCATCGCCAAGGCCGTCGCCAACTCCCTTGCCAAGAAGGTCGCGGAGGTCACCGGACAGGCGGCGGGCAAGTCCTACTTCCTGAACATCAAGGGCCCCGAGCTCCTCAACAAGTACGTCGGCGAGACCGAGCGGCACATCCGCCTCGTCTTCCAGCGCGCCCGCGAGAAGGCCAGCGAGGGCACCCCCGTCATCGTCTTCTTCGACGAGATGGAGTCCCTCTTCCGCACCCGCGGGTCCGGTGTCAGCTCGGACGTGGAGAACACCATCGTCCCGCAGCTGCTCGCCGAGATCGACGGCGTGGAGGGCCTGGAGAACGTCATCGTCATCGGCGCCTCCAACCGCGAGGACATGATCGACCCGGCGATCCTGCGGCCCGGCCGCCTCGACGTGAAGATCAAGATCGAGCGCCCGGACGCCGAGGCCGCGAAGGACATCTTCGCGAAGTACCTCAAGGCCTCCCTGCCGCTGCACACGGACGACCTGAGCGAGCACTCGGGCTCGCCCGACGTGGCCGTCCACAGCATGATCCAGACCGTCGTCGAGCAGATGTACGCGGAAAGCGAGGAAAACCGCTTCCTCGAGGTCACGTACGCCAACGGCGACAAGGAAGTCCTCTACTTCAAGGACTTCAACTCCGGAGCGATGATCCAGAACATCGTCGACCGGGCGAAGAAGATGGCCATCAAGGCCTTCCTCGAGCACAACCAGAAGGGCCTCCGGGTCTCCCACCTCCTCCAGGCGTGCGTGGACGAGTTCAAGGAGAACGAGGACCTGCCGAACACCACCAACCCGGACGACTGGGCCCGGATTTCCGGAAAGAAGGGCGAGCGGATCGTATTCATCCGCACCCTCGTCACCGGAAAGCAGGGCGCCGACACCGGACGCTCCATCGACACGGTGGCGAATACCGGTCAGTACCTCTGACGGTCCGAGGCGGCTGCGGGTGCCTCACGGGGCATTCGCGGCCGCCTGTTTTACCGCCCGCCTTTTCCGGCCGTGACAAGGCGAAGTCAATGACTGAAATGATCTCCCCACCAGCGCGGAGTGGTTCTAGGCTCTTCCGTACCGCCGGTCGCGCAGTGCGGGACGGGCACCGCACATGACGCACCGGAGCACCAGCGGTACTTGAGCGCCGCCCCGAACGGGAGCGCCGCCGGGCAAGGAGGGCCGCATGACCGTACGGCGAGTAATGGGGATCGAGACGGAGTACGGGATCTCCGTCCCGGGGCACCCGAACGCCAATGCCATGCTCACCTCGTCCCAGATCGTCAACGCGTACGCGGCGGCGATGCACCGGGCGCGACGCGCCCGCTGGGACTTCGAGGAGGAGAACCCGCTGCGGGACGCCCGCGGCTTCGACCTCGCCCGCGAGGCCGCCGACAGCAGCCAGCTCACCGACGAGGACATCGGCCTCGCCAACGTCATCCTCACCAACGGCGCGCGGCTCTACGTCGACCACGCGCACCCCGAGTACAGCTCGCCGGAGGTCACCAACCCCCTCGACGCGGTGCTCTGGGACAAGGCCGGCGAGCGGATCATGGCCGAGGCCGCCGAGCGGGCCGCCCAGCTGCCGGGCGCGCAGCCCATCCACCTCTACAAGAACAACACCGACAACAAGGGCGCCTCCTACGGCACGCACGAGAACTACCTGATGAAGCGGGAGACCCCCTTCTCGGACATCGTGCGCCACCTGACGCCCTTCTTCGTCTCCCGCCAGGTCGTCACCGGCGCCGGCCGGGTCGGCATCGGGCAGGACGGGCGCGAGCACGGCTTCCAGATCAGCCAGCGCGCGGACTACTTCGAGGTCGAGGTCGGTCTGGAGACCACCCTCAAGCGCCCCATCATCAACACCCGCGACGAGCCCCACTCGGACGCGGAGAAGTACCGCCGGCTCCACGTGATCATCGGCGACGCGAACCTCTCCGAGATCTCCACGTACCTCAAGCTGGGCACGACCTCGCTGGTCCTGGCCATGATCGAGGACGGGTTCATCAGCGTGGACCTGGCCGTGGACCAGCCCGTGCGCACCCTGCACCAGGTCTCCCACGACCCGGACCTCCAGCACCTGATCACGCTCCGCAGCGGGCGCACCCTGACCGCCGTACAACTCCAGATGGAGTACTTCGAGCTGGCCAGGAAGTACGTGGACGAGCGGTTCGGGACGGACGCCGACGAGCAGACCAAGGACGTCCTGAGCCGCTGGGAGGACGTGCTGGGCCGGCTGGAGACCGACCCGATGAGCCTGGCGGGGGAGCTGGACTGGATCGCCAAGCGGGAGATCCTGGAGGGCTACCGCAGGCGCGACGGACTCGGCTGGGACGCGGCGCGGCTGCACCTCGTCGACCTCCAGTACTCGGACGTGCGGCCCGAGAAGGGGCTGTACAACCGCCTGGCGGCCCGCGGCAAGATGCGGCGGCTGCTGGACGAGGCGGACGTCGAGCGGGCCGAGAGCAAGCCCCCGGAGGACACCCGGGCGTACTTCCGGGGCCGCTGTCTGGAGCAGTACGCGGACGACGTGGCGGCGGCCTCCTGGGACTCGGTGATCTTCGACCTCCCGGGCCGCGACTCCCTCCAGCGGGTCCCGACCCTGGAACCCCTCCGGGGCACCCGCAAGCACGTCAAGGAGCTCCTGGACCGCTGCCGTACGGCGGAGGACCTGGTGCGGGTGCTTTCGGGACAGTGAGCGGGCCTGAAAGGCCGCCCGTCAGGGAATCATGAAGTCAGACGGACGTTGTGAAAGTACGGGGACGAATGTCGGACCCTCCTTGTAGGGTCCGGCGTAGGGTCTGATCTTGAGAGGTCCCGAATCCCGGGGTCTCTCCGTGTGAGCGCGCGAACCGAGCGGGGTGAGGTAGACATGGCGACCAAGGACACCGGCGGCGGACAGCAGAAGGCCACTCGCTCGACCGAGGAGGTCGAGGAGCAGGCCGCGGAAGCGCAGTCCGACCTCAAGGAGCGGCAGGAAAAGCTTTCCGACGACGTCGACTCCGTCCTGGACGAGATCGATGACGTGCTCGAGGAGAACGCCGAGGACTTCGTGCGCTCCTTCGTGCAAAAGGGTGGCCAGTAAGGTTTTTTGACCTTCGAATCAAAGGTCATCTGCTGGGGTGGGGGCGTATCCACGGGAACCGACCGGTGTCGTGGGGGTGGCCGGGACCTACCCCGAAGCGGGCCCCGGTCCGGATGGCGTGACCGCGTGACCGCGCGGCGGCGTACGGCGGCGAGGGCCGCCTGCGTCGCCGGGCGGGTCGGTTGGTCACGATCACCGGACGGGTAGGGTCCGGGGCGTAGTTCAAGATCGGCCGGACGTCACAGGGCGTGCAGCCGCTTATGTGGAAGGAAACCTGTGGAACCCAACACTCGTGGCACAGGGCGTCTACCGGCAGCCTTCCTGACGCCGGGGTCGTCGTCCTTCATGGACTTCCTGGGCGCGCACGCGCCCGAGATGCTGCCGGGCAACCGGAAGCTCCCCGAGGGGATCGTCGAGGCCCCGCACGGGACGACCATCGTCGCCGCCACCTTCCCCGGCGGGGTCGTCCTCGCCGGCGACCGGCGGGCGACCATGGGGAACATGATCGCGCAGCGGGACATCGAGAAGGTGTTCCCGGCCGACGAGTACTCCGCGGTGGGCATCGCCGGTACGGCCGGCCTCGCCGTCGAGATGGTCAAGCTGTTCCAGCTGGAGCTGGAGCACTTCGAGAAGGTCGAAGGGGCGACGCTGTCGCTGGAGGGCAAGGCGAACCGGCTCTCGACCATGATCCGGAGCAATCTGGGGATGGCGATGCAGGGGCTCGCGGTGGTCCCGCTCTTCGCGGGCTACGACGAGGCCCGGGAGAAGGGCCGGATCTTCTCCTATGACGTGACGGGCGGCCGCTCCGAGGAGCACGGCTACGCCGCCACCGGTTCCGGCTCCATCTTCGCCCGGGGCTCGATGAAGAAGCTCTACCGCCCCGACCTGACGGAGGAGCAGGCCACCACGCTGGTCGTGCAGGCGCTGTACGACGCCGCCGACGACGACTCGGCGACCGGCGGACCGGACCTGTACCGCCACATCTACCCCATCGTCACCGTCATCACCGACGAGGGCTTCCGCAGGCTGGACGAGGACGAGTCGCAGGCGCTCGCCCGCACGGTGACGGACCGCCGGCTCCAGGAGCCCGACGGCCCGCGCGCCGCCCTGCTCTGACCAGTCCTCTCGTCGCCCAGAAGAAAGGGACGGACCACCGGTGTCGACTCCGTTCTATGTGTCACCCCAGCAGGCCATGGCCGACCGGGCGGAATACGCCCGGAAGGGCATCGCCCGCGGACGCAGCCTCGTCGTGCTGCAGTACGCCGACGGCATCGTGTTCGTCGGCGAGAACCCGTCCCGCGCGCTGCACAAGTTCAGCGAGATCTACGACCGGATCGGCTTCGCGGCCGCCGGCAAGTACAACGAGTACGAGAACCTGCGCATCGGCGGCGTGCGCTACGCCGATCTGCGCGGATACACCTACGACCGCGACGACGTGACGGCCCGTGGTCTGGCCAACGTCTACGCGCAGACCCTCGGCACCATCTTCTCCTCGGCCGGCGAGAAGCCGTACGAGGTGGAGCTGGTGGTGGCGGAGGTCGGTGCGACGGCCGCCGGGGACCAGATCTACCGGCTGCCGCACGACGGGTCGATCGTCGACGAGCACGGCTCGGTGGCGGTCGGCGGCAACGCCGAGCAGATCAGCAGCTACCTCGACCAGCGGCACCGGGACGGGATGAACCTGTCCGAGGCACTGAAGCTCGCGGTGCAGGCGCTGTCCAGCCAGGCCAACGGGGCCGACAAGACCATCCCGGCCGAGCGGCTGGAGGTCGCGGTGCTGGACCGTACGCGGGCCCAGCAGCGCAAGTTCAAGCGGATCCGGGGCCGGCAGCTGGCGCGGCTGCTGGAGGCGGAGGTCCCGGCGGCGGCCCAGGTGGACGCCGTGTCGAACGACGAGGCGCCGGAGGACGACGCCGAGTAGTCCCGGTCCGGCGCGGGGCCCCGGTCCGCTCCCCTCGGGGGCGGGCCGGGGCCTTCGTGCGTCAGGGGCCGGCCGGGGCGGGGCCGGTGGAGTCGCGGACGACCAGTTCGACGGGGATGTCGGGGGCGGTCCAGGGGGAGCCGTCGAGGACGGCGAGGAGGGCGTTCATGCCCTGCTCGCCGACCTGCTCGGCGGGGAGCCGGACGGTGGTGAGCTCGGGCTCCACGGCGGTGGCCAGGCCCAGGTCGTCGATGCCGGTGACGGAGAGGTCCTCGGGGACGCGCAGGCCCAGGCGCCGGGCGGCCTTGCAGGCGCCGGCGGCCAGGACGTCGTCGTCGCAGAGGACGGCGGTGGGCCGGTACCCGGGTTCCGCGAGGGCGGTCTCCATGGCCGTGCGGGCGGCGTCGACGCTCAGGCCCGCCCGTACGGTGCGCAGCTCCGTGCCGGGCCCCAGGAGGGCGGCGAGGGCGCGGGCGCGGATGTGGAAGGTCCAGGTGTCGACGTCGGCGGCGAGGTGGAGGAAGCGGCGGTGGCCGTGGGCGAGGAGGTGTCCGGCGGCCTGGCGGACGCCGTCGGCCATGGCGAGGTTGACGTGGGCGGCGGCGCGTCCGGAGCCGGGGTCGCTGTCGAGCATGACGAGGGGGAGGTCGTCGCCCCCGATGGCGTCGAGGGCTCCGGCGGCCATGGAGGAGGCGATGACCCCGTCGAGGGCGGCGCGGGCGGAGGCGAAGGGGTCGCGGGCGGGGCCGGTGCCGTCGGGGGAGGGGTAGAGGACGACGCCGAAGCCGTGGGCGGCGGCGACGCGGGCGGCGCCGGTGTAGACGCGGGCGAAGAACTCGTTGGTGAGGGCGGGGACGACGAGGAGGGCGGTGCGGGTGCTGCCGAGGCGGAGGTTGCGGGCGGCGAGGTTGGGCCGGTAGCCGAGGGTGGAGGCGGCCTCGCGGACCAGGGCGGCGGTGCGCTCGGAGACGCGGCCGCGCCACTTGTCGCCGAGGACGAGGGAGACGGTGGCCTGGGAGACCCCGGCGGCGGTGGCGACGTCGCGGCTGGTGGGTCTCGTCACAGGAAGCTCCTGAAGTGCCAGGTGGGGCGTGTGCGGGCGGTCCGCGGGGTGGACCCCGGGTCTGCCGCCATGGTACGTATGACGGGTCGAGTTATACGTATTACCCCGGCGGAGAGTCCGGGCAGAAGGGGGCATTCATGGCCGCGGGTTACGCGGAGCTGCTCAGGACCCGGTACGCCGCGAGGCTGCTGGCGGGCACGCTGCTCGGGCGGCTGCCGAACGGCACCGCCGCCATCGCCATCGTCCTCTTCATCCGCTCCGAGGGGGGCAGCTACAGCCTCGCGGGCGCGCTGGCGGCCGCGTACGGGCTGGCCAACGCCGTGGGGCAGCCGCTGCTGGGCCGGGCGGTGGACCTCTACGGGCAGCCGCGGGTGCAGCTGCCGGCGGCGCTGGTCTCCGCGCTGGGCATGGTGTGGCTGGCCGTCGCGGGTACGGGCTCGATGGCCGCCGCCTACGCCGCGGTGCTGGTCTCCGGTCTGTTCACGCCGCCCCTGGAGGGCGGTCTGCGGGCCCTGTGGCCGTCGGTGCTCGGCGGCCGCGAGGAGCGGGTGCACGCCGCGTACGCGATGGACGCGGTGGCCCAGGAGATCATGTACACGGTCGGCCCGCTGCTGGTGACGCTGTGCGTCGCACTGTGGTCCCCGGCGGCGGCGCTGCTGGTGCTCAATGCCGTGGGGCTGGTCGGCGTGCTGATGGTGGTGCTCTCCGAGCCCTCCCGCACCTGGCGCTCGGCGCCGCGCGAGGCCCACTGGCTGGGCGCGCTGCGCTCGCGGGGGCTGCTGGCGCTGCTGGGCGCGTTCTTCTTCGTGGGCATGGCGCTGGGCTCGATCGCGGTCGCGGCCGTGGCGTACTCCGACGGGCACGGCGGCCAGGCGGTGTACGGCTGGCTGATGGCGGCCCTGGGTCTGGGCGCGCTGGTGGGCGGCGTGGTCTACGGCGCCCGGCAGTGGGCGGGGGCCCCGGAGCGGCGGCTGCGGCTGCTGGTGGGCCTGCTGGCCGTGGGCTACCTGCCGCTGATGCTGAGCGTCGGACCGGTGGCGATGACGGCGCTGGCCGCGCTGTCGGGCGTGTTCCTGGCCCCCTCGCTGGCCTGTGCGTTCATCGTGGTGGACCGGCACGCCCCGGCGGGCACGGTGACCGAGGCCTTCTCCTGGCTGGTGACCTTCTTCGGCGTGGGCGCGGCCCTCGGCACGGCGGCGGCCGGTCCGGCGGTGGAACTGGGCGGGACGACGGCCGGTTTCGCGGTGGCGGGCGGCGCGGGGGTGGCGGCCCTCCTGGTCCTGACGGCCACTCAGCCGGTCCTGTCCCGGGGCGGCCGCAGCCGGGCCGTGGCGGGCTCCGCGGAGGCGTCCTCGGAGCAGTTGATCAAAAACTGATCGGAACGCCGCTCTCGAACCCGGTTTCAGAAGAGGGCAGAAGGCGTAATGTTCAGTCATGGACCGCCGCATTTTCGGGCTGGAGAACGAGTACGGCGTCACGTGCACGTTCAGGGGACAGCGCCGACTGTCTCCTGACGAAGTGGCGCGCTACCTCTTCCGCCGTGTCGTGTCATGGGGCCGCAGCAGCAATGTGTTCCTGCGGAACGGCGCCCGCCTGTACCTCGACGTGGGATCGCATCCGGAATATGCAACACCCGAATGCGACAGCCTGACCGAACTGGTCACCCACGACAAGGCGGGCGAGCGCATTCTCGAAGGCCTGCTCGTCGACGCCGAACGCCGGCTGCACGAGGAGGGAATCGCCGGCGACGTCTACCTCTTCAAGAACAACACCGACTCGGCGGGCAATTCGTACGGTTGCCACGAGAACTACCTCGTGGCCCGGCACGGTGAATTCTCCCGCCTGGCGGACATCCTCATTCCCTTCCTCGTCACGCGCCAGCTGATCTGCGGCGCGGGCAAGGTGCTGCAGACCCCCCGGGGCGCGGTCTACTGCGTCAGCCAGCGGGCCGAGCACATCTGGGAGGGCGTCAGCTCCGCCACCACCCGTTCCCGGCCGATCATCAACACCCGCGACGAGCCGCACGCGGACGCGGAGCGCTACCGCCGCCTGCACGTGATCGTCGGGGACTCCAACATGTCCGAGACGACCATGCTGCTCAAGGTCGGCGCCACGGACCTCGTGCTGCGCATGATCGAGGCGGGCACGGTGATGCGGGACCTGACCCTGGAGAACCCGATCCGGGCCATCCGCGAGGTCAGCCACGACATCACCGGCCAGCGCAAGGTCCGCCTGGCCAGCGGCCGCGAGGCCTCCGCCCTGGAGATCCAGCGCGAGTACTACGAGAAGGCCCTGGACTTCGCCGAGCGGCGGGGGATCCGCACCGGGGTCGTGGAGCGGGTGCTGGAGCTGTGGGGCCGCACCCTGGACGCCATCGAGGCCGAGGACCTGGACCGGATCGGCCGCGAGATCGACTGGGTCATGAAGTACCAGCTGATCGAGCGCTACCGGGCCAAGCACAACATGACCATGTCCAACCCGCGGGTCGCCCAGATAGACCTCGCCTACCACGACATCCACCGCCGGCGGGGCCTGTACTACCTGCTGGAGCGCAAGGGGCAGGCCGAGCGGGTCTGCAACGACCTGAAGATCTTCGAGGGCAAGTCGGTGCCCCCGCAGACCACCAGGGCGAGGCTGCGCGGGGACTTCATCCGCCGGGCCCAGGAGCAGCGGCGGGACTTCACCGTCGACTGGGTCCACCTCAAGCTCAACGACCAGGCGCAGCGCACCGTGCTGTGCAAGGACCCGTTCCGGTCGGTGGACGACCGGGTGGAGAAGCTGATCGCCGGCATGTGACCGGTGCGGCAGGGGGCCCCGTACGCGTCCGCGTGCGGGGTCCTCGCATGCCAGAGCCTTGTGGCGCAGGGGCCAGCCCGTAGAGTGGGCCGCTACGACGGACCATTCCAGCGACCCTGAGGACCACTGTGCGACGCCGACTTGCTGCCGCGCTCATCGTGCCGGCTCTGATGCTCACCGCGGCCTGCGGAGGGGGCGACGACTCCGGGAAGAAGGACTCCTCTCCGTCGGCCTCCGCCTCCAAGCCCGCCGACGTGCCGAAGCCGGTCGCCTCCGCGGACCCGATGCCGACCGTGGCCGGTGAGGCGGGCAAGAAGGCCGAGATCACCGTCCCCAAGGGCGAGCCGAGCGGCAAGTTCGTGGTGAACGTCCTCAAGGAGGGCACCGGGCCGGAGATCAAGAAGGACGATCTCGTGGTCACCAAGTACACGGGCAAGGTCTGGAAGAGCGGCAAGGAGCTCCAGGGCTCCTACGACAAGGACGGCCAGCCGGTCGTCGTCCCGGCCGGCTCGCAGACGATCCTGCCGCTGTTCAGCGACTCGGTCCTCGGCAAGAAGGTCGGCAGTCGTCTGCTGGTCGTGGCCCCGCCGGCCGCCGCCTTCGGCGAGCAGGGCCAGCCGCAGCTGGGCGTGGGCCCGAAGGACAACCTGGTCTTCGTGATGGACCTCGACCAGGTCATGCCGAAGAAGGCCGAGGGCACCCAGGCCCCGGTCCCGTCGGACCTGCCGCAGGTCAAGGCCGACGAGGACAAGGAAGCGACGATCACGATCCCGAAGAACGACCCGCCGAAGGAGCTGGTCGACAAGGTCCTGATCGAGGGCAAGGGCCCGGAGGTCAAGTCCGGCCAGACCGTGTACATGCAGTACAGCGGTGCGGCCTGGGCCCCGAACCAGGGCAAGGACGCCGCCAAGCTCTTCGACACCTCCTGGAAGACCGGCGCCCCGTTCTCGACGAAGATCGGCGAGGGCCAGGTCATCGAGGGCTGGGACAAGGGCCTCGTGGGCAAGAAGGTCGGCAGCCGCGTGCTGCTGGTGATCCCGCCGGAGCAGGCGTACAAGGACCAGGCCAAGGGTGAGGACCTCCCGGCCAACTCCACCCTCGTCTTCGTCGTGGACATCGTCGGAGCGGTGTAAGACTGGTGGGGTTGCCCTTTTCCGCCTCCGCGGTGAGGGGCCCGCATCCGTACGCATGAGGAGCAGTTCCGTGAGCGACAAGCTCGAGAAGCCCGAGATCGACTTCCCCGATTTCCCGGTCCCGGCCGACCTGGTCATCGAGGACATCTGGGAGGGTGACGGCGCCGAGGCCAAGGCCGGCTCCATGGTCTCCGTCCACTACGTGGGCGTGGCCTACTCCACCGGCGAGGAGTTCGACGCCTCCTGGAACCGCGGCTCCGCGCTGCAGTTCAAGCTGGGTGTCGGCCAGGTCATCACCGGCTGGGACAAGGGTGTCGAGGGCATGAAGGTCGGCGGCCGCCGCAAGCTGGTCATCCCGCCCCACCTCGCCTACGGCGACCGCGGCGCCGGCGGCGCCATCAAGCCGGGCGAGACGCTGATCTTCGTCTGCGACCTGATGGCCGCCTGATCCACGGGCAGTCACCGCGCAGGGCCCCCGCCGCGAGGCGGGGGCCCTCGCTTTTGTCCGGGACCGCCTTGGCGGTACGGTCAACGGTCACGAGTGTGTGTGTCGAGGAGCGGGGGAAGGGCGTCGATGGCGATCGCCAAGGCCGAGCGGCTGATGAATCTGGCGCTGTGTCTGCTGGGGACCCGACGTCCCCTCAGCAAGCGCGAGCTGCGCGGGTCGATCGAGGCGTACCTCGAAGCCGGCAACGACGACTCCTTCAACCGCATGTTCGAGCGGGACAAGGACGACCTCCGCGAACTCGGCCTGGTGATCGAGACGGTGGAGAACCTGGAGGGCGAGACCGGCTACCTGGCCCGCCGCGACAGCAACCGCCTCCCGCCCGTCTCCCTGGACGCCGAGGAGGCCGCCGCCCTCGGACTGGCCGCCAAGGTCTGGCAGCAGGCCCGCCTCGCGGGCGCGGCCAGCGGCGCCCTGCAGAAGCTGCGCGCCGGCGGGATGCCGGAGGCCGGCGACCCGTACGAGGGCCAGCACAGCGCCATCGAGCCGCGCATCCCGGTCCACGAGGCGGCCTTCGAGCCCCTGATGCTGGCCTGCCGGGACCGCCGTCCGGTGGTCTTCGACTACCGCAAGTCCAACGCCGCCCGGCCCGAGCCGCGCCAGGTCGAGCCGTGGGCCCTGGAGTGCTGGCGCGGCCACTGGTACCTCGCCGGCCACGACCGCGACCGCGGGGCGGAGCGCGTGTTCCGGCTCTCCCGGATCACCGGCAAGGTCCGCTCGCGCGCCGGGAAGTACACCGCCGAGGTGCCGGACGTGGTGACCGTGCGGGAGACCGTGGCGGCCTGGGCCGGCGAGGGTGCCCAGCGCTCGGCGCTGATCCGGCTGCGCGCCGGCTCCGGCTACCCGCTGCGGGCCAAGGCCACCGCGGTGCGCGAGGGCGCCGACGGCTGGGACGAGCTGGAGATCCCCTACGGGCACGGGCTCGACGCCTGGCTCGTGGAGTTCGGCCCGGACGTCGTGGTGGTCGAGCCCGCGGACCTGCGGTCCGACGTGGTCGACCGGCTGCGCGCCGTCGCCCAGGGCTGACCGGAACTTCACTAGCAACGCCCTGAGGGGGAGACGTACCAGCATGGCCGCGAACGCCATCGACCAGACCCGCCGGATGCTGTCCCTGGTGACCTACCTGCGCGAGCGCCCCGGGGCGCACGTCGCGGACGTCGCCCGCGCCTTCGGGATCACCGAGGACGAGCTGATCTCGGACCTCGACGTGCTGCCCATGTGCGGCACCAGCTTCCGCGGCGGGGACCTGCTCGACATCGACACCGACGGCGACCGCATCTGGTGGCACAACGCCGACGCCTCGGGGGAGTCCACCGCCGAGCCGCTGCGCCTGGCCGCGGACGAGGCCACCTCCCTGCTCGTGGCCGCCCGCGCGGTGGCGACCCTGCCGGGGCTGCGCGAGAGCGACCGGGACGCGCTGCTGCGGGCCACCGCCAAACTGGAGGCGGCCGCGGGCGAGGCGGCCGGGGCCAGCTCCCGGCTGTCGGTGACCTTCGAGTCCGAGGGCGGGGTCTTCGCCGACGTCGACCGGGCCATCTCCGAGCGGCGCCGGCTGTGGCTGCGCTACTACTCGCCCGCCCGCGACGAGCTCACCGAGCGCACCGTCGACCCGATCCGGCTCTTCGCGGTGGGGCACACCTATCTGGAGGGGTGGTGCCACCTCTCCGAGGCCCGGCGCACCTTCCGCCTCGACCGGGTCGCGGAGATCCGCCTCCTCGACGAGCGCGCCGAACCGCCGGCCATCGAGCCCCGCGACCTGTCCGAGGGCCTGGTCCAGCCGGCCGCGGAGGACCCCGAGGTGGTCGTCGAGGTCACCCCCGGCGGGCGCTGGGTCGCCGAGTACTACCCGCACGACAGCGCCGAGGAGCTGCCCGGCGGGGGCCTGCGGATCGCGCTGCGCAGCCCCGACCCGGCCTCCCTGCGCCGGCTCGCGCTGCGCCTGGGCCGCGACGGCCGGATCGTCTCGCCGCCGGAGCTGGCGCAGAGCGCCCGCAAGGCCGCCGCAGAAGCACTCGCGGGATACGGGGAACAGGTCTAGAAGGAGAACGGAGAGATGTCGCCATCTTCCAGTGCGGAACCGGTCACCTTCAAGGCCGCCTGTCCCGAGTGCCGGGCGCGCTTCGAGCTCGCCGCGGACGCCCTGCGGCTGGCGATCGGCGGGAGCCGGCGGACGACCTTCTACTCCTTCACCTGCCCCGAGTGCGCCGCCCAGGTCCGCAAACCCGCCGGTGAGCGCATCGTGGAGCTGCTGACCGGCGGGGGAGTGAGCACCCTGCGCAGCCTCTGAGACGGGCGCGCTAGGCTCGTCCCATGCTGTGGCCGATGCTTGCGATCTCCCTGGGGTTCCTCGGGATCGCCGTCCTGTCCGTGCTGGCCCTGCGGGTCTTCCTGGAGGTCCGCCGGCTGTCGCGGCAGGTGGCCGTGGCCAGCCGCCGGATCACCGAGGCCTCCGGAGACCTGGAGCGGGCCGCGACCGACCTGGCCGGGGCCGCACGCCGCGAGGGCGCGCTGCGGACCTAGCGGGCGGGGGCGGGTCGGTGCGTCCTCCTTATGGAAACCGTGCGGCCTGACCCGTACCGTCGGAGCCGCGGGCGGGCCCGGACACCCCCCGGGGGATTGCCGGGCGTTAACCCTCGGGGGTTACGATCCATGTCAGAGAGGTGCCGGACGTCTGCCCGGTATCGCGAGGCCACCACCATCCAGCCGTTTCGGTGAGTAAGGAAGACACACATGATCGGCAATCTGAAGCCCCTCGAGATCCTTCTGATCATCGCTGTCATCGTGCTGCTGTTCGGTGCCAAGAAGCTCCCCGAGATGGCCCGCTCGCTCGGCAAGTCGGCCCGGATCCTCAAGAGCGAGGCCAAGGCCATGAAGAAGGACGGCGAGGCCGACGACGCGCCCGCCGCCGCCCCGGCCGCCGACACCCAGCAGCCGGTCGCCCCGCGCACCATCCAGGCCGCGCCCGGTGACGTCACCAGCTCCCGTCCGGTCGGCGAGCCGGGCCGTACCGCCCAGGGCTGAGCCCCGGGGGTCACCCCCAGCACGCCGGTCATTTGCAACGAGACAAGGGACGTGGGTTGCTCAAGTCTGCCCGCAAGCAGGAGAAACGAGATCGGCTTCCGAAGGACGCCGAAGGGCGCATGCCACTCGTCGAGCACCTGCGTGAGCTGAGAAACCGCCTGCTGAAGTCGGTCCTGGCGATCGCCGTGATCACGGCCGTCTGCGCGTACTTCTTCCGGCCGATCATCGACTTCCTGCTGGAGCCGATGCTCTCCTCCGTCGGCTGCGTCAACGGGGCCACCCACCAGCGCAACGGCGCCCCCTGCGCCGAGATGACGGCCAACGGCCTGACCGGGCCCTTCTCCATCGCCCTGAAGGTCGGCCTCTCCGCCGGCCTGGTGCTCTCCGCTCCGGTCTGGCTCTACCAGCTGTGGGCGTTCGCCGCCCCCGGCCTGCACAAGAACGAGAAGCGGTACACGCTCAGCTTCGTGGCCGTCGGCGCCCCGCTGTTCCTGGCCGGCGCGATCCTCGCGTACAAGATCCTCCCGCAGACCGCGGAGATCCTCCTCGGCTTCACCCCCGACCACGTCAAGAACCTGCTCCCGGTCGACGACTACCTCGACCTGGTGACGCGCATGGTCGTGGTCTTCGGCCTGGCCTTCGAGCTCCCGCTGATCCTGGTGCTGCTGAACTTCACCGGCATCCTCAGCGCCAAGCGGCTGGGCAGCTGGTGGCGGGGCATGGTCCTGGGCATCACGATCTTCGCGGCCTTCGCCACGCCCACCGGCGACCCGGTCACCATGCTGACCCTGGCCTCCCCGATCGTGGCCCTGTACTTCCTGGCCCTCGGGATCTGCCTCCTCAACGACCGCCGCCGCCGGCGCGCCAACCCGGACGCCGACCTCGACGACGACGAGGCCTCGGACCTGGACCTGACCCCGTCCCGGATCGGTGACGCGGACTCGGCCCCGGCCCCCTCCGTACTGCCCGAGCAGGCCGACGGCGGACGCCGGCAGATCAACGGTTACGACGACGCCACCTGACCGGTAGATTCCCCGGGATGAGCGCAGAGATCACCCTCTTCGTCAATCCCACCGCCGGACGCGGCCGGGGCGCGCACGCCGCGCAGCCGGCCGCTTCCGCGCTCCGGGACGCCGGCTTCTCGGTCCGGACCGTCGTCGGCACCGACGCCGCCGACGCCCTGGCCCGGCTGCGCGCCGCCGTCCGCGGGGGAACCGGAGCGGTGATCGCCGTCGGCGGCGACGGGATGGTCTCCCTCGCCCTCCAGGCCCTCGCCGGGAGCCTCGTACCGCTCGGCGTGGTCGCGGCCGGCACCGGCAACGACTTCGCGCGCTCCCTGGGACTGCCCGTGCGGGAGCCGGCCCGCGCGGGCCGGCTGGCCGCCGAGGGCCTCAAGGAGGGCCGGATCCGGGACATCGACCTCGGCCGGGTCGGCGGCACCTGGTACGGGACCGTGCTGTGCTCCGGCTTCGACTCGCGGGTCAACGACCGCGGCAACCGGATGCGGCTGCCGCTGGGCCGCTTCAAGTACGACCTGGCCATCCTCGCCGAGCTCGCCGCCTTCCGGCCCCTGCCCTACCGGATCACCCTCGACGACGGGCCCGTCATCGAGACCGAGGCCACGCTGGTGGCCGTCGGCAACGGCTCCTCCTACGGCGGCGGGATGCGCATCTGCGCGGACGCCGAGCCCGACGACGGGCTCTTCGACGTCACCGTCGTCGGCGACTGCAGCCGCGCCACCCTGCTCACGGTGTTCCCGCAGGTCTACAAGGGGACGCACCTGACGCACCCCGCGGTCACCGTGCACCGGGCCGCGAAGGTCACCCTGGAAGCCCCGGACCTGACCGCCTACGCGGACGGCGAGCCGCTCGGACCGCTGCCGGTGGCCGCCGCCTGCGTTCCCGGAGCCCTCCGGCTGATCACATAAATGGTCGAGACTGTTGTCAGAGGCGGCGGGTAGGCTCGACAGCAAGATGACCGAAGAACTCTCACCCGCCGAGCGGTACGCCGCTGCCCGGATCCGCGCCGCCGAAGAGGCCTCCGCCCTGGCCCCCTTCCGCGAGATGTACGAATTCGACCTGGACCCGTACCAGGTGGAGGCCTGCAAGGCACTGGAGGCCGGCAAGGGCGTCCTGGTGGCCGCCCCGACCGGTTCGGGCAAGACCATCGTGGGCGAGTTCGCCGTGCACCTCGCCCTCCAGCAGGGCCGCAAGTGCTTCTACACGACGCCCATCAAGGCCCTGTCGAACCAGAAGTTCGCCGATCTCGTCAAGCGCTACGGCGCCGACAAGGTCGGCCTGCTGACCGGCGACAACAGCGTCAACGGCGACGCCCCGGTGGTCGTGATGACCACCGAGGTGCTCCGCAACATGCTGTACGCCGGCTCCCAGGCGCTCGGCGGCCTCGGCTACGTCGTGATGGACGAAGTGCACTACCTCTCCGACCGCTTCCGCGGCGCCGTCTGGGAGGAGGTGATCATCCACCTCCCCGAGTCGGTGACCCTCGTCTCGCTCTCCGCCACCGTCTCCAACGCCGAGGAGTTCGGCGACTGGCTCGACACCGTGCGCGGCGACACCGAGGTGATCGTCTCCGAGGAGCGGCCCGTACCGCTGTGGCAGCACGTCATGGCCGGCCGGCGGATCTACGACCTCTTCGAGGAGGAGTCCGACCACGGCGGCCGCGGCTCCGCCCGCCGCGAGGTCAACCCCGACCTGCTGCGCATGGCCCGCGAGGAGAACACCCGCAGCTACAGCCCCAAGGACCGGCGGCGCGGCAAGATGGTCCGCGAGGCCGACCGCGAGCGCGAACGCCGCTCCCGCAACCGGATCTGGACCCCCGGCCGCCCCGAGGTCATCGCCCGCCTGGACAACGACGACCTGCTCCCCGCCATCAACTTCATCTTCAGCCGCGCCGGCTGCGAGGCCGCCGTCCAGCAGTGCCTCTTCGCGGGCCTGCGGCTCAACGACGACAGCGCGCGGCTGAAGGTCCGCGAGATCGTCGAGGAGCGCACCGCCTCCATCCCCGCCGAGGACCTCCACGTCCTGGGCTACTACGAGTGGCTCGAAGGCCTGGAGCGCGGCATCGCCGCCCACCACGCGGGCATGCTGCCCACCTTCAAGGAGGTCGTCGAGGAGCTGTTCGTCCGCGGCCTGGTCAAGGCCGTCTTCGCCACGGAGACCCTCGCCCTGGGCATCAACATGCCCGCGCGCACGGTCATCCTGGAGAAGCTCGTCAAGTGGAACGGCGAGCAGCACGCCGACATCACCCCCGGCGAGTACACCCAGCTCACCGGCCGGGCCGGCCGCCGCGGCATCGACGTCGAGGGACACGCCGTCGTGCTGTGGCAGCGCGGCATGGACCCCGTCCAGCTCGCCGGCCTCGCCGGCACCCGCACCTATCCGCTGCGCTCCAGCTTCAAGCCCTCGTACAACATGGCCGTCAACCTGGTCCAGCAGTTCGGGCGGCACCGCTCCCGCGAGCTCCTGGAGACCTCCTTCGCGCAGTTCCAGGCCGACCGCTCGGTCGTCGGGATCTCCCGCCAGGTCCAGCGCAACGAGGAGGGCCTGGAGGGGTACCGCGAGGGCATGACCTGCCACCTCGGCGACTTCGAGGAGTACGCGCGGCTGCGCCGCGACCTCAAGGACCGCGAGACCGAACTGGCCAAGCAGGGGGCGGCGCAGCGCCGCGCCCAGGCGGCCGGCTCGCTGGAGCGGCTCAAGCCCGGCGACATCATCCACGTCCCCACCGGCAAGTTCGCCGGGCTGGCCCTGGTCCTCGACCCCGGCGTGCCGGCCGGGCGGGTCCACGGGCACCGCGGCTACGAGTACGCCGAGGGCCCCCGCCCGCTGGTGCTCACCGCCGAGCGGCAGGTCAAGCGGCTCGCCGCGATCGACTTCCCGGTGCCGGTCGAGGCCATCGACCGGATGCGGATCCCGAAGACCTTCAACCCGCGCTCCCCGCAGTCCCGCCGGGACCTGGCGACCGCCCTGCGCAACAAGGCCGGGCACGTCCAGCCCGAGCGGCAGCGCCGCGGCCGGGCCGCGGCGGCCGACGACCGCGAGATCGCCCGGCTGCGCGCCGAGCTGCGGGCGCACCCCTGCCACGGCTGCGACGAGCGCGAGGACCACGCCCGTTGGGCGGAGCGCTACCACCGGCTCAAGCGCGACACCGTCCAGCTGGAGCGCCGCATCGAGGGCCGGACGAACACCATCGCCCGCACCTTCGACCGGATCCACGCCCTGCTCACCGAGCTGGACTACCTGCGCGAGGACGAGGTCACCGTGCACGGCAAGCGGCTGGCGCGGCTCTACGGCGAGCTGGACCTGCTGGCCTCCGAATGCCTGCGCGAGGGCGTCTGGGAGGGGCTGAACCCGGCCGAACTGGCCGCCTGCGTCTCGGCGCTGGTCTTCGAGGCCCGCCAGTCCGACGACGCGACCCCGCCGAAGGTGCCGGGTGGCCCGGTGAAGGCGGCGCTCGGCGAGATGGTCCGCATCTGGGGCCGGCTCGACGCCCTGGAGGAGGAGCACCGCATCAACCAGGCTGAGGGCGTGGGCCAGCGCGAGCCGGACCTCGGCTTCGCGTGGGCGGCCTACCAGTGGGCCTCCGACAAGAGCCTGGACGAGGTGCTGCGCGAGGCGGAGATGCCGGCCGGCGACTTCGTGCGCTGGTGCAAGCAGGTCATCGACGTCCTCGGCCAGATCGCGGCGGCGGCACCGGCCTCCACCGCCCCGCCTTCCTCGGCGGGCGGGAGCACGGTGGCGAAGAACGCGCGGAAGGCCGTCGACGCGCTGCTGCGGGGTGTTGTGGCCTACAGCTCGGTCGGGTAGCCCCTTTCGGCGTTTCCTCCGAAGCCGTGGACCGCCGGATCTCATCTCTTGCCATGATCGCTCCTCCGTGTCCTGTGCGACGATCGGAGCATGAGCGGGGGAACGGATGACGGGCCGAGACGCGTCGGCCGGCCGCGTGCCGACCGGCTGAGGGAGCCGAGCGGCCGGCCGCCGCGCGAGGAACTCCTCTGCGCGGCGGCCGAGCTGTTCACCGTCCGGGGGTACGCGGCCACCACCACGCGGGCGGTGGCCGAACGGGCCGGAATGCGCCAGGCCACGATGTACCACTACTTCGGCGGCAAGGAGGAACTCCTCGCCGAACTCCTGGAGTCCACGGTCGCCCCGTCGCTCGCGCTCTCCCGCCGGCTGCTGGCCGAGACCGGCCGGCCTGCCGCGCGCCGCCTGTGGGAGCTGTGCCGCTCGGACGTGCTGCTGCTGTGCGGGGGGCCGTTCGACCTGGGCGCCCTCTACCTGCTGCCCGAGCTGCACCGGCCGAAGCTGGAGCGCTTCCGGCGGATGCGCGTCGAACTGCGCGACAACTACCGGGCGTTGCTCGGCGCGACGGTGGCCGGAGCCGAACTCGCCGGGGACACGGCCGGGCTGGCCCTGCGCAACGACCTGGTCTTCGGCCTGGTCGAGGGCGTCATGCTGATCCGGCGCTCCGATCCCGCCCGCCCGGTGGCGGCCCTCGCGGAGGCCGCCGCGGACGCGGCGCTGCGGATAGCGGGCGTGGCCCCGGCCCGCTAGGGGGTGTCCTCCGGATCAGGCCGGGGGCCGGCTTCCCAGCCCTGCGGGTCGTCCCAGGCCTGGAGGCTCAGGCCCGTCTCCAGGCGGTGGGCGAGGCCCGTGACCGGGTCGGTGAAGGACAGGGTCCTGGCCAGCAGTTGGAGCGGGCGCCGGTAGTCCGCGGGATCGGCCGGTGCGGCGACCACCGGGTACACCGGGTCGCCCAGGATGGGCAGGCCCAGGCTGTTCATGTGCACCCGCAGCTGGTGGGTGCGGCCGGTGTGCGGGGTCAGCCGGTAGCGGCCCAGGGCGCCCCGGGCCTCCACGAGTTCGACCCGGCTCTCGGCGTTGGGCTCGGCGCCCGGGACCTCGACCGCCGCCATCACCCCGCGGAGCTTCTCGATGTGGCTGCGCACGGTCCGGGGCAGGTCGACGGACGGGTCGTGGGGCGCGAGGGCCTCGTACTCCTTGCGGACCCGCCGCTGCTGGAAGAGGAGCTGGTAGGCGCCGCGGTCCTCGGGGCGGATGCTGAACATCACCAGTCCGGCCGTCATCCGGTCGAGGCGGTGCGCCGGGCTGAGCGCGGGCAGGTCCAGCTCCCGGCGCAGCCGGGCCAGGGCGGTCTGCGTGACGTGGCTGCCGCGCGGGGTGGTCGCCAGGAAGTGCGGCTTGTCCACCACGAGGAGGTGCCGGTCGCGGTGGACGACGCGGATCGGGAAGGGCACGGCCGGCTCGGCCGGCATGTCCCGGTGGAACCACAGCCAGCCGCCGGGCTCGTACGGGTCCTGCGGCCGCAGGACCCGCCCGCCCTCGCCCAGGACCCGGCCCCGGCCGAGCAGCCGGGCCATCGACTCGGCGCCGCGCGTGCCGGCGTAGCGCTCGGTCAGGTAGTCGCCCAGGTGCGGCCAGCGCCCCTCGGGGTCGGGGGGCAGGCGCATCCGGACGGGGTCGATGCCGTCCTGCTGGGGGAGGGGCGCGGGCGGGACGTGGGATCTGCGGCTCACCGGGACCAGGGTAGGGGGCCCGCTCCAGGCTGTCTCTTTCGGATCTTGCCGGGCGGCGCGGGTCAGGCGAGATCCGTAAGAGACGGCCTAGCGGCGGGTGAAGGTGCCCAGGTGTTCGGCGTCCAGGTACTCGATGCGGACCTTGCCGTCGGAGAAGGTCACCCCGGTGCGGCCCACCGCGTTCTCGCCGGTGGTCTCGAAGCTGAACGTGTCGCCGGCGTAGTGGGTGAGCGGGTAGCGCAGGGGCTTCGGGCCGAGGGAGAGGGTGAGGGCGCCCCTGGCGTCGGCGGTGACGGCGGCGGGGCCGTAGAAGGGGTTGTCGTAGGTGCCGGTGTAGGCGTTCGCCGCCTTGGCGGGCGCTGCGCCGGCCGGCGGGTGCGCGTAGTCGGTGGCCGAGCGGTGGCCCTCGTTCAGTTCCTGTGCGTACACCGCGGCGGTCAGGGCCAGCCAGTCGGTGGTCGGCCCGCCGTGTTCGGCGGTGTCGAAGAAGTCCAGGGCGATCGCGTCGGCCTGGCCGACCGGGGCCGCGTTGGTCAGGACGACGATGCCGAGCTGTTCGAGCGGCAGCATGGTGACGTTGGTGTTGGCGCCGAGTTCGAAGCCCCCCGAGTGGCCCAGGCGCAGCCGGCCGGCGTCGTCGTAGCTGACGTTCCAGCCGAGCCCGTAGAACTGAGGGACCCCGCGGAAGGTCCGGGCCTGCGAGACGATCTCGGGCAGGCGGGTGCGGTTCAGACTGTCGGCCGGGACGATCCGCTTCCCGTCGAGGACGCCGTCGCCGAGCTGGAGGCGCAGCCAGCGGGCCATGTCGCGGGCGGTGGAACTGACCCCGCCGGCCGGCGCCTGGGCGTCGGCGTCGCGGACGTAGCGGGGGCTCCAGGTGCCGTCGGGGTTCTTCACGTGGCCGTAGGCGCGGTCCGCGGCGTCCGCGAAGGCGGAGAACTCGGTGCTGGTGTGCGTCATCCCGGCGGGCTTGAACAGGGTGTCCGCGCTGAGCTTCTGCCAGGTGGTGCCGTGGTCGCGGGCGACGGCCTCGGCGGCGGCGGTGAGGCCGAAGTTGGTGTACGCGTAGCTGGCGCGGAAGGGGGTGAGGGGTTCCTCGCGGAGGTGGCCGAGGATGTACGACTGGTCGTAGCCGAGGTCTTCGAGGAGGTCCCCGGCGTGGTCGGGGAGGCCGCTGCGGTGGGAGAAGAGGTCGGCGGGGGTGACGTGGGAGGTCACCCAGGGGTCCTTGAGGGCGAAGCCGGGGAGGGAGGAGCCGAGGGGCTCGTCCCAGGCGGCGGGGTCGGGGAGGGCGCCGGCGACGACGGTGGAGGAGACCGGCTTCGACACGGAGGCCAGCTGGAAGACGGTGTCGGGGTCGACGGTGGCGGCCTCGCCCGTGCGGCGGAGGCCGAAGCCCTTGAGGTAGAGCACCTTGTCGCGGTGGACGACGGCCACCGCCACGCCGGGGGTGCCGGTGCGGCGCATGACGTCCGCGACGGCGCCGTCGAGCCGGGCCACCGCCTTGGCGACGGCGGCGTCGCCGATGAGGGGCTTGGGCGGCGGGGGCGGAGTGGGCCCGGCCGCCGTGGCCGTCCCGGCGGCCAGCAGGATCGCCGCCCCGGCGAATGCGGCGGCGCGGTGCGTGCGCATGTCGCCATTGTGCGCTTCCGCTGCGCGGTGCGCGGCCCGGGAGCGGGGGCTGCGCCGACCCCGCTGCGCGGAGCCCCTCCCCGCCCCGCCCTTCCTCCGTTCCCGCCCTCGGTCGCCGGGCGCGGCTGCGGACACGGCGTTCGACGCGCGGGGGTCTGGGGGCGGAGCCCCCGGGGAGCACCCCGCAGGGGTCAGGCGGCGGCCGCTGCGGGGACGTCCTGTTCGGCTTCCACCGTGGCGTTCCAGTCGCGCTTGATCGCGCGCCAGCCCTCGTCCGTCTCGCCGTGGCGCCAGTAGCCGGAGATGGACAGCCGCTCGCGCGGGACCCCCCGGTCCAGGCGCAGGTGGCGGCGGAGTTCCTTCACGAAGCCCGCTTCGCCGTGGATGAAGGCGTGGACGTCGGCCGAGGGGAAGTCCAGGCCGGTGACGGCCTCCAGCAGGGCCGCGCCCACCGGCCGGTCGCCCCGGTGGAGCCAGACCGGGGTGATGCCGTCCGGGGTGGCGATGTCCTGCTCGTCGGCCGGGCCGTCGATCTCCACGAAGGCGTGCACCCGCGCGCCCCGCGGCATGCGCTCCATCGACGCCGCGATCGCCGGCAGCGCGCTCTCGTCACCCGCGAGGAGGTGCCAGTCGGCCACCGGGTCCGGGGCGTAGCAGCCGCCCGGGCCGAGGAAGTGGACCGACTCGCCCGGCTGGACGCGGGCCGCCCAGGGGCCCGCGAGGCCCTCGTCGCCGTGGACCACGAAGTCCAGGGTCAGCTCCAGCCGCTCCGGGTCCCAGGCGCGGACCGTGTACGCACGCTGGCGGGGCCAGGCCTCCCGGTGGTGCGTGGCGCGGATCACGTCCAGGTCCCAGGGCTCCGGGTACCGCACGCCCTCCGGCTCGAACAGGAGCTTGACGTAATGGTCGGTGTACGCGCCCGCGCCGAATCCGGCCAGTCCGTCTCCGCCCAGCACGAGGCGGACCATGTGCGGCGTCAGCCGTTCGGTGCGTACGACGACTGCGGTGCCGACGGTACGGGCGCGTCCTTCTGCCACGGTGTCTCCCCTGACGCTTACGAAGCTTAGGATTACCTAAGTTATCACCTCATGGGCGCAGCGCGCTGCTCAGGCGTGACATTGCTCCTCCCAGACCCCACCGATGGGCGAGCGCGTCGACCATCTCGGGTCGAGCGGGGACCCGTGGGAGGGCCGGGTCGAAGGGGGGCAGGGGGACGTCCGAGGCCACCTGGACGACCTTCGGCGCCACCGCCAGATAGGGGCGGGATTCGTCCAGGCGCCTGCGCTGGGCAGGGGTCAGCTTCGACTTCGGGTCGTCGACCGCCGCGATGATTCCGGCCAGGTCCCCGTAGGCGTCCAGCAGCTTGGCGGCGGTCTTCTCGCCGATGCCGGGAACGCCCGGCAGGCCGTCGCTCGGGTCGCCGCGCAGCAGCGCCAGGTCCGCGTAGCCGGGGCCGTCCACCCCGTACTTCCCGCGCAGCCAGGCCTCGTCCGTGACCTGGAGGGTGCCCACGCCCTTGAGCGGGTACAGCACCCGGCGCGCCCGGGCGTCGTCCACCAGCTGGTAGAGGTCCCGGTCGCCCGTGACGATGTCCACCGGGCCGGTGGCGCGGGCGGTCAGGGTGCCGATCACGTCGTCCGCCTCGTACCCGGCGACCCCCACCCGGGCGATGCCGAACGCGTCCAGCGCCGCCTCGATGATCGGGACCTGCGGGGCGAGGGTGTCCGGGGTCTCCTCCACGTCCGGCCCGGACTCCGACTCCTGCGCGACCCGGTGCGCCTTGTACGAGGGGATCAGCTCCACCCGCCAGTGCGGCCGCCAGTCGGCGTCCATGCAGGCCACCAGGTCGTCCGGGCGATGGTCCTGCACCAGCCGCCCGATGAAGTCGAGGAGCCCGCGCACCGCGTTGACCGGGGTGCCGTCCGGGGCCTTCACGGAGTCCGGGACGCCGAAGTAGGCGCGGTAGTAGAGGGACGCGGTGTCCAGGAGCATCAGCCGTCGTGTCGTGGTCATGGAGGCGATGATGCCGCAACCCCGCCCGGCCGAAGGCCGTCACCCCTGGTGGCCGATCGCTCACTCGAACAGTTCCTCCGGCGCGCGCGCCCGTGCTCCCTCGCGGAGGGTGTGGATCACCGGACGGGCGCTTGGCCCCGCCCGGTTCCCGCGCGAGCCACACCCAGGAGCCCCGATGGACGCCGCCTCCGCCCCGCCCGCCGCCGCCCCCGCCCCCGCCCGCAGGACCGTCCTCAGGGCCGGGGCGGTGGCCGCCGCCGCGCTCGCCGCGTGCCCGCACACCGCGGCCGCCGCATCCCCGGCCAGGGGCCCGCGGGCGGCGGCCCCGGCGGCGCCGCCGGCCGCCGCCGACACCGCCGAGCTGCCCCTGCGCTCCGACCGCAGCAGCCAGGGCGACATCCTGGCCGGCTCCCGCAAGGACCACGCCTGCCTGTTGCTGCTGCGCTTCCGCGACCCGGTCCTGGCCCGCCGCTGGCTGCGCCGGCTGCTGCCCGAGATCTCCACCACCGAGGAGATGGCCCGGTTCAACGCCGCGTTCAGCGCCGCCCGGGTCAAGGCGGGCGGCCTCGACCCGGCCTCCCTGTCGGCGCAGTGGACCGGCCTCTCCCTCACCCACGCCGGCCTGCGCTTCCTCGCCGGGCGCGACCCCTTCCCCGCCCTGCCGCCCGGCAGCACCGCCGAGGCCTTCGCCCAGGGCCCCGCCCTGCGGGCCGAGGCGCTCGGGGACACCGGCGACAGCTCCCCCGAATCGTGGCTGTTCGGCGGGGAGGGGCCGCACCGCGCCGTGCACGCGGTCCTCAACCTGTCGGCGGACGACCCCGAGAAGCTCGCCGCCGCCGTCGACCGCCACCAGGACGCCCTGGGGCCCGCCCAGGGCGTGCTCGTCTTCCGCCAGGACGGCGCCACCCTGTCCGGCGCCCTGCGCGGACACGAGCACTTCGGGTTCACCGACGGCATCAGCCAGCCCGGAGTCCGCGGCTTCCACGCCCCCGACCCGGCCACCGGGACCACCGTCCAGGGCAAGCCGGGAGCCCGGCTGGTCCCGGCCGGGGAGTTCCTCGTGGGACAGGAGAAGGCCGGCCGGCGGCCCGCCGGGCTGCCCGCCTGGGCCACCGGGGGCTCCTTCCAGGTGGTCCGCCGGCTGGCCCAGGACGTCCCCGGCTGGTGGGCGCAGGCCCGCGAGCGGCTGGCCGACCTCAAGCGGGCCGGGGCCGCGCCCGCCGACGCGACCGACACCTGGCTCGCGGCCCGGCTGGTGGGCCGCTGGCCCGGCGGCACCGCCGTCGCGGGCTGCCCGCTCGGCGAACAGCCCTGCCCCGCCGGCACCGGCCCGGCCGCCCTCTCGTACCGCGACGACCCGCAGGGCTGGCACACCCCCCTGTTCGCGCACATCCGCAAGGGCAACCCCCGCGACGGCCTCGTCCCCGCCCCCGGCCGCCCCCCGCTGGACCCCGCCGTGACCGACGGCCACCGCATCATCCGGCGCGGCATCCCGTACGGGCCCGCGTACGACCCGGACCAGGAGCCCGGCCGGGGCACGAACGGGGCCTCGCGCGGGCTGGTGTTCATCGGCTACCAGGCCGACCTGGTCCAGCAGTTCGAGTTCGTGGCCAAGCAGTGGATCAACGAGACCGACTTCCCGGCCGGCCGCAACCCGCGCACCGGCGCCGACCCCGTCCTCGGCCCGGGTTCACCCGTCGCCTTCGAGAGCGAGTCCGGGGGCGGCAGCCGCGCCACCACCCTGCGCTTCGGCCGGTTCATCCGCACCGAGGGCGCCCTCTACGCCTTCACCCCCTCGATCCCCGCCCTGCGGGAACTGGCCGAAGGCAGGCTCGACGTCGCCGTGGAGGTCCACCCCGGCACGGTCCTGCGCGTGGGCGACGTCCTGGACGCCGGCGCCGCGCGGCTGACCCTCGGCGACGACGGGGACCTCGTCCTCCTCGCGCCCGCCGGCGCCCACCGCTGGAGCGCCGGCACCGCCGGCCGGGGCAGCGAGGCCGCCTTCTCCCGCGACGGCGAACTCACCGTGCGCACGGCCGACGGCGCGACGGCCTGGAGCAGCGGCACCGCCGGCCACCCCGGCGCCCGGCTGCTGGTCCGCCCGTCCGGCGACGCGGTGATCCTGGACGGCGACCGTGTGCTGTGGCGGGCCGGTCACGGTCACTCGGGGTGACGGTCCGGGTGCCGGAATCGGCCGGGGAACGGCCCGGTGGGCCCTTGCGCGCGAATCCGGGGTCGGTTGCTGCGTAAGGTGCTTACAGCACACCGATGTGCGACGACGGGTAGGGGAGGGCAGCCCCGACATGAACGGCAAGGAAGACGGAAACATCGCGGACGCCACGGACGGCGGGGAATACGGCTTCGCCCGGGCGGGCGCGCCCGGTGCGGACGACCCCGACGTGAACGACAAGGAGAAGGACGCCAAGGAGCAGCCGCTGCGGGTGGGCGTCGCCGTGCGCAAGCGTCGCCGTGCGCTCCACCTCACGCTGGCCGCGGTGTCGGCGCGCAGCGGCCTCTCGGTGCCCTTCCTGAGCCAGATAGAGAACGAGCGGGCCCGCCCCAGCATGCGCTCGCTGGAGCGGGTCGCCGACGCCCTGGAGACCACGGCGGTCGACCTGCTCGCCGCCTCCGACACCGCCCGCACGGTGGATCTGGTGCGGGCCGGGGACGACTCCGGGCTCGCGCCCGTCAACGGCGTGCGCCCCCTCGTCCGGGGCCACCACCAGCTGCACGCGCTGGAGTTCAACGGCGACCAGGACGCCGGCCGCGAGTACCAGCACCGCAACGACGAGCTGATGTACGTCGTCTCCGGCGCCTGCCAGGTGGAGGCCGAGGGCCGCGCCTACCGGCTGGAGAGCGGGGACGCCCTGTTCCTCTCCGGAGGGGTGCGCCACCGCTGGAGGGCCGTCAGCGACGACACCCGGCTGCTGGTGGTCGCCGTCGGGGACCACATCCACGCCACCTCCGAGCCGCCCTCCCCGGGGCGCTGAGCCGGTGCGGGTGGTCTCCCTCGTCCCGTCCCTGACCGAGGCGGTCGCCGTGAGCGCCCCGGGCCTGCTCGCCGGGGTCACCGACTGGTGCACGCACCCGGCGGCCGGCCTGGGCGGCGCGGTGCGCGTCGGGGGCACGAAGAACCCCGACGTACGGGCCGTCGCGGAGCTGCGCCCCGACCTGGTGATCGCCAACGAGGAGGAGAACCGGGCCCCCGACCTGGCGGCGCTGCGCGCGGCGGGGCTGGAGGTGCTGGTCACCGAGGTCCGGGACCTGCCGCAGGCCTTCGGCGAGCTGGACCGGGTCCTGGTGGGGGCGCTGGGGCTGGAGCGGCCCGAGTGGCTGGACCGGGCCGAGGAGGCCTGGGCGGCGGTGGAGCCCGCCGCGGACCTCACCGCCTTCGTGCCGATCTGGCGGCGGCCCTGGATGGTGCTGGGCCGGGACACCTTCGCGGGCGACCTCCTCGCCCGCCTCGGGGTGCGCAACGTCCACGCCGGGCACCCCGAGCGGTACCCGAGGGTGCCGGTGGAGGAGCTCGCCGGGAGCGGCTGCGACCTGGTGGTGCTCCCCGACGAGCCGTACCGCTTCACGGCGGACGACGGCCCGGAGGCCTTCCCCGGGCTGCCCGCCGCGCTCGTCAGTGGCCGCCACCTGACCTGGTACGGGCCTTCGCTGGTGGAAGCCCCGCGGGTGCTGGCGGCGGCCGTGCGGGCGGCGCGGTAGGGGACTACGCGGCGGGGAGCAGCCGTCCGGCGAACAGGCCGCGCAGGGTGTGGACGGCAGCCAGTACCCAGGCGGTGACCAGGCCCAGGAACAGGGCCGCGGCCAGCCAGGCGAAGGCGTCCAGCCCGGTGTGGCGGGCCAGTCCGGCGGCGCCGGTCACACAGGTGCCGACGGGGAAGGTCAGCGCCCACCAGGTCATCGCGAAGCCCATGCCCTCGCGGGCGGCCCGCACCAGCATCGCGGTGGCGAGGGCCAGCCACAGCAGGGCGAAGCCCATGACGGGGACCCCGTAGACGACCGCGAAGGCGCCGAGCGCTCCGGCGTAGGGGGCGTCGACGGCGCCGGGCGCCACGTCCGCGAGCTGGTTGACGGCGGTGGTGGACTGGCCCAGGGGGCCGAGGACCAGGAACAGCGCGGGGGTCAGCGCCAGGGGCAGGGGCCCGTGGGTGATCAGCCGGCCGAAGACCAGGGGCAGCAGCAGCAGGACGGCCAGCAGGCTGACGCCGAACATCGCGTAGCAGGCCAGCAGCAGCGCCTCGCGGGGCTGCCCGGCGGGCAGGTGGGGGACCAGCAGGGGGCCGACGGCGGCCGAGACCATGGGGGAGACCACCGGAAGCAGCCAGACGGGGCTGGCCTGCGAGGCCTCGACCCGGTGCCGGACCACCATCAGGTAGGGCACGACCACGGCCATGACCAGCCCGACCGCGGTACCGGCGGTGAACAGCACGGTGTCCACGGCGATGGCGGCACCGGTGCCGATCAGGTCCTTGCCGACGATCAGCGTGCCGGCGCCGACGGCCAGCAGGGCCATCGCCAGACACCCGTAGAAGGGGGCCACGGCGGGGTCGAGGAGGTGCGCGCGGGCCCGGTCGCGGTGGTGGCGCCAGTGCCCGGCGCGGGCGGCGAGCAGGACGGCGAGGGCCACGGCGGACAGCGCCCAGAGGAGCTCGCAGACGGCGCGCTGGCCCGGGATCCGGTACGGGAGGGTCGCGCCGGCGTTGGCGATGATCGCCGTGCCCATGACGGAGGCGTACCAGTTGGGGCCGAGGTCCCTCAGCCGGGGGGCCTTGTGGGCCCGGGGAGCGGCGGGGACGGTGGTTCGGACGTGCACGGGGGCGGTGGTGGCCATGGGTCCAGCGTCCCGTCGGGCAGGGCCGGACGGCAGAGGCCGCACGTCTATAAGGCCATAAACTGACGTTATGGGTAACGAGGAGACGGTTCCGCTCGCACACCGCGTGCCGGACCTGGGCGCGCTGGAGCTGCTGCTCGCCGTGGCGCGGGTCGGCAGCCTGAGCGGCGCGGCCCGCCGGCTCGGCATCACGCAGCCGGCGGCGAGCAGCCGGATCCGTGCGATGGAGACCCGGCTGGGGGTCGCCCTGGTGGACCGCTCCCCGCGCGGCTCGACGCTGACGGCCGAGGGCGCGCTGGTCACCGACTGGGCCCGGCGGGTGGTCGAGGCCGCCGAGGCCTTCGACGCGGGCGCGCAGGCGCTGCGCGGGCGGCGGGACTCGCGGCTGAGGGTCGCGGCCAGCATGACCATCGCCGAGTACCTGCTGCCCGGCTGGCTGATCGCGCTGCGCGGGGAGCGGCCGGGGACGGCGGTCTCCCTGCACGCGGGGAACTCGGCGGACGTCGCCCAGCGGGTCCTCGCGCACGAGGCCGACCTCGGCTTCGTGGAGGGGGTGTCGGTGCCGGACGGCCTGGACTCGGCCGTCATCGCCCAGGACCGCCTGGTGGTGGCGGTGGCCCCCACGCACCCCTGGGCGCGGCGCTCGAAGGGGGTGGACCCGGCGGAGCTGGCCGGCAGCCCGCTGATCCTGCGCGAGCGGGGCTCGGGCACCCGTCAGGTCCTGGACGCCGCGCTCGCCGCGTCCGGGGGGCTGGCCCAGCCCCTGCTGGAGCTGGCCTCCACCACCGCCGTCAAGGCGGCGGCGCTCAGCGGGGCCGGACCGTGCGTGCTGTCGGAACTCGCGCTGGTGGAGGAGTTGGCGGCGCGCCGGCTGGTATCGGTGCCCGTGCCGGGCGCCGCCCTGGCCCGCGTGCTGCGCGCCGTCTGGCCGACCGGCACCCGCCCGGCGGGCCCGGCCCGCGACCTCCTGTCGCTGACCCGCCGCCGCTAGGCCGTGTCTTACGGATCTCGCTGACCCGCCGCCGCTGGGCCGTCCCTTGCGGATCTCGCCTGACCCGCGCCGCCCGGCAAGATCCGAAAGGGACGGCCCAGCCGCCCGGCGGTGCGGGTGCCGCTGCGCGGGGCCGTCCCCTCCCCGCCCTTCGCCCGTTCCCCGGGGGCTCCGCCCCCAGACCCCCGGCGCCCCGGACGCCGGCGTCCGAGGCGGTGGGCGCGCAGCGCCCGTGCGGGTCCGGGCGGAGCCCGGGGAACGGTGGAAGGGCGGGTAGGGGACCGCTCCGCGCAGCGGCCCACCGCCCCCGGGGCCGTCCGGGTGACGCGGAATCGATTCGGCGCGGGGCGGCGGTGACGCGGGCCCTGCCCGTCGGGAAGGTGACTCCCGCACGTTTGGCTGCCCTCCCGAGAGGATCCCCATGCGACTCCGCCGCGCCTCCATCGCCGCCCTCGGCGCCTTCACCCTCCTGCTGGCCGTCCCGCAGTCCGCCTCCGCCGCCGTCGGCGAGTTCCAGTACAGCTACGTCGGCCTGGACGGCAAGACGCACATCCGCATCCTGCTCGACCCCGAGAGCCGGGAGTGCATCACTCTGCCCGAGGTGGCCGACCCCAACGCCAGCCAGCCCGCGCACTCCCCGCGCAACCGGACCACCTCGACGGCCACGGTGTTCACCGAGCCCGACTGCGAGGGCGACTTCTTCACCCTGCGCCCGCTCGTGGGCCGCGGCGGTGAGCTCCTCAAGCTCCGCTCCGTCGTCTTCAGCTGAGCCGGCCGGGCGCGGCCCGGGTCAGGCGCGGGCCTGGAGCGTCTTCGTGAGCAGCGCGCCCGCCACGATCAGGGCCGCGCCCAGCCACCACACCCCGCCGTCGAAGACCAGCACCGCGATCCCGATCGGCACCAGCAGCCCCGCCAGCGGCAGCAGCAGGGACGCCCGGCCCGGTCCCTCCTCGCCCCGGGCGCGGGCGCGGACGACCTCCGGGTACCAGACGGTGAACCGCAGGGCGGCGACGATGGCCAGGATCGGGACGATCCAGGCCGTCCAGATGTTGTCGGGGTCGTGCAGCACCAGGTCCCCGAAGCCACCCGCCAGGGCCGAGACCAGGAAGGCCAGCCCCCACACGCCGGTGATCATGTAGTTGGTGCGGAGGAAGACGGGCGAACTCCACTTGGAGGGGTCGGTCTGCTCGCGGGCGTACTGGAGGGTGAACGGCATCCCCACCGCCATCGAACCGAAGGCGATCGCGGTCAGGGTGAGGCTCGCGACCTCGCCGGCGTAGGTCTCCAGCCAGCGCAGCGTGCCGTCGGTGGCCAGGGCGCCGATGACGGCCAGCGCGGCGAAGAACACCACGTCGGCCAGCTCCAGCAGCTTCCAGGAGCTGCCCCGGTGCAGCATCCGGCCCGCCACGACCAGCACGAGGGAGATCCCCAGGGCGATCCCGACGGCGATCTCGAACCGTCCCGGGCCGACCAGCAGGGAGAAGACGATCCACGGGGACATGCCGACGACCGGGTTCTCCAGGATCCCGGACAGCCGGCCGGCCGCCGTCTCATGGGCTTCCGTCCGCATCCTTCCAGGGTGCGCGCCGTCCGCCCGGACGGCCATTCGGGGTCGCGGGCCGCGCGGACGGCCATCCCGCCGCGCGGCCGCGGACGCCGTCAGGACACCGGCACCGCCCGGCGGGCGCCGGCCGCCTCGACGAGGGAGTCCATCACCCGGGTGTCCTTGTCCCGTTCGGGGTGCCACTGCACGCCCACGACCCACTGCTCCCGGTCGGGGAGTTCGATGGCCTCGACCGTGCCGTCCTCGGCGTACGCCGAGACGACCAGCCCCTGGCCGAGCCGCTCCACCGCCTGGTGGTGGTAGGTGGGGACGTCCGCGACCTCGGGGACCAGCTCCGCGTAGCGGGTGCCCGGTACGGGGGTGACGGGGTGCCAGGAGGTGACGCCCGGGGTGTGGACGTGGCCGTCGATGTGCTGGACCAGCGTGCCGCCCAGCGCCACGTTCAGCGCCTGCATGCCCCGGCAGATGCCCAGCACCGGGATCCCGTCGGCCAGGGCGGCGCGGAGCAGGGCCAGTTCCCACTCGTCGCGGACCGTCGCGGGGGCACCCGTACGGGGGTCGCGCGGGGCCCCGTAGCGGATCGGGTCGACGTCCGGGCCGCCGGAGACGACGAGGCCGTCCAGCCGTCCCAGCACCTCCGCCGCCCGCTCCGGCTCGTCCGGCGGCAGCAGCACCGCCGCGCCGCCCGCCGCCTGGACCAGTTCGTAGTAGCCGGACGGGACGAGGGAGGTGGGGAGGTCCCACACCCCGTAGCGGGTGGACGCCTCCACGTAGGTGGTGATGCCGATGAGCGGCCTGGGCACGGTGTTACCTCCAGGATGGTGCCGGACAGCGGAGCGGGGGGTGCGGGGCCAGGATTTCAGTCGCGGGTCAACTCCGCCTCGGCTTCCGCAAGCGCGGCGAACTCCTCCTCCGGGGCCGAGGCCACCAGCCGGTGGCGGCTGTAGAAGGCGAAGTAGGCGAGCGCGACGGCGTACACGGCGAGGGCGATCAGCGCCGCCTCGACGTCCACCAGGAAGGTGGCGACCAGCGCCGACAGGGCGAGGACGAAGGCGACGGACGAGGTCAGCACCCCGCCGGGGGTGCGGTACGGACGCTCCAGACCGGGCTCGCGGCGGCGCAGCACGATGTGGGAGAGGGCCATCAGGGCGTAGGAGATGGTCGCCCCGAACACCGCGATGTTCAGCATCCGCGCCCCGTTGCCGGTGGCCGCCGCGAGGGCGAAGCCGAGGGCGCCGGGGATCACCAGTCCGAGGTACGGGGCCTTGCGCTTCGAGGTCAGCGACAGGAAGCGCGGCAGGTAGCCGGCGCGGGAGAGGGCGAACAGCTGGCGGGAGCCGGCGTAGATGAGGGAGAAGAAGGAGGCGACGAGGCCCGCCAGGCCCGCGTAGTTGACGAAGCGGCTCAGCGCGGTCGGGCCGCCGTCCCCCTCCAGGGCCACGACCAGGGGGTTCCCGGCGGACTTCACGGCGTCGGCGCCCTGTGCCCCGGTGGCCGCGAAGAAGGTGACCAGGGCCAGGAGGGCGAGGACGCCCATGGAGATGGCCAGCGCCTTCGGCATGGAGCGGACCGGGTCCTTGGCCTCCTCGGCGGCGAGCGGCACGCCCTCGACGCCGAGGAAGAACCACATGCCGAAGGGGAACGCGGCCCAGATGCCGAGGACGCCGAAGGGCAGCCAGGAGCCGGACCCGAAGGCGCCGGGGTCGACGGGGATGTCGTCGAGGGAGCCCGCGTCGAAGTCGGTGAGCGCCCCGAAGGCGAAGACCAGCAGGGCGGCGACGGCGACGGCGGTGACGATCAGGCTGAAGCGCAGGGCCTCGCCCACGCCCCACAGGTGGACGCCGATGAAGACGACGAAGCACCCGAGGTAGACCGGCCAGCTGGAGGTCAGCCCGAACAGGCCCAGGGATTCCACGTAGTCGCCGATGAAGATGACGATCGCCGCCGGGGCCAGGACGTACTCGATGAGGATGGCGGTACCGGTGAGGAAGCCGCCCCAGGGGCCCAGCGCGCGGCGGGCGAAGCCGTAGCCGCCGCCCGCCGTCGGCAGGATCGTGGACAGTTCGGCGAGGGAGAAGACCAGGCAGGCGTACATGGCGCCCATGAGCACGGTGGCGATGGCGAGGCCGCCGAAGCCGCCCTTGGACAGGCCCACGTTCCAGCCGGAGTAGTCCCCGGAGACGACGTAGGCGACGCCCAGCCCCGTCAGCAGCAGCCAGCCCGCGCTGCCGCGGCGCAGGGTCCGGCGCTCCAGGTAGGCGGCGTCCGGTGCGGAGTGGGGCGGCGCGGATGCGGTTTCTTCGGCCATGTGCGCTCCTGCCTAGGGCCTCGGGGGAACGGGGGGTGAGGCATGCAATGGTTGTGAGGCGTACCTTTGCGTCAAGGGAGTGGAGCGCGCAAGACCCCTGCGTTAAACAGGGGTTACGAAAACCTCTCCCGCCCCGTCCGCCTCAGGCCAGGAACCCGCGCAGCAGGGCCGCCGTCCCGCAGCAGTGCTCGCGCATCACCGCCCGCGCCCCCTCCGCGTCGCGTTCCAGCACCGCCTCCACCAGCGCGGTGTGCTGCTGCTGGGAGTGCTCCAGGTTGCGCACCAGCAGCGGGATGCAGTCCAGCAGGTCGTTGACCCGGGCCCGGACGGCCGCGTACTGGGCCGTCAGGCTGGCCGAGCCGGCCAGTTCGCACAGTGCCAGGTGGAAGAGGGTGTCCTGGCGGCGGTACTCGGCGAGCGGGGCGTCGTGGGTGGCGGCGAGCGCGGCCAGCAGCCGCTCGGAGCCGCCCTCGGAGAGGCCCTGCGAGGCGCACAGCCCGGCCGCGCCCACCTCCAGGACCTCGCGGAAGCGCAGCACGTCCTCGATGTCCACCCCCGCCACGCGCCGCCGCAGCTCCTCCTCCGCGCCGCCGGCCGGGGTGTCGGGGCGGGCCAGCACGAAGGTGCCCCCGTACCGGCCGCGCCGGGCCTCCACCAGGCCCTGGTCCTGGAGGACCTTCAGCACCTCGCGCAGGGTGACCCGGCTGATCCCCATCCGCTCCGCCAACTCCCGCTCCGGCGGCAGCCGTTCCCCGCCCGGCACCAGTCCGAGCCGGACCACCTGGAGGATCTGTTCGAGCGCCTCCTCGAAACCGTTGCCCGCCCGCACCTGTCGCAGCACGGGATTGAGCCGCGCGACCGCGCTCCCGTCGTCCGCCGTCCCGGTCATCTCGGCTCCGCCCCTTCCCAAGCAATGGTTCTGTTCAATACCTTAGGCCTCCTCGGCTCACCGAAGGAGAGATCCCCGTGGTAGACCGCAAGCCGCCGCTCGCGCCCGAGGAGCTCCGCGCCCTCGTCGCCAGCGGTGAGATCGACACAGTCGTCCTGGCCTTCCCCGACATGCAGGGACGTCTTCAGGGCAAGCGGTTCGCCGCACAGTTCTTCCTGGACGAGGTCCTCGACCACGGCACCGAGGGCTGCAACTACCTCCTCGCCGTCGACACCGACATGAACACCGTCGACGGCTACGAGATGTCCTCCTGGGACCGGGGCTACGGCGACTTCGCCATGCACCCCGACCTCGCCACCCTCCGCCGCATCCCCTGGAACCCCGGCAGCGCCTTCGTCCTCGCGGACCTCGCCTGGCACGACGGCACGCCCGTCGTCGCCGCGCCCCGCCAGATCCTGCGCCGCCAGCTCGAACGCCTCGCCGGACACGGCTACACCGCCATGGTCGGCACCGAGCTGGAGTTCATGGTCTTCCAGGACACCTACGAGAAGGCCTGGAACGCCGACTACCGCGGCCTGACCCCCGCCAACCAGTACAACATCGACTACTCCGTCCTCGGCACCGGCCGCATCGAACCCCTGCTGCGCCGGATCCGCAACGAGATGCAGGCCGCCGGCCTGGTCGTCGAGTCCGCGAAGGGCGAGTGCAACCTCGGCCAGCACGAGATCGCCTTCCGCTACGACGAGGCGCTCACCACCTGCGACCAGCACTCCGTCTACAAGACCGGGGCCAAGGAGATCGCCTCCCAGGAAGGCGTCTCGCTCACCTTCATGGCCAAGTTCGACGAGCGCGAGGGCAACTCCTGTCACATCCACCTCTCGCTCACCGACGCCGACGGGCACAACGCCATGGCCGGGGACGGACCAGGGGGCATGTCACCGCTGATGCGGCACTTCCTGGCCGGCCAGCTGGCGGCGCTGCGCGACTTCTCCCTTCTCTACGCCCCCAACATCAACTCGTACAAGCGTTTCCGCCCGGGTTCCTTCGCCCCGACCGCCGTCGCCTGGGGCGTCGACAACCGGACCTGCGCCCTCCGAGTGGTCGGCCACGGCCGCTCCATGCGCTTCGAGAACCGCCTCCCCGGCGGCGACGTCAACCCCTACCTCGCCGTCGCGGGCCTGGTCGCGGCCGGGATCTACGGCGTGGAGAACCGCCTCGAACTCCCCGAGGCCTGCGCCGGCAACGCCTACACCGCCGACTTCGCCCACGTCCCCACCACCCTGCGCGAGGCCGCGGAACTCTGGGAGAACAGCGAGATCGCCAAGGCCGCCTTCGGCCCCGAGGTCGTCGCCCACTACCTCAACATGGCCCGCGTCGAACTCGACGCCTACGACTCCGCGGTCACCGACTGGGAACGGCGCCGCTCCTTCGAACGCCTGTGATCCCGCGCCCGCACCGGCCCGCCCCGCACCGGCCCACCCCGCACCGACCCCAGAAAGGCACCACGTGTCCGAAGCGCTGGACCCCTCCCACCTGAGGGTGCTCAACCCGGCCACCGAGGAACTCGTCGCCACCGTCCCGGCCGCCACACGGGACGACGTCGACGCCGCCGTCGCGCGCGCCGCGGCCGCCCAGCGCGGCTGGGCCGCGGCCGCCCCCGCCGACCGGGCGCGCATCCTGCGCCGCTTCGCCGCGGTCGTCGACGGACACCTCGAGGAACTGGCCCGGCTGGAGGTCCGCGAAGCCGGCCACACCCTCGGCAACGCCCGCTGGGAGGCGGGCAACGTCCGCGACCTGCTGGACTTCGCCGCCGGGGGAGTGGAACGGCTCTCCGGACGCCAGATCCCCGTCGCGGGAGGCATCGACGTCACCTTCCTCGAACCCCTCGGCGTCATCGCCGTGATCGCCCCCTGGAACTTCCCCATGCCGATCGCCGCCTGGGGTCTGGCACCCGCCCTCGCCGCGGGCAACGCCGTCATCCTCAAGCCCGCCGAGACCACCCCCCTCACCGCGCTGCGCCTCGCCGAACTCGCCCTCGACGCCGGGATCCCCGAACACCTCTTCCAGGTGCTCCCCGGCCACGGAGCGGTCACCGGCGACGCCCTCGTCGAACACCCCGGAGTCGCGAAGATCGTCTTCACCGGCTCCACCCGGGTCGGCAAGCAGATCATGTCCAAGTGCGCCGACCGGGTGAAGCGGGTCACCCTCGAACTCGGCGGCAAGAGCCCCAACATCGTCTTCGCCGACGCCGACCTCGAAACGGCGGCGGCCGCCGCCCCCATGGCCTACCTCGACAACACCGGCCAGGACTGCTGCGCCCGCACCCGGATCCTCGTCCAGCGCTCCGTCTACGACCGCTTCCTCGACCTCGTCACCCCGGCCCTCACCTCGGTGGTCGTGGGCGACCCGCTCGACGGGAAGACCCAGATGGGCCCGCTCATCTCGGCCGCCCAGCTGGAGCGCGTCCGCGCCTACGTCACCGACGACCTCAAGGCCGTCCGGGGCACCGCCCCCGAGGGCCCCGGCTTCTGGTACCCGCCGACCCTGATCACGGACGTCGACCCCACCGCGCCCGTGGCCGCCGAGGAGGTCTTCGGACCCGTAGCCGTCGTCCTCCCCTTCGAGGACGAGGAGGACGCCGTACGCCTCGCCAACGCCACCGAGTACGGCCTCTCCGGCTCCCTCTGGACCCGCGACGTCGGCCGCGCCCTGCGCGTGTCCCGCGCCGTCCAGGCCGGCAACCTCTCCGTCAACTCCCACAGCAGCGTCCGCTACTGGACCCCCTTCGGCGGCTACAAGCAGTCCGGGCTCGGCCGCGAGCTCGGACCCGACGCCCTCACCGCATTCACCGAGACCAAGAACGTCTTCATCAGCACGGAGGCCTGAGAACCCATGTCCAGCCAGACCAACGAAGAGATCGTCTGCCGCCGCCTGGTCGGCCGCACCGCCGTCATCACCGGAGCCGGCAGCGGCATCGGCCTCGCCACCGCCCGCCGCCTGGCCTCCGAGGGCGCCAACGTCGTCTGCGCCGACATCGACCCCCTCGCCGGCAAGGCCGCCGCCGAGGAGGTCGGCGGCACCTTCGTCCAGGTCGACGTCACCGACAAGGAGCAGGTCGACGCCCTCTTCAAGACGGCCTTCGACACCTACGGCTCCGTCGACATCGCCTTCAACAACGCCGGCATCTCGCCCCCGGACGACGACTCCATCCTCACCACCGAGCTCGACGCCTGGCGCCGCGTCCAGGACGTCAACCTCACCTCCGTCTACCTCTGCTGCAAGGCCGCCCTCCCCTACATGCAGCGCCAGGGCCGCGGCTCCATCATCAACACCGCCTCCTTCGTCGCCATCATGGGCGCCGCCACCTCCCAGATCTCCTACACCGCCTCCAAGGGCGGCGTCCTCGCCATGTCCCGCGAACTCGGCGTCCAGTTCGCCCGCGAGGGCATCCGCGTCAACGCCCTGTGCCCGGGACCCGTCAACACCCCGCTGCTCCAGGAGCTGTTCGCCAAGGACCCCGAGCGGGCCGCCCGCCGCCTCGTGCACATCCCCCTCGGCCGCTTCGCCGAGCCCACCGAGATCGCCGCCGCGGTCGCCTTCCTCGCCAGCGACGACTCCTCCTTCATCAACGCCACCGACTTCCTGGTCGACGGCGGCATCTCCGGCGCGTACGTCACCCCCCTGTAGCCGGCTCCGCCTTCGGGCCCCGTGAACACCCGACGTTCACCTCGGCACCACCCCCACGACAGCCGGGCGTCGCACGACGCCCGGCTGTCGTGCTCTACCGTCCCCGACGATCTTGTACGAGAACCAGGAGTGCCCACCCCCGTGACCCGGCCCAGCACCCGCCGCCGGCTCCAGGCGGCAGGCGCCGCCCTCGCGATGGCCGCCGGAGCCCTCACCGCCGCCGCCCCCGCCCAGGCCGCACACCCCGCCTGCACCACCCCGAAGCTCACCGCCGGCTGGTACGGGGACAACCAGGCCCGGCTCCAGCAGCTCATCGACCAGTACGGCAGCTGCAACCCCTACCGCCCCGGCCGCACCAAGCCCGTCGCCGTCTTCGACTGGGACAACACCGTCGTCAAGAACGACGTCGGCGACGCCACCATGTTCTGGCTCCTGCGCAACGGGAAGATCCGCCAGCCCGCCGACTGGAAGGGCACCAGCCGCTACCTCACCCCCGCCGCAGCCGAGGCCCTCACCACCGCCTGCGGCCCCCTCGCCCGCCCCGGAGCCGCCCTCCCCACCGGCACCCCCGCGGGCGCGGCCTGCGCCGACGAGATCAACGCCGTCTACGGCACCTCCGCCACCCGCACCGGCGCCGCCGCCTTCGCCGGCTGGGACCACCGCACCATCGAACCCGCCTACGCCTGGCTGCCGCAGCTCCTCCAGGGCTGGACCGCGCCCCAGGTCCGCGGCTTCGCCGCCGCCGCCCGCACCGAGAACCTCACCGCGCCCGTCGGCGCCCGACAGCAGGTCGGCACCGGCACCGCCACCGGCTGGGTCCGCTACTACGACCAGCAGCGCGACCTCATCAAGAACCTCCAGGGCGCCGGCTTCGACGTCTGGATCAGCTCCGCCTCGCCGCAGCCCGTCGTCGAAGTCTGGGCCCAGGGCGTCGGCGTCGGGGCCGACCACGTCATCGGCATCCGCAACACCACCCGGGACGGCAGGCTCACCCCCCACCTCCAGGGCTGCGGGTCCGTCGCCGACGGCGCCGACACGATGATCACCTACGTGGACGGCAAGCGCTGCTGGATCAACAAGGAGGTCTTCGGCGTCCGCGGCGCGGCCGCCGAGAAGGTCCAGCCGGCCGCCCGACGCCAGGTCTTCGCCGCCGGCGACTCCGACACCGACGTCACCTTCCTGCGCGACGCCACCGCCCTGCGCCTGGTGGTCAACCGCAACAAGAACGAACTCATGTGCCGCGCCTACGACAACAGCGACGGCAAGTGGATCGTGAACCCGATGTTCATCGAGCCGAAGAAGCAGAAGACGACCCCCTACCCCTGCTCCACCACCGGCTACACCGACCACGACGGCACGCCCGCCCCCGTCCGCCGGGCCGACACCAGCGTCGTCCCCGACCAGGCGGACACCGTGTTCTAGAGGAAGGTCCGCCCCTCGCCCCGATAGGTCGGGACGGACGCCGTGACCCGGTCGCCCTCCACCAGGTGGAGGGTCTCGAACCGCTCGCACAGCTCCCCGGCCTTCGCGTGCCGGAACCAGACCCGGTCGCCGATCAGCAGGTCGTCGGCCGGGCTGCCCAGCAGCGGGGTCTGCACCTCGCCCGCCCCCTCCTGCGCGTCGTAGCGCAGCCCCGCGGGCAGGTACGGCACCGGGAGCCGGTCGGCCCCCGCCGCCCCCGACGCCGGATAGCCGCCGCCCAGCACGGTCACCACCCCCACCCCGGGCCGGCGCACCACCGGCTGCGCGAACAGTGCGGCCGGACGCCCCCGGAACGAGGTGTAGTTGTCGAACAGCCGCGGCACGTACAGCCCCGAGCCGGCCGCGATCTCCGTCACCGCCTCCTCGGCGGCCGTCTCCGCCACGCTCCCCGTACCGCCGCCGTTGACGAACTCCAGGTCCGGCACCACCGACCGCACGGCCCGCACCACCTCGGCCCGCCGCGCCGCCAGTTCCCTGCGGGCCGCTCCCTGCATCAGCCGGATCATCCGCGAGCGCACCGGCCGCCCGGCCACCGCGTCCCCGACCCCGGCCACGTGCCCCTCGTACGCCATCAGCCCCACCACCCGGAACCCCGGCCGGGAGGCCACCGCCCGCGCCAGCTCCGCCAGCTGCCCCGGCTCCCGCAGGGGCGAACGCCGCGCCCCGACCCGGACCCGGCCGCCCAACAGCATCAGGGAGGTGTCCAGTTCCAGGCAGACCCGGATCTCCTCGGCCCCGCCGGTCCGCGAGCGCTCGATGAGGTCCAGCTGCGCGGGATCGTCGACCATCACGGTCACGGCCGCGGCGAGCTTCGCGTCACGCGCCAGCTCGCCGAACCCCGCCCGGTCCGCGGACGGATAGGCCAGCAGCACGTCCTCGAAACCGGACCGGGCGAGCCACAGCGACTCGGCCAGCGTGTACGACATGATCCCCGCGAACCCCGGCCGGGCCAGCACCCGTTCCAGGAGCGCCCGGCACCGCACGGACTTGCTGGCGACCCGGACCGGCTTCCCGCCGGCCCTCCGCACCAGATCGCCGGCGTTCGCGTCGAAGGCGGCCAGATCCACGATGGCCAGGGGCGCGTCGAGGTGCGCGGTCGCCCGGTCGTACCGGGCCCGGTCCGAAGTCATGGGCGGCAGCTTGCCAGAAGGCCGTACCCACGGGTAGGGGTCCGGCCGGCCCGGCCCCACCCGTCCCCGCCCGGGGCGCGGCGAAGGCCCCGTAGAGTACGGGCAGGCAGCCGTACGGAACGGGGGGCGGAGCCGCCGCATGACCACGACGACACCACGGACCGAGGTCCTGGACGACTCCGGGCGGCCGGCGCCCCCGGCCCCCCGGCCCCGCAGCCACCCGGCCCGCGTCACCGCCGCCGTCCTCTGCGCCCTCCTGGGCTCCGCCCTCCTCGCCGGAGGCGCCGCCACCACCTGGAGCCGGTACCGCGCCGACCACCGCCCGCTGCCGCCCGACGCCGCCTACCGCCAGGCCGCTGCCCTCTGGCACACCGCCCCCGCGGACGGCCTCCTGCCCCCCGTGGTCGAGGACCGCGAGGCCGGCCCCGGCGGCGCGAGCCGCACCTGGACCCGGATCGCCCTCGCCCCCGACGCCGACTGCGCCGCAGCCCTCCCCGCCGACTGGCGCGCCGCGCTCACCGCCACCGGCTGCACCCGCGTGCTCCGCGCCACCTACACGGACTCCACCCGCAGCACCCTGATCACCGTCGGCCTGGTCTTCACCCCGGCCGACGCCCGGGCCATGGACGGCCTGCGCGGCCGCCTCCCCGCCCCGCCCGCCTACGAGTACGCCGACTCCCGCCGCGCCGCCTGGACGGCCGGCGTCGTCGCCGAGGCCCCCGCCGTCGTCTACGCCGTCTCCGCCTTCGCCGACGGCCGCGCCATGGACGCCCCCGTCCCGGCGGAGGAAGCGGCCCGCCCCGGAGCCACCGGCACCGTCGCCGAAGCGGGCCTGGGTCACGAGGCCAAGGCCCTCGCGGTCCGCGTCGAACGCGCCCTCGGCTCCCTCGCCGCGCCGCCCGGCACCGACCCCGCCGCACGGGCCGCCGCCGCCCGGCAGCCGCGCCAGGAGCCCCTCCGATGAACCCCACCCCCCGCCCGGCCCCACCCGCCGCCCCGCGCAGGACCCTCCGCGCCGCCGGGGCCGTCGCGGCGCTGGCGGCGCTGTTCGCGGCCGTCGCCGTCCCGCCCGCGGCCGCCGACACCATCCGCGACCGCCAGTGGGGCCTGCTGGCCCTGCGCGCCGAGGAGGCCTGGGGCACCACCCAGGGCGACGGGATCACCGTCGCCGTCCTCGACACCGGCGTCGACGCCACCCACCCCGACCTCGACGGCCAGGTCCTGGAGGGCACCGACCTCGTCGGCATGGGCGCGGGCCGCGGCGACCGCGCCTGGGCCCGCCACGGCACGGCGATGGCGAGCATCATCGCGGGCCACGGACACGGCCCCGACCGCGGCCAGGGCGTCCTCGGCATCGCCCCGCACGCCCGGATCCTCCCCGTCCGGGTGATCCTCGAAGAGGGCGACCCGGGGCGCGCGAAGGCCCGTGACAGCAAGTCCGGGGCGCTCGCCGAAGGCATCCGCTGGGCCGCCGACCACGGCGCCGACGTGATCAACCTGTCGCTCGGCGACGACAGCGACTCCGCCCACCACGAACCCGCCGAGGACGAGGCCGTCCAGTACGCCCTCGGCAAGGGCGTGGTCGTCGTCGCCTCCGCGGGCAACGGCGGGGAGCGCGGCGACCACACCTCCTACCCCGCCGCCTACCCCGGGGTCATCGCGGTCGCAGCCGTCGACCGCCAGGGCCGCAAGGCCCCCTTCTCCACCCGCCACTGGTACGCCACCGTCAGCGCCCCCGGCGTCGACGTGGTCATCGCCGACCCGGACCGGGCCTACTACGAGGGCTGGGGCACCAGCGCCGCCGCCGCCTTCGTCTCCGGAGCCGTGGCCCTCGTCAAGGCCGCCCACCCCGGCCTGTCCCCGGCGCAGGTCAAGAAGCTGCTGGAGGACACCGCCACCGCCCGCCCGGCCGGCGGCCGCGACGACGCCAGGGGCCACGGCACCGTGGACCCGGTCGCCGCCCTCCAGGCGGCCGGCGCGCTGCGCCCCGAGGCCCCGGCCCCCGCCGCCGTCCCGGCCGGGCGGCGCTTCTTCGGCTCCGGCCCCGACCCGGTCCACGCGTCCGCGCGGCCCTCCCGGGCGACCGCCCCGGCGGCCGCCGCCGGGGGAGCGGCACTGCTGGTGCTGGCCGCCGCACTGGCCCGGCGTCCGCGCGCCGCACGGCGGGACGCCGGGGAACCGTCCTTCCCCCCGGCGGGATAGGGTCGGTCCATTGTGGCGACCAAGAACATTCCAGACCCCGGATTCTCCGACGACGACGGCACCGCCGACCCCCGGCTGAGCGCGGCCCTGGCCGCCTGGGCCGAGGACCGGGCGAACGAGCCGCAGCTGCTGGCGGCCCTGAAGGGCGCCCGGCTGCTGGTGCCCGTCGTGGCGGTGCTCGGCGAGGTCGAGACCGACCCCGAGACCGGCCTGAAGCGCGAGAAGACCAGCGACATGGCCGTCCCCACCCTGACGGCGGGGAACCGCCGGGCGCTGCCCGCATTCACCTCCATCGCCTCGCTGGCGCTGTGGGACCCGGCGGCCCGCCCGGTGGCGGTCCCGCTGCACCAGGCCCTGGCCGCCGCCGCGCACGAGAAGGCCGACACGATCGTCCTCGACCTGGCCGGCCCCGTCCCCTACCAGCTGACCGGCCCCGCGCTGCTCGCGCTGGCCGAGGGGCGCACGGACGCCGACCCGCTGGCCGACCCCGCCGTGCGCGAGGCGGTACGGGCCGCGGTGGCCGCCGAGCCGGCCGTGCTCCGCGCCCACCTGGGCCCGGGCGGCGCCGCCGCCGACGGCACCCTCGCCATCGTGCTGTCCGAGGGCGCGCCGGTCGGCCCCGCCGCCCGCCGGGTGGCCGAGGCCCTCGCGGCGGACGAGACCCTGCGCGGGCGCCTCGTGCGGGGCCTGGACCTGGCGCTCCTCCCGGCCGACGCCCCGGTCCCGCCGGGGGAGCCGCTCTTCTCCCGCTGAGGGGCCCGTACCCACGCCGAAGGGCCGCCCGCGACAGCTCGCGGGCGGCCCTTCGGCGTACGAAGCGGAATCCGGGGGGACGGGATCAGGCGTAGACGGGGCCCGTGAACTTCTCGCCCGGGCCCTGGCCCGGCTCGTCCTGGACGAGGGAGGCCTCGCGGAAGGCCAGCTGGAGCGACTTCAGGCCGTCGCGCAGCGGGGCCGCGTGGAAGGAGCTGATCTCGGTGGCACTGGCGCTGACCAGGCCGGCCAGGGCCGTGATCAGCTTGCGGGCCTCGTCGAGGTCCTTGTGCTCGGAGTCCGGCTTGTCCAGGCCCAGGTTGACCGCCGCGGCGCTCAGCAGGTGGACGGCCACCGTGGTGATGACCTCGACGGCCGGGACGTCCGCGATGTCGCGGGTCATCTCGTCGTAGTCGGGAGTGGTGGAATCGGAGGGCGTCGCGTCAGTCATGCGCTCCACGATAGGTCGTGCGGCGGCCTTGCCACGCGTGGGGTAGTATGTACATCGACCGGCCGGACACCTGTGTGCCCGGCCCACAAGTGGAGGCTCCGATCTCCCACCCGACCACCCTCCGGGGCGGCGGGTCATCCGGTCAGGCGGTATCCATCGTTCCGTACGGACGATGGAAGGCCGCCGAGTTGCGCCCCGCGGTTCGCACGCGGCGGTGCTCCGGTTGTTTTGGAGCCCCTGCCTGTGCCCGGCGGGGCATTTTTCGTTTCCCGCCGCGGTTGAGGTCTGACGACAGAAGACGTCAGCGGTTGTCTGCACCAGGCAGCCGTGTGGTGCTACCGAGGAGGATCCATCAGCACCGAGCCCCGCATCAACGATCGGATTCGCGTCCCTGAGGTGCGACTCGTCGGTCCCAGCGGCGAACAGGTGGGCATTGTTCCGCTTGCGAAGGCGCTTGAGCTCGCGCAGGAGTACGACCTGGACCTGGTCGAGGTCGCGGCCTCCGCTCGCCCGCCGGTCTGCAAGCTCATGGACTACGGCAAGTTCAAGTACGAGTCGGCCATGAAGGCCCGTGAGGCGCGCAAGAACCAGGCGCACACGGTCATCAAGGAGATGAAGCTCCGGCCGAAGATCGACCCGCACGACTACGACACCAAGAAGGGTCACGTCGTTCGGTTCCTCAAGCAGGGCGACAAGGTCAAGATCACGATCATGTTCCGTGGTCGCGAGCAGTCCCGGCCGGAGCTCGGCTACCGACTGCTGCAGCGCCTCGCGGAGGACGTCCAGGACCTCGGCTTCATCGAGTCGAACCCGAAGCAGGACGGCCGGAACATGATCATGGTTCTCGGTCCGCACAAGAAGAAGACCGAGGCGATGGCCGAAGCCCGCGAGGCGCAGGCCGCCCGCAAGGCCGAGCGCCAGGGTGGTGCCCCCGCCGAGGCCGCTCCGGCCGAGGCCGCCGAGGTGGAGTCCACCGAGGTCGACGCCGACGGCTCTGCCGAGGCGAACGCCGAGGCCTGATTCCGAGGCAGCCCGTCTCGGATCACCCACACAACATGACGCTCCCGTCAGCCGGCCCCCCGCGGGCCGGTGGGAGCGCCACCGACGAGGAGATAACGGCGCTATGCCGAAGAACAAGACGCACAGCGGTTCCAAGAAGCGCTTCAAGATCACCGGCTCCGGCAAGGTGCTCCGTGAGCGCGCCGGCAAGCGCCACCTGCTCGAGCACAAGTCGTCCCGTGTCACCCGCCGCCTGACCGGCACCGCGGAGATGGCCCCCGGCGACGCCGCGAAGATCAAGAAGCTTCTCGGCAAGTGACGTCCTTCCGCCCCTCTGCGGGGGCGGGACGTCAAGACCGGGACCCCATCGAATTCGGGCCGTGTGAAGACAACCACGGCCCCGCTACAAGGAGTTAAAAAGTGGCACGCGTCAAGCGGGCAGTAAACGCCCACAAGAAGCGCCGGGCGATCCTCGAGGCGGCCTCCGGCTACCGCGGTCAGCGTTCGCGCCTGTACCGCAAGGCCAAGGAGCAGGTCACCCACTCGCTGGTCTACAACTTCAACGACCGCAAGAAGCGCAAGGGCGACTTCCGTCAGCTGTGGATCCAGCGCATCAACGCCGCTGCCCGCCAGAACGGCATGACGTACAACCGCCTCATCCAGGGTCTGAAGGCCGCCAACATCGAGGTGGACCGCAAGATGCTGGCCGAGCTGGCCGTCAACGACGCCAACGCGTTCGCCGCGCTCGTCGAGGTCGCGCAGAAGGCCCTCCCGGCCGACGTGAACGCGCCCAAGGCCGCCGCGTAAGGCATTCGCCGGCCCGATCCGGGGCCGGCACCCACGGACCCGCAGGCGCTCGCCTGCGGGTCCGTGTGCGTTCGCCCCGCCCCGCACGGCCGCAGCCGCGCACCGGACCACCCGAGAGAGAACCTGAGACCCATGCCCAGCCCCGCCGAGCTGATCTCCCCCCGATCCCCGCGGGTGGCCGCCGCACGGCGGCTGGCGCGGCGCAACTTCCGCACGAAGGAGCGCCGGTTCCTCGCCGAGGGCCCCCAGGCCGTCCGCGAGGCGGTCGAGCACCGCGGGTCCCAGGGCGCGACCCTGATCGAGCTGTTCGCCACCGTCGAGGCAGCCGAGCGCTACGCCGACATCGTCGAGGCCGCCCTGCTGGGCGGGGCGCGCGTGCACTACGCCTCCGACGAGGTGCTCGCCGAGGTCTCGCAGACCGTCACCCCGCAGGGCCTCGTGGGCGTCTGCCACTTCCTGGACTCTCCCTTCGAGGAGATCCTCAAGACGGGGCCCAGGCTGGTCGCCGTCCTCGCCCACGTCCGCGACCCCGGGAACGCCGGCACCGTCCTGCGCTGCGCGGACGCCGCGGGCGCCGACGCGGTGGTGCTGACCGACGCCTCCGTCGACCTCTACAACCCCAAGTCCGTCCGCGCCTCCGTGGGCTCCCTCTTCCACCTCCCGGTGGCCGTCGGCGTCCCCGTCGAACAGGCCGTGGCGGGGCTGCGGGCGGCGGGCGTGCGGATCCTCGCGGCCGACGGGGCCGGGCAGGACGACCTCGACGCCGAGCTGGACGCCGGCACCATGGGCGGCCCCTCGGCCTGGGTCTTCGGCAACGAGGCCTGGGGCCTGCCCGAGGAGACCCGGGCGCTCGCGGACGCCGTGGTGCGGGTCCCGATCCACGGCAAGGCCGAGAGCCTGAACCTCGCCACCGCCGCCGCCGTGTGCCTCTACGCGTCCGCGCGTGCACAGCGGGCGCCCGGAGGGTGCCGCTCCGTGACCCCCAGCTAGTAATGTGGCCGTCCGGGGGCCACTGCGCTGCCCGGAGATGTGGGGTACGGGGACATGACCGTCGGCACGAACAGCTCGCCGGGGGCCGCCGGCGCGGCCGAGGAGCGGTTCGGGGACGTCCCCGCGCCGCCGGACGCCCTGGGCTCCGTCCCGCCGCAGGCCCGCACCGCCGGCCGCGGGTTCCGGGACGCCCGCGAGACCCCCGACGCCCTGTCCGCCGTCGACCCCGACGAGCTCCCCGACGGGCTCGTGGTCGCGGACCACACCGGGCAGGTCGTCTGCTTCAACCGGGCCGCCTCCCGGATCACCGCCATCGCGGCCGGCGAGGCCCTCGGCGCCCGCATCGAGCGGGCGCTCCCGCTGGAGGACCTCGAAGGCCGCCGCTGGTGGGCTCTGACCGACCCGTACGGCGGCCTCGCCACCCGGCGCGGCCAGCCCGAGCGCAACCTGCTGCTGCCCGGCGGCCGCGAGGTGCTGGTCTCCGCCCGGTACGTGCGCACCCACCCCACCGGCCCGCTGAGCCGCCTCGTGGTCACCCTGCGCGGCACCGAGGCCCGCCGCCGCACCGAGCGCAGCCACGCCGAGCTGATCGCGACCGTCGCGCACGAACTGCGCTCCCCGCTGACCTCCGTCAAGGGGTTCACGGCGACCCTGCTCGCCAAGTGGGAGCGGTTCACCGACGACCAGAAGCGGCTGATGCTGGAGACCGTCGACGCCGACGCCAACCGCGTCACCCGCCTGATCGCGGAGCTCCTCGACATCTCCCGCATCGACTCCGGCCGCCTGGAGGTCCGCCGCCAGCCGGTGGACATCGCCGCGGCCGTCGGCCGGCACGTCCAGGCCCTCACCGCGAACGGCCAGGCCCCCGACCGGTTCCTCGTGCGCGTCAGCCGTCCGCTGCCCGACCTGTGGGCCGACCCGGACAAGATCGACCAGATCCTGGGCAACCTCCTCGAAAATGCGGTGCGGCACGGCGACGGAACGGTCACCATCGACGTAGCGCCGTACGAGAAGGGAACAGCCGTCACCGTGACCGACGAGGGCCCCGGGATCCCCGAGGAGTCGATGGGCCGCGTCTTCACCCGCTTCTGGCGGGGGAGCAAGCGCGGCGGCACCGGCCTGGGCCTGTACATCGTCAAGGGCATCGTGGAGGCCCACGGCGGCACCATCACCGTCGGGCGCGGACCCGGCGGCGGCGCGGAGTTCCGATTTATGCTGCCCGTGAGCGCGCCGGCCTACCTCACCCAGTAACCCTGCGGAGAGTCTCGCCAGGCGGCCCACGGGCTTCCTCACCCCCGGCGGCCCTTAGACTCGTCCTTTGGCACCTTTGTGTCCTCGTGCCGATCATGCCGATCGAGTCGTGCGGGTCGCGCGGGGACCCACCAGCCAGCCATCGGAAGTACGGGAAGAGATGTCGGCACCGAACAAGTCGTACGACCCTGTCGAGGTCGAGGCACTGAAACCGGAAGAGATCGAGCGCATGCGGGACGAGGCGCTCGCCGCCTTCGCGTCCGCCGGCGACCTCGACGAGCTCCGCGAGGCGAAGACCGCGCACATGGGCGACCGCTCGCCCCTCGCGCTCGCCAACCGCGAGATCGGCGCCCTGCCGCCCCAGGCCAAGGCCGAGGCGGGCAAGCGCGTCGGACAGGCCCGCGGCGCCGTGAACAAGGCCTTCGGGGCCCGCACGGTCGCCCTGGAGGCCGAGCGCGACGAGCGGGTGCTGGTCGAGGAGGCGGTGGACGTCACGCTGCCCTACGACCGCGTGCCCGCCGGCGCCCGCCACCCGCTGACGACGCTGATGGACCGCATCGCGGACATCTTCGTCGGCATGGGCTACGAGGTCGCGGAAGGCCCCGAGGTCGAGGCGGAGTGGTTCAACTTCGACGCCCTCAACTTCACGCCCGACCACCCGGCCCGCCAGATGCAGGACACCTTCTTCGTCCAGGGCCCCGAGGGCACCCAGGGCGACGAGTCCGGCGTCGTGCTGCGCACCCACACCTCCCCGGTGCAGGCGCGTTCGCTGCTGGAGCGCAAGCCCCCCGTCTACATCGTCTGCCCGGGCCGCGTGTACCGCACCGACGAGCTCGACGCGACGCACACCCCGGTCTTCCACCAGGTCGAGCTCCTCGCCGTCGACGAGGGCCTGACCATGGCCGACCTCAAGGGCACCATCGACCACATGGTCAAGGAGCTCTTCGGGGAGCAGACCACCACGCGCCTGCGCCCGCACTTCTTCCCCTTCACCGAGCCGTCCGCCGAGATGGACATGCAGTGCTACGTCTGCCGCGGCGCGTCGGTGGGCAACCCCGACCGCCCCTGCCGCACCTGCTCCAGCGAGGGCTGGATCGAGCTCGGCGGCTGCGGCATGGTCAACCCGAAGGTGCTCGTCGCCTGCGGTGTGGACCCCGAGAAGTACAGCGGCTTCGCCTTCGGGTTCGGCATCGAGCGGATGCTGATGTTCCGCCACAACGTTGAAGACATGCGAGACATGGTCGAGGGTGACGTGCGCTTCACCCGGCCGTTCGGGAGTGAGATCTGATGCGCGTCCCGCTTTCCTGGCTGCGGGAGTACGTCGACCTCCCCGCGGGTGAGACCGGCCGCGACGTGGCCGCCAAGCTCGTCGACGCCGGCCTCGAGGTCGAGACCGTCGAGACGCTCGGCGCCGGCCTCAAGGGCCCCCTCGTCGTCGGCCAGGTGCTGACCATCGAGGAGCTGGAGGGCTTCCGCAAGCCCATCCGCTTCTGCACCGTCGACGTCGGCACCGCCAACGGCACCGGCGAGCCGCAGGAGATCGTCTGCGGCGCCCGCAACTTCTCCGTCGGCGACAAGGTCGTCGTGGTCCTGCCCGGCGCCGTCCTGCCCGGCGATTTCGCGATCGCCTCGCGCAAGACGTACGGCAAGACCTCCCACGGCATGATCTGCTCCGGCGAGGAGCTGGGCATGGGCGACGACGGCACGCACGGCATCATCGTGCTGCCGCCGGAGTACGAGCCCGGCACCGACGCGATCGAGCTGCTCCAGCTCGTCGACGAGGTCCTCGACATCGACATCACCCCGGACCGCGGCTACTGCATGTCGATGCGCGGCGTGGCCCGCGAGGCCGCCACCGCCTACGGCCTGCCGCTGCGCGACCCGGCGCTGCTCGACGTCCCGGCGCCGAACTCGTACGGCTACGCGGTGAAGATCTCCGACCCGCAGGGCTGCGACCGCTTCACCGCCCGCACGGTGACCGGCCTCGACCCCGAGGCGCGCTCCCCGATCTGGCTCACCCGCCGCCTCCAGAAGGCCGGCATGCGCCCGATCTCGCTCGCCGTCGACATCACCAACTACGTGATGCTCGAACTGGGCCAGCCGCTGCACGCCTACGACCGCTCCCGCCTCGACGGCGAGATCGGCGTTCGCCGCGCCGAGCAGGGCGAGAAGTTCACCACCCTCGACGGGGTCAAGCGGACCCTCGACGCCGAGGACCTGGTGATCACCGACAACAGCGGCCCGATCGGGCTCGCCGGTGTCATGGGCGGCGCCAACACCGAGATCGCGGACTCCGTCACCGACCCGGAGACCGGCGTCGTCACGGGGACCACCGACGTGGTCATCGAGGCCGCGCACTTCGACTCCGTGTCGATCTCGCGCACCGCCCGCCGCCTGAAGCTGTCCTCCGAGGCCTCCAAGCGCTTCGAGCGCGGCGTCGACCCGATGGCCGCCGCCGCTGCCGCCCAGCGCACCGTCGACCTCCTCGTGCTGCTCGCCGGCGGCACCGCCGAGGCCGGGGTCACCGAGCTCATCGCCCCGGGCGCCCCGCGCACCATCGCGATGCGCGCCGACCACCCGGACCGGGTCGCGGGCATGGAGTACGGCCGCGAGACCGTCGTGCGCCGCCTCCAGGAGATCGGCTGCGACGTCTACGGCCAGGACGAGCTCGTCGTCACCGTCCCGTCGTGGCGGCCCGACCTCGCCGCGCCCAACGACCTCGCCGAGGAGGTCATCCGCCTGGAGGGCTACGGGAACCTCCCGTCCACCCTCCCGCAGGTGCCCTCCGGCCGCGGTCTGACCCCGCGCCAGCAGCTGCACCGCCGCGTCGGCCGCGCCCTGGCCGGCGCCGGCTACGTCGAGGCGCTGAGCTACCCGTTCATCGGCGAGGGCGTCTTCGACCAGCTCCAGCTGCCCGCGGACGACGCGAGCCGCCGGGTGGTCAAGCTGGTCAACCCGCTCTCCGACGAGGAGCCGGCGCTGCGCACCACGCTGCTGCCGGGCCTGCTCGGCGCGCTGCGCCGCAACGACAGCCGCGGCAGCCACGACCTGGCCCTCTTCGAGACCGGCTCGGTCTTCCGGGCCGGCGAGCAGCCGGGTGCCGCCGTACGGCTGCCGGTCGACCGCCGTCCCACGGACGAGGAGATCGCCACCCTGGACGCGGCCCTGCCCGCGCAGCCGCGGTACGCCGCGGTCGTGCTGGCCGGCGCCCGCGAGCAGGCCGGCTGGTGGGGCAAGGGCCGTCCGGCCGACTGGGCCGACGCGGTCCAGGCCGCCCGCGCGCTGGCCGTCGAGGCCGACGCCGAGCTGGTCGTCCGCCAGGGCCAGTACGGGCCGTGGCACCCCGGCCGCTGCGCCGAGCTGGTCGTGACCCTCGACGGCGTCGAGACGGTCATCGGCCACGCCGGCGAGCTGCACCCGCGCGTGGTCAAGGCCCTCGGCCTGCCGGCGCGCACCAGCGCCATGGAGCTCGACCTCGACCGCCTCGCGGCGGCCGGCGGCGAGGCCCTCCAGGCGCCCCGGATCTCCACCTTCCCGGTGGCGACCCAGGACGTCGCGCTGATCGTCGACGCGTCCGTCCCGGCCGCGGCCGTGGAGGCCGCGCTGCGCCAGGGGGCCGGCGAACTCCTCGAATCGCTGCGGCTGTTCGACGTGTTCACCGGTGAGCAGGTCGGCGAGGGCAAGAAGTCCCTCGCGTACGCCCTGCGCTTCCGCGCGCCCGACCGCACCCTGACCGCCGAGGAGTCCACGGCCGCGCGCGACGCCGCGGTGGCCCTCGCCGGCGAGCGGACCGGGGCGGTGCTGCGCGGCGCCTGACCCGCCGTGAGCAGGACCCGCTGAGGGGCCCGTCCGACCACCGGACGGGCCCCTCAGGCATGCCGGGCGGGGGTTCACCCGTACGGGTGGGAGTGCGGGCGGCTCCGCCCCGGGACCGGACCCGCCCGGCCGGGGGGAGTGGAACGGCCCGGGCGGATCCGTGTCACCGGTGCTGCCGCTCCGCACCGGGCCGGTGGACGGACCCGGTGCGAAGCCGGCCGGCTCGGGCGGGGGGCCCGGCGACCAACCGGGCGGCCCCCGCGGAGCCGTGGTGCGCCGCCCGCCCGCCATGGAGTGTCGGGCAGACAGCAGGGCGGGCGGCGCGGTGCCGGGTCGTCGCACTGTACGAGGGGGAGCCGACGACCGGGCGGCCTCCTTGGCGAGGCTCTTCAGTGAACCGCGCCGCGGCCCCCTCGCGGCAGGGTGCGTATCGCATTTATGCGCGTTCTTGTTTCACACCCCGTGTGAATTGGACGCACCGCACCCCGCGCACCCTGCCCAGCCACTAGCCTGGAGCCGACGAGCCCTTGGAGGGGCCCATGCAGCCCAACGCCCTGCTCGACGCCCTCCTCGCCGAGGCGGGCATGTCACACGCCGGACTCGCCGCGCACGTCAACCAGGCGGGACGGTCCCGCGGACTCGCGCTGCGCTACGAACACACCGCGGTCTCGCGCTGGTTGAAGGGGCAGCGACCCCGGGGCCAGGTGCCCGACCTCATCTGCGAGGTGCTGGGCGGACGCCTGCACCGCCCCGTGGGCCTCGACGACATCGGCCTCGGCGTCCCCGGCGGGCAGACCCCGCACGCCACCCGGCTCAGCGGCTTCGTGGACCGGGCCACCGCCCTGTGGCGCTCCGACGAACTGGGCCGGCCCGCGCAGCTCACCGCGCAGGCCCTCACCGGAACCCCCGCCGTGATCCCGGTGTGGGAGTGGGAGAACCCGCCCGAGGACGCCGACGTGTCCCGCTCGGGCACGCAGCGGATCGGCCCCGAGCACATCGAGATCCTGGGGGCGGCGCGGGCCCACTACGAGCTGATGTACCGTCGGGCCGGCGGGATGGCCACCCGGGCCCGGATCGTCCGCTTCCTCGGCAATGAGACCGCCCCGATGCTGCGCGGCAGTTACCCGGACGACCTCGGCCGCCGGCTGTACCGCGCCACCGGGTCGCTGGTGGCCGTCGCGGGCATCTGCGCGTACGACTCCGACGCGCACGGCCTCGCCCAGCGCTACTTCCACCAGGCCCTGCGCCTGGCCAAGGCCAGCGGGGACCGGGGGCTCGGGGCCTACGTGATCGCCCTGCTGGTCAACCAGTCCCTGCACCTGCGGGACTTCCGCCAGGCGGTGGCCTTCGCGGAGGCCGCGCTGCGGGCCGCCGGCAGCCGGATCACCCCGGCCCTGGCCGCCGACCTGTACGCGATGCAGGCCAAGGCCTACGCCCAACTCGGGGACACCGCAGCCGCCCTGGGCTGCATCCGGCGCGCGGAGGCCGCCGCCGAACGGATCCGGCCCGGCACCGAGCCCGCCGAGACGGGCTACGTCCAGCCCGGCCTGGTCAACGTCCAGGTGGCGGAGGCGCTGCTGAGCCTGGGGGACCTGGACGGCGCGCACGAGCAGGCGGCCGAGGCCGTCGGCACCCCGGCGCACGACCGGGGGCGGGTGCACCGGCTCGCCATGCTGTGCGAGATCCAGCTGCGCCAGGGGGAAGCGGACCGCGCCGCGGCCTCGGCGGCCGAAATGGCCGAGCGGGCCCGGGGGATGGAGTCGCTGCGGCTGCGCGACCGGTTGCGCACGGTGCGGGAAGCCCTGCTGACCAGCGGCTGCGCCGGTGCGCAGGAGACCGCCGACCTCATCGACGGGGCGCTGCGCGTTCCCCTGTGACGGTCCGAGCTGCTGCCATGTTGCCACCTACGAACCGGAAGGCGGCACGACCGTGCAGTGGACGAACCTGAGTGAGCAGACCGTGTACAAGAACCGCTGGTTCGACGTGAACCTCGCGGACGTGGAACTCCCCGACGGCCGGCACCTGGACCACTTCGTCATCCGGCTGCGGCCGGTCGCCGTGGCCACGGCCGTCAACGAGGCCGACGAGGTGCTGCTGTTGTGGCGGCACCGGTTCATCACGGACAGCTGGGGCTGGGAGCTGCCCGCCGGGGTGGTCGAGGACGGGGAGTCCCCGGAGGCGGCGGCCGCCCGGGAGATGGAGGAGGAGTCGGGCTGGAGGCCCGGTCCGCTCCACCACCTGATGACCGTCGAGCCCTCCAACGGACTGACGGACGCCCGCCACCACCTCTACTGGGCGGACGGGGCCACCCTCATCGGGGAACCGGAGGACGGCTTCGAGTCCTCGCGCCGCGAGTGGGTGCCGCTGAAGCTCGTACCGGACATGATCGGGCGCGGGGAGGTCCCGGCCGCCAACATGGCGGCCGGGCTGCTCCTGCTGCACCACCTCCGGCTGGGCCGGCCGTAGCGGGCGGGCCGGACGGCCCCCCCGCGAGCCGCCCGGGGGAGGGTCAGCCGTACGGGTAGAAACCCGAGCCCGTCTTGCGGCCCAGGCGGCCCGCGTCGACCATCCGCTGGAGCAGCGGGGGAGCCGCGTACAGCGGCTCCTTGTACTCGGCGTACATCGAGTCGGCGATGGACGCGATGGTGTCCAGGCCGATGAGGTCGGACAGCTTCAGCGGGCCCATGGGGTGGGCGCAGCCCAGCTCCATGCCGTTGTCGATGTCCTCGCGGCTCGCGATGCCGGACTCGAACATCCGGATCGCCGACAGCAGGTACGGCACGAGGAGGGCGTTGACCACGAAGCCGGACCGGTCCTGGGCGCGGACGGCGTGCTTGCCCAGCACGTCCCGCACCAGGGCCTCGGACCGCTTGACGGTCTCCTCGCCCGTCGTCAGAGCCGGGATCAGCTCGACGAGCCGCTGCACGGGCGCCGGGTTGAAGAAGTGGATGCCGATGACCTGGTCCGGCCGCGAGGTCGCGACGGCCAGCTTGACCAGCGGGATCGAGGAGGTGTTGGAGGCGAGGATCGCGTCCGGACGGGTGATGACCTGGTCCAGGACCTGGAAGATCTCCGTCTTGACCTGCTCGTTCTCGACGACGGCCTCGATGACGAGGTCGCGGTCGGCGAACTCGCCGAGGTCGGTGGTGAAGGTGAGGCGGGCCAGGGTGGCGTCCCGCTCCTCCTCGCTGATCTTGCCGCGTTCGGCGGCCTTGGTCAGCGAGTTGTGCAGCCGGGTGCGCCCGATCTCCAGGGCCTCCCCGGTGGTCTCGGCGACCTTCACCTCAAGACCGCTGCGGGCGCACACCTCAGCGATGCCCGCGCCCATCTGGCCACAGCCCACCACGCCGACCTTGGTGATGTCGGTCGCAAGGGTAGAGAGGTCCGTCACATCGTGCCTTTCGCTGCTCATCCATCGCGGGTCCCCCGTTGTTCGGCAGTGGTAACTGCACCCCGGCGCCCGCCACGCCCCCCGACGTTACTCCCGTCCTTCCCGCCGGTGACGGGGCGGGGCGGGCATGCTGGGCGTTCGCGAAGCGTTGTCACGGAGTGGAACGGAGTCGTCACATGACGTACATCGGACGGCGGGGGCTGCTGGCGGGAGCGGCGGGGGCGCTGGCCGCCGCGGCGGGCGCGGGCCCGGCGCAGGCGGCCCCCGGCCCGGCGCGGGCGCCGCGGTCGGGCGGCGGGGGCGGGGGAGCGGGCCGGGCGGCGGCCCGGGAGTTCCGGGGGATGTGGATCGCGACCGTACAGAACGTGGACTGGCCCTCCGCGTCGGGGCTGTCCGCCCGGGAGCAGCGCGCGGAGCTGACCGCGCTCCTGGACACCGCCGTCCGGCGCCGGCTGAACGCCGTGGTCCTCCAGGTCCGGCCGGCCGCCGACTCGTTCTGGCCCTCGGCGCGCGAACCCTGGTCGCAGTGGCTGACCGGGACGCAGGGCAAGGACCCGGGCTGGGACCCGCTGGGCACGGCGGTCGCCGAGGCGCACGCCCGCGGGCTGGAACTGCACGCCTGGTTCAACCCGTACCGGGTGGCCAACCACGCCGACCCCTCCCGGCTGGCCGCCGCGCACCCGGCCCGCCGCAACCCCGGCTGGGTCGTCCCGTACGGCGGCAGGCTCTACTACAACCCCGGGCTGCCCCAGGTGCGGGCCTTCGTGCAGGAGGCGATGCTGGACGCCGTCTCCCGCTACCCGGTCGACGGGGTGCACTGGGACGACTACTTCTACCCGTACCCGGTGGCGGGGGAGTACTTCGACGACGACGAGGCCTACGCCGACTACGGGGCCTCCTTCGGCACCCGCGCCGCCTGGCGCCGCCACAACACCGACACCCTCGTGTCGGAGATGGCGCAGCGGCTGCGCCAGGTCCGTCCGTCGGCGCGGTTCGGCGTCAGCCCCTTCGCGGTGTGGCGCAACCAGGAGACCGACCCGCTCGGCTCGCCGACCCGGGCGGGCGTGCAGACGTACGACGACCTGTACGCGGACACCCGCAAGTGGGTCACCGAGGGCTGGATCGACTACATCGTGCCGCAGGCGTACTGGCAGCTCGGCCACCCGCAGGCCGACTACGCGGCGATCGTCCCCTGGTGGGCGCGGACGGTCGCGGGGACGGGCGTGGACCTCTACGTCGGCGAGGCGCTGTACCGCTGCGACGCCCAGAGCTCCACGCCCGCCTGGCGCGATCCGGCGGAGCTGTCGAAGCACCTGACCTTCGCCAAGCGGTACGCGGAGGTCCGCGGCCACGTCTACTTCTCGGCGAAGCAGGTGGTCGCGGACCCCAACGGAGCCATGGCCCGGGTCGTCGCCGACCACTACCAGACGGTGGCGGCGCCGCGCTGATCCGGTGTCAGGCTGATCAGTGCCAGGTGGTGGTGGCCTTGCCCTCGGGCCTGTCCGGGTGGCGTACCACGCAGTCGGGACCGGGGGACATCACGGCGTCGTGCCCGTCCGGGAAGTGAACCCGGTACGGGGGCGCGCCGTTCTCGCCCAGCACCTCGACGATCTCGCCCACCCTGTCGTGCTGGCCCACAACCCTGCCGTGCTGCACCAGCTGGTCGCCCTCGGTCGCTCGCATCTGCTGACCTCCCTCGGAACAGGTCGATCCGGTGCCAGTAGTTTAGGCCGATCCGGGGCTATTTGACCCGTTGGGTCACGGTGATGCAGACCAGGACCGCCCCGGCGGCCAGCGGGGTCGCCGGGGACAGGTGCTCGCCCAGCAGGGCCACCGACCAGACCAGGGTGAGGAGCGGCTGGGCGAGCTGGAGCTGGCTGGCGCGCGGGGCGCCGATCGCGGCCATGCCGCGGTACCAGACGTAGAGCCCGAGGAAGGTCGAGCCGGCCGCCGCCCACAGCAGGCCGGCCGCTCCGTGCCAGGTCAGGTGCACCGGCTCGGCCGCGAGCCCGAGGGCGGAGCCGGCCAGCGCGAGCGGCAGGCACAGCACCAGGGCCCAGCCGATCACCTGCCAGCCCGGCATCAGCCGGGCCAGGCGGCCGCCCTCGGTGTAGCCGGCCGCGCAGACCAGGAGCGCCCCGAACAGGTAGGCGTCCCCGGCGGAGGGGGCGCCGCCGCTCTGGGCGAGGGTGAAGGCGAGGACCACCAGGGCCCCGGCGACGGCCGCCGCCCAGAAGGCGCGCGGGGGGCGGGTCCCGGTGCGCAGGGCCGACAGGGCGGCCGTGGTCAGCGGGAGCAGGCCCACCACGACGGCGGCGTGCGAGGTGGTGGAGGTCTGCAGGGCGAGCGTGGTCAGCAGCGGGAACCCCACGACCACTCCGCCGGCGACGACGGCGAGCCCCGCCCAGTGCCTCCGGGCCGGCGGCGGCACCCGGCCGGCGAGCAGGAAGCCGCCCGCGATGGCGGCGGCCAGGACGCTGCGCAGGGCCACGAACGACCACGGGCCGAAGCTCTCCAGGCCCCAGGCGGTGGCCGGGAAGGTCAGCGAGAAGGCGACCACCCCGAGGAGGGCGAGGGCGGTACCGCCGCGGCCCCCCGCGTGGACCGTGCTGCGGCCCCCCGCCTGGACTGCTATCGGGGTCGGGCGAGTAGCGCTATTCTGTGCTGTCATGTACGAGCGTAGCAGTGTGGCGGAACTGGCGGAATCCCTGCGGTCCGAGCTCGACCGCTACCCGGTGGGTGGAAAGCTGCCGTCCAGCCGGGCCCTGGTCGAGCGCTACCGCGTCAGCCCCGTCACCGTCTCCCGGGCCCTCGCCCAGCTCGCGGCCGAGGGGCTCGTGGTCACCCGCCCCGGCGCCGGCGTGTACCGCGCCCACCCCCGTACGGCCGACCCCGCACCCGGGGACACCTCCTGGCAGGAGGTCGCCCTGAGCGCCGAGGGTGCCGGGGAGGTGGTCCCGCGTTCGGTGGACGCCTCCGGGGTGCTGGTCTCGCTGGCCCAGCCGCCGCCGGGGGTCATCGAGCTCAACGGCGGCTACCTGCACCCCTCGCTCCAGCCCGAGCGGGCCATGGCCGCCGCCCTCGCGCGGGCCGGGCGCCGGCCCGGGGCCTGGGGGCGGCCGCCGATGGAGGGGCTGCCCGAGCTGCGCGACTGGTTCGCCCGGGAGATCGGGGGTGCGGTGGGGGCGCTGGGCGCCGCCGACGTGATGGTCACCGCGGGCGGACAGAGCGCCCTGACCACCGCCCTGCGGGCGCTCGCCCCGCCCGGTGCGCCCGTGCTGGTGGAGTCGCCCACCTACCCCGGCCTGCTGGCCATCGCCCGCGCCTCGGGCTGCCGGCCGGTGCCCGTCCCGGTGGACGCCGACGGGGTCCGGCCGGAGCTGCTGGCCGCCGCCTTCGAGGCCACGGGTGCGCGGGTCTTCGTGTGCCAGCCGCTGTTCCAGAACCCCACCGGGGCGGTGCTCTCCGCCGAGCGGCGGCCCGAGGTGCTGCGGATCGCCCGGGCCGCCGGGGCCTTCGTGGTCGAGGACGACTACGCCCGCAACCTCGCCCACGAGGACGCGGGCCCGCTGCCCGCGACCCTGGCCGCCGAGGACGCCGACGGGATCGTCGTCCACGTGCGCTCCCTGACCAAGGCCACCTCGCCCAGCCTGCGCGTCGGCGCGCTCGCCGCCCGCGGCCCGGTCCTGGACCGGCTGCGCGCCATCCAGGTCGTGGACAGCTTCTTCGTGCCCAGGCCGCTCCAGGAGGCCGCCCTCGAACTGGTCGGCGCCCCCGCCTGGCCCCGCCACCTGCGGGCCGTCGCCGCCGAGCTGCGCCACCGGCGCGAGGTGCTCGCGGGCGCCCTGCGCCGGGAGCTGCCCGGGGCGGAGGTGCCGCACCTGCCGCGCGGGGGCTACCAGCTGTGGGTTCGCCCGGCGGGGGGCGGCAGCGACGCGGACTTCGCGGCGGCGGCCCTGCGCGCCGGGGTCGCGGTGGCCCCGGGCCGCCCCTACTTCTGCGCGGAGCCGCCCGCCGCGTACGTCCGGATGAGCTTCGCCGGGGTCTCGGGGCCGGGGGAGCTGGTGGAGGCCGTCCAGCGGCTGCGCGGCGGGCTGTGACCGGGCCGCCCCTGCGGGAGGCGCACCCCAAACCCCGTTGAGGCGGGGGAGGTGCCCGCCTAGCCTGCCCCCATGACCGAGATCGAGATCACCTCTCTCGCCCGCCGCCCCGAACTGGCCGGCCGGCTGTGGGACATGGAGGACTCCTGGCCGGAGTTCGCCCAGCACGACTCCGTGGCCTGGCTGCTCTACCCGCGCCTGGTCGCGGAGTTCCCGGAGTACGTGTTCATCGCCACCGACGGCGACGAGGTGGTGGCCCGGGCCTTCAGCGTGCCCTTCGCGCTGCACGCCGCCGACCGCGGCGGGGTGCTGCCCGCCCAGGGCTGGGACCGGGTCCTGATGTGGGCCTTCTCCGACCGGCGGCGCGGGGTCCGGCCGGACACGGTCAGCGCCCTGGAGATCTCGGTCGCCGCCGGCCGGCAGGGGCGGGGGCTCTCCGGGCGGATGCTGGCCGCGATGCGCGAGGGCGCCCGGGCCGCCGGCTTCACGGAGGTCGTGGCCCCGGTCCGGCCCAACGGCAAGCCCGCCGAGCCGGAGACCCCGATGTCCGAGTACGCGTACCGCACCCGCGAGGACGGCCTCCCCTGCGACCCGTGGCTGCGGGTCCACGTGCGGGCGGGGGCCGTCATCGACTCCGTGGCCCCGCTGTCGATGACCGTCACCGGCTCCCTCGCCCAGTGGCGGGAGTGGACCGGACTTCCCTTCGGCGAGGCCGGCCAGGTCCGCGTCCCGGGCGCGCTGAGCCTCGTCCGCTGCGAGCCGGAGCACGACTACGCGGTCTACGTCGAGCCCAACGTCTGGGTCCGCCATCCCCTGGAGCCGACGCCCGCGGCCTGACCCGCACCACCCGCACCACCCGCACCACCCGCGCCAGGGGACCGTCCTGCCGGCCCTCGCTGACGGGCCGGCCCCTGGCCCCGTCCTGGTACCGGCCCTCGCAGACCCGGCCCCCCGGTACCGCCGAGATCCTCGGCTTCCACGCCCACCCCGACGGCCGGGGGACCGGCGTCGCCGCAGCCCTGATGGCCGGGACGCCGGAGCGGCTGCGCGCGGACGGCTTCACCTCCGCGCACCTGTGGACCCTGCGCTACGCACCGCGGTCCCGGCGCTTCCACACCCAGTCCGGCCTCACGGGAGCGGTGCCTCGCGCCCCTGCGACTTCGGTGACGGGCACCCCTTGAACAGGTCGAATACGAGCGCGACTGTGGAGGTGACGGACCCCGGGAAGCCTTTGCATAAACCTGCAAAGGTACGTATAGTCATGCCATCGAGGAGGAGGGTCCGATGGTGGTACGAGTAGCGGTGGCCGGAGCGAGCGGATACGCGGGCGGTGAGGTCCTGCGCCTGCTGCTCTCCCACCCCGAGGTGGAGATCGGCGCGCTGACCGGCCACTCCAACGCCGGACAGCTCCTCGGCGCCCTCCAGCCGCACCTGGTGCCGCTCGCGGGCCGGACCCTGGAGCCCACCACGGCCGAGGTCCTCGCCGGCCACGACGTCGTCTTCCTCGCGCTGCCGCACGGGCAGTCCGCCGCCGTCGCCGCCCGGCTCGGCGACGACGTGCTCGTCGTCGACATGGGCGCCGACCACCGGCTCAAGGACTCCGCCGACTGGGACCGCTTCTACGGCGCCCCGCACGCCGGGACCTGGCCCTACGGCCTCCCCGAGCTCCCCGGCGCCCGGGCCGCCCTCGCCGGCACCAGGCGCATCGCCGTCCCCGGCTGCTTCCCCACCGCCGTCTCGCTCGCGCTCTACCCCGCCTACCAGGCGCGGCTCGCCGAGCCCGAGGCCGTGGTCGTCGCCGCCACCGGCACCTCCGGCGCGGGCAAGGCCCTCAAGCCGCACCTGCTGGGCTCCGAGGTCATGGGCACCGTGACCCCCTACGGGGTCGGCGGCGTCCACCGCCACACCCCCGAGATGGTGCAGAACCTCTCCCCCCTCGCCGGGGAGAGGGTCTCCGTCTCCTTCACCCCCAACCTGGTGCCCATGCCGCGCGGCATCCTCGCCACCTGCTCGGCCAAGGCCCGCCCCGGCACCACCGCGGAATCGCTGCGCGCCGCCTACGAGAAGGCGTACGCGGACGAGGCCTTCGTCCAGCTGCTCCCCGAGGGCGTGTGGCCGACCACCAAGGCGGTGTACGGCTCCAACTCCGTCCACCTCCAGGTCGCCTACGACGAGTCGGCCCACCGGGTCGTCGCCATCAGCGCGATCGACAACCTGACCAAGGGCACCGCCGGCGGCGCGGTGCAGAGCATGAACATCGCCCTCGGCCTCCCCGAGGCACTGGGACTTTCCACGATCGGAGTCGCACCGTGAGCGTCACGGCAGCACAGGGATTCACGGCGGCGGGCATCGCCGCCGGGATCAAGGCGAACGGCAACCCCGACCTGGCCCTCGTGGTCAACAACGGGCCGCGACTGGCCGCCGCCGGCGTCTTCACCTCCAACCGCGTCAAGGCCGCGCCGGTCCGCTGGTCCGAGCAGGTCCTGCGCGGCGGCGCGGTCAGCGCCGTCGTCCTCAACTCCGGCGGCGCCAACGCCTGCACCGGCCCCAAGGGCTTCCAGGACACCCACGCCACCGCCGAGAAGGTCGCTGCCACCCTCAACGCGCACGGTCCCGGCGGCGAGCACAACGCCGGCGAGATCGCCGTCGCCTCCACCGGCCTGATCGGCGTCCTGCTCCCCATGGACAAGCTGCTGCCGGGCATCGAGACCGCCGCGGCGGCCCTCTCCGCCGACGGCGGCGAGGCCGCGGCCATCGCCATCAAGACCACCGACACCGTGCACAAGACGGCCACCGCCACCCGGGACGGCTGGACCGTCGGCGGCATGGCCAAGGGCGCGGGCATGCTCGCCCCGGGCCTGGCCACCATGCTCGTCGTCCTCACCACCGACGCCGACCTGGACGGCGCCACCCTGGACAAGGCGCTGCGCGACGCCACCCGCACCACCTTCGACCGGGTCGACTCCGACGGCTGCATGTCCACCAACGACACGGTGCTGCTGCTCGCCTCCGGCGCCTCCGGGCAGGTCCCGGCGTACGAGGACTTCGCCGGGGCCGTCCGGACCGTCTGCGACGACCTGGCCCGCCAGCTCATCGGAGACGCCGAGGGCGCCAGCAAGGACATCCGCATCGAGGTGGTCGGCGCGGCCTGCGAGGACGACGCGGTCGAGGTCGGCCGGTCCATCGCCCGCAACAACCTGCTCAAGTGCGCCATCCACGGCGAGGACCCGAACTGGGGCCGGGTGCTCTCCGCCATCGGCACCACGAAGGCGGCCTTCGACCCGGACCGCCTCAACGTCGCCATCAACGGCGTCTGGGTCTGCCGGAACGGCTCGGTCGGCGAGGACCGCGACCTGGTCTCGATGAAGGGGCGCGAGGTGCGCATCACCGCCGACCTGTCGAGCGGCACCGAGTCGGCCGTCGTCTGGGCCAACGACCTGACGGCCGAGTACGTCCACGAGAACAGCGCGTACTCGTCGTGAGCGCCGCGAGGAAGCACACCGCGCTGCCCAAGGCGGAGATCCTCATCGAGGCCCTGCCCTGGCTCACCCGCCACAACGGCAAGATCGTCGTCATCAAGTTCGGCGGCAACGCCATGATCGACGAGGAGCTCAAGGCGGCCTTCGCCCAGGACGTGGTCTTCCTGCGCCAGGCCGGCCTCAAGCCGGTCGTGGTCCACGGCGGCGGCCCGCAGATCAAGGCCCAGCTCGCCAAGGAAGGCCTGGTCAGCGAGTTCAAGGCGGGCCTGCGCGTCACCACGCCCGAGGCGATGGACATCGTCCGCATGGTGCTGGCCGGGCAGGTCCAGCGGGAGCTGGTCGGGCTGCTCAACCAGCACGGCCCGCTCGCCGTCGGCCTGACCGGCGAGGACGCCCACACCATCACCGCCACCCAGCACAAGCCCGAGATCGAGGGCGAGCTCGTCGACATCGGCCGGGTCGGGGAGATCACCTCCATCGACACCGGCGCGATCGAGGCGCTCCTCGCGGACGGCCGGATCCCGGTCATCTCCTCCATCGCCCGCAGCGCCGACGACGGCCACGTCTACAACATCAACGCCGACACCGCGGCCGCCGCCCTGGCCGCCGCGCTCGGCGCCGAGACGCTGATGGTCCTCACCGACGTCGAGGGCCTCTACGCGGACTGGCCCCACAGCGACGAGGTCATCAGCCGGCTCACGGTCGGCGAGCTGGAGAAGCTGCTGCCCGAGCTGTCCAGCGGCATGGTGCCCAAGATGGAGGGCTGCCTGCACGCCGTGCGGGGCGGGGTCCCGACGGCCCGCGTCCTCGACGGACGCGTCCAGCACTCGATCCTGCTGGAGATCTTCACCGACCAGGGCATCGGCACCATGGTGGTGCCCGATCCGCAGCCCGCGACGCACGAGCCCGACGCACGGCAAGGGGGAGCACAATGACGCACAACGAGGAGTACGCCGCCCGCTGGAAGGGTGCGCTCACCGACAACTACGGCACGCCGGCCGTGGCCCTCGTACGCGGCGAGGGGGCCCAGGTCTGGGACGCCGACGGCGCGCAGTACACCGACTACGTCGGCGGCATCGCGGTCAACGCCCTCGGCCACGCCCACCCGGCGATCGTCGAGGCCGTCACCGCGCAGGTGAAGACCCTCGGCCACGTCTCCAACCTCTTCTCCTCCGAGCCGGTCATCGCCCTCGGCGAGCGGCTGCTCCAGCTGTTCGGCCGCGAGGGCCGGGTCTTCTTCTGCAACTCCGGCACAGAGGCGGTCGAAGCCGTCTTCAAGATCGGTCGGCTCACCGGCCGGACGCACATGGTCGCCACCGACGGCGGCTTCCACGGCCGGACCATGGGCGCCCTCGCGCTCACCGGGCAGCCGAAGAAGCAGGCCCCGTTCCTCCCGCTGCCCGGAGACGTCACCCACGTCCCCTACGGCGACGTCGAGGCCCTGCGGGCCGCCGTCACCGAGGAGACCGCGCTCGTCCTCATCGAGCCGATCCAGGGTGAGAACGGCGTCGTCGTCCCGCCCGCCGGCTACCTGACGGCCGCCCGCGAGATCACCCGGGCCACCGGGACCCTACTCGCCCTCGACGAGGTCCAGACCGGCATCGGCCGCTGCGGCACCTGGTTCGAGTACCAGCAGCACGAAGGCGTCGAGCCGGACCTGGTCACGCTCGCCAAGGGCCTCGGCGGCGGCCTGCCCATCGGCGCCGTCGCCGCCTTCGGGCCGACGGCCGGGCTGCTCCGGCCGGGCCAGCACGGCACCACCTTCGGCGGGAACCCGGTCGCCTGCGCCGCCGGCCTCGCGGTGATCGACACCATCGCCACCGACGGACTGCTCGACCGGGTCAAGGCCCGGGGCGAGCGGCTGCGCTCCGGAATCGAAGCCTCCGGTCACCGGCTGGTCTCCCACGTCCGCGGGTCGGGCCTGTTGCTGGGTATCGTGCTGACGGAGCCCCTTGCACCGCAGGTGCAGCTGGCGGCTCAGCAGGCCGGATTCCTGGTCAACGCGCCCGCCCCCGACGTCGTACGGCTGATGCCCCCGTTCGTCATCACCGAGGCCGAGGTCGACGCGTTCGTCCGGGCACTTCCCGGCATCCTCGACGAAGCGGGACGATCCGGAGAATGAGACGACGATGAGCCAGGCGCAGGAACACGAGCAGAACGGCGGCCCCTCCGTTCCGCAGACCCGCACCGCCCGCCACCGCCGGATCGTGGACATCCTCAACCGGCAGCCGGTCCGCTCCCAGAGCCAGCTGGCCAAACTGCTCGCCGACGACGGGCTGAGCGTCACCCAGGCGACGCTCTCCCGCGACCTCGACGAGCTGGGCGCGGTGAAGATCCGCAACACCGGCGGCGAGCTGATCTACGCGGTTCCCAGCGAGGGCGGCTTCCGCACCCCGCAGGCCCCCCTCGGCGAATCGGCCAAGGAGGAGCGCATGCGGCGCCTCTCCGGCGAACTGCTGATCTCGGCCGAGGCCTCCGCGAACCTCGTGGTCCTGCGCACCCCGCCCGGGGCCGCGCAGTTCCTCGCCTCGGCCATCGACCAGGCCGAACTGCACGCGGTCCTCGGCACCATCGCCGGCGACGACACCCTGATGCTCATCAGCCGCGACCCCTCGGGCGGCCAGGCCCTGGCCGACCACATGCTGCGCCTGGCGCAGAAGGAGGGCTAGGGGGTGTTGCGGAAGTGCGTGCCGGGCGCCGCGGGCGCCGTGCGGGACTTTCGCAACACCCCCTGGGCACCCCCTCAGTACCGGGTCACGGCCAGCGGGCCGTCCTCGGTGCCGATGGCGATGTGCGGGGAGCGGCGCGGGTTCGCCCAGCGCAGCAGCTCGCGCATCGCGCCCCGCGGCACGGAGACGCAGCCCGCCGTCGCGCCCCTGCCGTCCACGTGCAGGAAGATGCCCGCGCCCCGGCCGCGCACCGGGCGCTCGTAGTTGAAGCCGATGACCAGGGCGTGCGCGTACTGGGTCCCGTACGCCGCCAGGTGCTCGGACTCGCCCGGTGCGCAGTCGGCGGGCAGCGGCTCCGTCCAGCGGTTGTAGCTGCCGGAGGCGTTGTCCTGGCACCACCACGAACGGTCCGTCACCCGCCGGTAGGCGTACTCCGTGCCGGCCGGAGCGTGCGCGGTGCCGAAGGCGTACGGCAGGTCGTACAGGCCGGCCGGGGTGGTGTTCGTGCCCTGGGTCCGGGCGGCCCCCTCGGTCAGGCCGTTCGCGCCGAACCGGGCGGGCGCGCGCCCGGCCTCGTACCAGCGGCCCGCCCGCCGGTCCCACCAGGTCAGCAGACCCGTGGTGGAGCCCGGCGCGGGTGCGACGGCGGTGATCAGCTGACTGCCGCCGCCGGTGTCGGCGAGGCGGGCGGGCAGCGGATCGGGCCCGTACGGCCACAGCCCGGCGAGGAGCAGCGAACCGGCGATCAGAGCGTTGCGCAGCACAGGTCAGACGGTAGGGCCCGGCCGGGGCGGGAGCGGGGCCGCCGGGCCGAGGTCACCCGATCCGACGCGCCCGCCCGGGCCCTCGGGCCCCGGGGGAGTGGGACAGGCGCAGGTCGAGGGCGTCCAGTTCCTCGGCCGCCCGTGCCAGCAGCCCGCCCAGCTCCGCCCGTGCCGCCTCGCCCTCGTCCAGGGTGGACAGCCAGTTCCAGGAGGCCACCCGGTCCCGCGCGCGCCGACGGGTCCCCGGGTCGGGGTCCGTCAGCAGGGCCACCGACGCCCGCAGTTCGGCGCTCCCGCCCCGGCCGTGCAGCAGCCGGAAGGCGGCCCTGCGGGTGTGCTGGCGGCGCCGCGGCCCGGCCAGGGCGGCCAGCGCGGCGGCGTCCAGCCTCCCGGCCCCCGGGAGCAGGTGCAGCGCGGCCTCGCGGGCCGCCGATGCCGAGGAGTCCTCCAGCAGGGCCAGCAGCAACGGGGTCTCCACGCGGGCCCCCAGCCGGCGCAGCCCCGCCAGGGCGGCGCCCCGCACCGGGCCGTCGCGGTGTTCCAGCAGGGGGCGCAGCAGCGGGGCGTCCTCCCGTCCGGCCACCTCGGTGAAGCCGGTCACCGCGTACCGGTCCACCCGCTCCGGGTCCGCGAGCAGCGCGCGGTAGTGCGCGTGCGGGTCTCCGCCGTCCTGGCGCAGCAGCCAGCGGGCGCAGGCGCGTACGGACCCCGCCCGGTCGGCGAGGAAGCGGTCGGCCTCCGCCGCCCGCCCGGCCCGGCGCAGGGCGGTGACCCCGGCGGCCCGCACCTGCGGGAAGCGCGAGCCGAGCAGGGTGTCGACCGCCCCCTCGTCCGGCCCGCCGGCGGCCAGCGCCGCCAGCGCGGCGTCGGTCCACATCCGGCCGGTCGCCGGATCGCGCTCGACGGCGGCCCGCCGGGCGAGCTCCCCCGCGCCGTACCGCCCGACGCCGAGGGCCACCCGGGTGGCGAAGCGGCGGGTCGGCCGGTCGGCGCTCCCGGCCAGGCGCTCCAGCAGGTGCTCGCGCTGCCGGGGGGTCAGCGAGTTCCAGCTCCAGGTCGTCGAGGGCAGCCCGGGACGCCACCACGCGGCGAGGACGGAGTACCGGCCGCCGAGGGCGGCCTCCAGCTGCTCGACGGCCCAGGCGCCCTGCTCGCGACCGCCCAGCCGCAGGGCGAGCGGGGTGAGCGCGGCCAGCACGCGGGCGGGATCGTCGGCCACCGGCCGGTTCAGCGCCCTGCGGGCCCGGTCCCGGGTGCGGACGGGGTGGTGGGCCACCACCCGGCCCAGCACCCTGCGGGCGCGCTCCCGTACCTGCGGGACCCAGTCGGCGCACCGGATCAGGACGAGCTGGGCCGGAGGATTGCGCCAGGCGGCGAGCGCGGAGGCGCGGATCCGCCCGTCGGGGTGGCACAGCCGCGCCTCCAGCCGGTCGACGTGCGCCCCGGCCCCCGGGAACCGCTGGAGGCGCCGCATCTCCCGGTCGAAGGCGATCCAGGCCTCCGGCCCGTTCCCGAGGAGCCGGCCGGCCACCGGGACGGTGTCCCCGCGCATCAGCTCCCGGGCCACGCCCCGCCCCATGGCCTCGTGCTCGGCCGCGCTCCACATGTGCCCTCCCCGGCTGGATCCGCCCCCGATGGTAGGCGGCGGCTCGGCGTCCCGCCCCCGTATACGGCCTGGTCAGCGACGCAGAGAGGAAGCTCGATTGACGAAACATACGGAGCAATGCATAGTTATGCTTATTCTTGCCGTGGACCGCCGCGCTTCGCGACCCCGCCTGAATCGTTTGACGCTGTACCGGGACGGCCTCCCCGCTACCTCCGCGGCGGGGAGGCCGTCCACTTCCACCCTCATGAGGAGCAGTAGCTGTGAGCAGCAACAACGGTGACGTCCGGCTCTGGGGCGGCCGGTTCGCCGACGGCCCTTCGGAGGCCCTCGCGAAGCTGTCCGCGTCGGTCCACTTCGACTGGCGCCTGGCCCCCTACGACATCGCCGGCTCGCGCGCCCACGCCCGCGTGCTCGCCAAGGCGGGCCTGCTCACCTCCGAGGAGCTCGACCGCATGATCGAGGGCCTCGACCGGCTGGAGGCCGACGTGGCCGACGGCTCCTTCGTCGGGACGGTCGCCGACGAGGACGTCCACACCGCGCTGGAGCGGGGTCTGCTGGAGCGGCTCGGCCCCGACCTCGGCGGCAAGCTGCGGGCCGGGCGCTCGCGCAACGACCAGGTCGCCACGCTCTTCCGGATGTACCTGCGCGACCACGCGCGGACCATCGGAGGCCTGATCGCCGACCTCCAGGACGCGCTGGTCGGCCTGGCCGAGTCGCACCCGGACGTGGCGATGCCGGGCCGGACCCACCTCCAGCACGCGCAGCCGGTCCTCTTCGCCCACCACGTGCTGGCCCACGTGCAGTCCCTGTCCCGGGACGCCGAGCGGCTGCGGCAGTGGGACACCCGTACGGCGGTCTCCCCGTACGGCTCGGGCGCCCTGGCCGGCTCCTCGCTCGGCCTGGATCCGGAGGCGGTCGCCGCCGACCTGGGCTTCGAGCGCGGCTCGGTCGGCAACTCGATCGACGGCACGGCCTCGCGCGACTTCGTCGCCGAGTTCGCCTTCGTCACCGCGATGATCGGGATCAACCTGTCCCGGATCGCCGAGGAGATCATCCTGTGGAACACGAAGGAGTTCTCCTTCGTCACCCTCCACGACGCCTTCTCCACCGGCTCGTCGATCATGCCGCAGAAGAAGAACCCGGACATCGCGGAGCTGGCGCGCGGCAAGTCGGGCCGCCTCATCGGCAACCTGACCGGCCTGCTGGCCACCCTCAAGGCGCTGCCGCTGGCCTACAACCGGGACCTCCAGGAGGACAAGGAGCCCGTCTTCGACTCCTGCGACACCCTGGAGGTCCTGCTGCCGGCCTTCACCGGGATGATGGCCACCCTCACGGTCAACCGCGAGCGGATGGAGGAGCTGGCCCCGGCGGGCTTCTCCCTCGCGACCGACATCGCCGAGTGGCTGGTCAAGCAGGGCGTGCCCTTCCGGGTGGCGCACGAGGTCGCCGGCGAGTGCGTCAAGGTCTGCGAGGCCGAGGGCATCGAGCTCGACGAGCTCACCGACGCCCAGTTCGCGAAGATCTCGGAGCACCTGACCCCCGAGGTCCGCACCGTCCTCAACGTCCCCGGCGCCCTGGCCTCCCGCAACGGCCGCGGCGGTACCGCCCCCTCGGCGGTGGCCGTCCAGCTCACCGAGCTCAAGGCCGACCTGGTCATCCAGCACGCCTGGGCGATCCACAGGCAGTAGTCGCCGAACGCCCGGAGGGGCGGTACGCACCCGCCCGGTGCGCACCGCCCCTCCGGCGCGTGTCCGGGTGTCAGCAGACGACGCTGACCGAGAACGGCCGGTCGTCGTCCACGGCCCGGCTCCCGCCGGAGGACGGCGTCGCGGTGCGGATGAAGATGCTCCTGGGCCCGGCCTGGCCGACCAGGATGGAGGAGCTGCCCGGGCCGGGGTCGTCGAAGTTGTTCTTGTTGACCGTGCCCAGCAGGGCGCAGTAGGTGATGTCGGCGCTCGTGGCCAGGAGGTAGCGCCCGGTGCCGAGGTGCTGGACGCTGTTCATGCCGGACCAGGCCAGGATCACCCCGTCCGCCCGGACCTTGGCGAAGGCGGTGGACGTCGCCGCGGCCTTCCTGGTGCGTGTCGGCTCCGCCGAGGCGGAGGAGACGGCGAACGCGCCGCCGACCGTGAGTGCCATCGCAGCGGCCCCGAGGGCCAGCTTCCTCGATCCGTTCATGGGCAGGACTCTCCCGCCTTCCCGGCGAGCCGCATAAGGCCCGGTCACGAGGGTTCACCCCAAAAGATCAACGAGTGTGTTCATCGGCCCAGTCCGCCAGGGCGTCGAAGTCCGGCCGGGTCAGGCCGGTCCGCTCGTCCACGTGCATGAGCAGCGCGTGCGCCGGGTGGTGCTGTGCGACGTACTCGCGGTCCAGGTCCGTGATGTCGTCGTCGATCCAGGCGAAGGGGCGCGCGCCCGCGTACTCCAGGACGTACTGCGTCTTCCAGAAGGTGCCGCGCGGCGCCCGGCCGTGCATCACCGGCCAGTCGATGTACGGCAGCCGGGGCAGGCCCAGGTGCGGGCCTATCCAGTCGTTGGCCTCGTCCTTCCAGGTGGTGGCCCAGACGAGCTCGTACGCGTCCGCCAGCGCGAGCAGCTCCGCCCCGTGGCCGGGGTGGAGCCAGACCCGCAGGGGCTTGCCGTCCGTGAAGCCCGTGGGCCGCATCCGGTGGGTGGTGTAGCCCTCCGGACGGCGCTGGGGCCGGGCCCCGTACGGGTTCAGGGGTCCGTCGACATCGATCAGCAGCAGTGGCTTCATGCACACACACCCTTCCTCCCCGGCCGCCCCTCCGGCAGCCCGTTTTCCCCCGAGTGAGACATTGGCGTCTCATTTGAGGTATGGTTGTCTCATGGCCATGGATCGTGACCAGGTGCTCCGCGACGCGGCGGCCCTGCTCTCCCGCAAGTCGACCGCGACGATGGACGAGGTGGCCCGCGCCGCCGGAATCGGCCGGGCGACCCTCCACCGGCACTTCGCCGGGCGCGACGCCCTCGTGCGGGCCCTCGAGGACTTCGGCATCCGCCGGTTCGAGATCGCCTTCGACCGGGCCCGCCTCGACGAGGGCACGGCCGTGGAGGCCCTGCGCCGCCTCGTCGCCGAAACCGAGACCGACGCCCAGCTGCTGGCCTTCCTCGTCACCGAGAACCAGCTCTTCGAGGGCGACCAGGTCAACGAGGGCTGGGCCCGCCTCGACGCGCGCGTCGGCGCGCTCTTCCGGCGCGGCCAGCAGGAGGGCGACATCCGGATCGACCTGAGCCCGGCCTGGCTCACCGAGGCCCTCTACGGCCTCATCGGCACCTGCGCCTGGGCCGTCATGGACGGCCGGGTCGCGGCCAAGGACTTCCAATACATGATCATCGAGCTGCTGCTCGGTGGCGCACGACGGAGCGTGGAGTGATGACCGGAACCGAACAGCTGGACCGCCGGACGGGAGCGGAGGGGAGGAGCCGCGGACGCTGGCTGGCGCTCTCCGTGCTCGTCCTGGCCGTGCTGCTGGTCGCGGTCGACGCCACCGTACTCGGCCTCGCCACGCCCTCCCTCAGCGAGGACCTCAAGCCGTCCGGCACCCAGCTGCTGTGGATCGGCGACATCTACTCCTTCGTCATCGCCGGCCTGCTCGTCTCCATGGGATCCCTCGGCGACCGCATCGGCCGCAAGAAGCTGCTGCTGCTCGGCGCCACCGCCTTCGGCGGCGTCTCCGTCCTGAACGCCTACGCCACCAGCCCCGAGATGATGATCGTGGCCCGGGCCCTGCTCGGCGTCGCCGGCGCCACTCTGATGCCGTCCACCCTCGCCCTCATCCGCAACATCTTCCACGACCCCCGGGAGCGCAGCCTCGCCATCGGCATCTGGGGGGCCACCGCCTCCGCCGGCGCGGCCGTCGGACCGGTCGTCGGCGGGGCCCTGCTCCAGCACTTCTGGTGGGGCTCGGTCTTCCTCATCAACCTGCCCGTGATGGCCGTCCTCGTCCTGGTCGGCATCAAGCTGCTGCCCGAGTCCAGGAACCCCGTCGCCGGCCCCTGGGACCTGTTCAGCGTGGCCCTCTCCCTCGTCGGCGTCATCGGCGTGGTCTACGCGGTCAAGGAAGTCGCCACCCACGGCCCGACCTGGGGCGTCGGGGCCGCCGCCGTCCTCGGCGCCGGCTGCCTGTACGGCTTCGTGCGCCGCCAGTTCACCCTGGCCTCGCCGCTGCTCGACATGCGGCTCTTCAAGCACCGCGGGTTCTCCGGCGCCGTCCTCGCCGACCTGCTGACCGTCTTCGGCCTCTCCGGGCTGGTCTTCTTCCTGTCCCAGTTCCTCCAGCTGGTCCAGGGCCGCGACCCCCTGGAGGCCGGCCTGGCCGAACTGCCCGCCGCCATCGGCGCCGTCTTCACCGGCCTCGTCGCCGGCCGCTACGCCCGCCGGTACTCGGTGCGGGTCATCGTGTCCGGCGGTCTGGCCGCCATCGGCGTGGCCCTGGCCGCCCTCACCCTGATCCACCCCGACAGCGGCTACCCGCTGCTCGGCGCGGCCCTGCTCGGCGTCGGCCTCGGCGCGGGCTTCTCCTTCACGGTCACCGCGGACGTGATCCTCTCCAGCGTGCCCAAGGAGCAGGCCGGCTCGGCCTCGGCCGTCTCGGAGACCGCCTACGAGCTGGGCGCCGCGCTCGGCATCGCCCTGCTCGGCTCCATCGTCACGGGCGTCTACCAGGGCTTCACCGCCCCGCAGACGGTCCCCGCCCCGGTGGCCGACGCGGCCCACGAGTCCCTCGGCGGGGCCGTCGAAGCCGCCAAGGTCCTGGACCCGCAGACCGCCCACACCATGGTCGGCGCGGCCCAGGAGGCCTTCGTGGACGGGCTGCGGCTCGCCTCCGGCGTCGGCGCGGCCGTCCTGCTCGCCACCGCCGCGGCGGCCTGGTTCCTGCTGAAGGGCCAGGAGCTCCAGGACGGCGTCGAGCACTGACCCGACGCCAGGGAGCGGTGTCCCGGGCGGAGTTGACAGCCCGTCGGGACCCGGGACACCATCCCGGCGATGGAGATCACCGACCTGACCCCCGCCGAACGCCGCGTATGGGAAGCCTTCCCGCGCGGCGAAGGCGTCGACTTCCGCGAGGGCCCCGACGAGGACGCCTCCGGCGGGCACGCCTGGGGGGAGGGGCGGACCGTACGCGCCGACGTGCTCGCCGCCCTCCTGCTCGGCCGCCCCGCCGCCGCGGGGCAGGTCGCCGAGCTCAACGTCAAGGGCGCCCGCGTCACCGGCAAGCTCAACCTCAAGTACGCCGACGTCGAGCACGCCATCCGGCTGCGCGGCTGCTGGTTCGAGCGCAAACCCCAGCTGTACGGGGCCCGGCTGCGGGCCGTCAGCCTCTCGCAGTCGGCGCTGCCCGGACTCACCGCCTCCACCGTCAGCGTCGACCTCGCCCTCCGGCTGAGCGGCTGCCGCGTCACCGGGCCCGTCCGCCTCGCCGGGGCCCGGATCGCGGGCGGCCTCTTCCTCCAGGACGCGGTGATCCGCCCTGCCGCCGGCGCGGAGCCCGACGCCGACGCCGAAGAACACGACGAGCCCCCGCTCCAGCTCAACCACGCCGAGATAGGGACCGACCTCGTCGCCGACGGACTCACCGTCCACGGCCAGCTCCGCGTCAACGGCGCCACCGTCGCCGGACAGATCAGCCTCGACCGGGCCAGGCTGCTCGCCCCCGGCGGGATCGCCCTGCACGCCGAGACCGTCTCCGTCGGCACCGACCTGCGCGGCCACCGGCTGGAGGCCGAGGGAATGGTCAACCTCACCGGCGCCCGTGTCCCCGGCCAGCTGATGCTCACCCGGGCCCGGCTCGCCAACCCCGGCGGGGTGGCCCTGCGCGCCAGCAGCTGTGCCATAGGGGAGCTGTGGCTGCGCAAGTGCCCGCCCATCGACGGCATCGTCAACCTGCGCCGCAGCCAGCTGGACATGCTCTACGCCGAACCGGACACCTGGCCCCCGGTGGTCCGCACCGAGGGGCTCGGCTACCGGGTGCTGCACCCGCTCCTGCCCGCCGAGCAGCGGCTGCCGCTGTTGGAACGCGAGGAGTCCGGCTACCTCCCGCACGCCTACGAACAGCTCGCCGCCGCCTACCGCACCGTCGGCGACGAGGCGGCCGCCCGCAGCGTCCAGCTCGCCAAGCTCCGCCGGCACCGGCACACGCTGCCCCGGCACGCCCGCCTGTGGGGGCTGCTCCAGGACGCGACCGTCGGCTACGGCTTCCGGCCGCTGCGCGCGGCGGGCTGGCTCCTGCTGCTGGTGCTGACCGGCTGGATCGCGTACGGGCTGCACCACCCCAGGCCGCTGAAGCCGGGGGAGGCCCCCGACTTCAACCCGCTCTTCTACACCATCGACCTGCTGCTGCCGATCATCGGCTTCGGCCAGGAAGAGGCCTTCGCGCCGGGCGGCTGGTACCAGTGGCTGTCGTACCTTCTGATCGTGACCGGCTGGATCCTCGCCACCACGACGGCGGCGGGCGTCAGCCGGTCACTCCAGCGCCAGTAGGGCGGGGGCTCAGGCCGCCTTCGCCTTGGTCGCGTACATGTCGACGTACTCCTGGCCCGACAGCCGCATGACCTCGGCCATCACCGAGTCGGTGACCGCGCGCAGCACGTAGCGGTCGCGGTCCATGCCCTCGTAGCGGGAGAACTCCATCGCCTCGCCGAAGCGGATGGTGACCCGGCCCGGGCGGGGCATGCCCTTGCCGCCGGGCTGGAGCTTGTCCGTGCCGATCACCGCGAACGGGACCACGGGGGCGCCCGTCATCAGGGTGAGGCGGGCGATGCCGGTCCGGCCGCGGTAGAGCCGGCCGTCGGGGGAGCGGGTGCCCTCGGGGTAGATCCCGAAGATCTTGCCCTCCTCCAGGATCCGGCGGCCCGTCATCAGCGCGGCGACGCCGCCGTTCGCGCCGTCGCGGTCCACGGGGATCATGCCGGCGCCGGTGAAGAACCACGCCATCAGCCGGCCCTTGAGGCCCTTGCCCGTCACGTACTCGTCCTTGCCGATGAAGTGGACCGTGCGGTCGCACACCATCGGCAGGATCATCGAGTCGATGAAGGTCAGGTGATTGCCCGCCAGGATCACCGGGCCGGTGCCCGGAATGTTCTCCAGCCCCTCCACCCTGGTGCGGAACATCAGGCGGATGGCCGATCCAGCAGTGGCTTTGATGAGCGCGGTACGGAACAACGTGAGCCCTCCGGCATCGAAAAGCGGTTTTCGCACCACACGGCGGTAGTGCAGGTGAGGACGATACTCGCGGGTCACCCCTGATCGCACATCGGGTTCACGAGGTGGATACGCGGTGTTGACGTGTGTTTCCGCCATGTTCCGCGTGACCCCACCCACCCGCCATCCCCCTTGCCTACCATCGGCTCGCCGATTTCCAAAAGAAGCCGAGCGATTTCCAACCGAATCCGAACAAGGAGTGGCACTGATGACGCAAGGTGGGACAGCCCGGCGCACCGTCCTGGGAGCCGCGGTCCTCGCGGCCGGAACCGGGATCGCCCCCCTCTCCGCCGCGACCGCCTCCGCCGCCGAGGCCCGCCGGGGCGAGGGCGGCTACCGCGACCTCCCCGTCCCCCTGGTCATCGGCCACCGCGGCTCCAGCGGCTACCGGCCCGAACACACCCTCGGCTCCTACCAGCTCGCCCTCGACCTCGGCGCCGACGTCATCGAGCAGGACCTCGTCCCCACCAAGGACGGCCACCTCGTCTGCCGCCACGAGAACGAGATCGGCGGCACCACCGACGTCGCCGACCGCCCCGAGTTCACCGGCCGGCGCACCACCAAGACCGTCGACGGCGTCGCCGTCACCGGCTGGTTCACCGAGGACTTCACCCTCGCCGAGCTGCGCACCCTGCGCGCCAAGGAGCGCATTCCGGCCATCCGCCAGCGCAACACCCTCTACGACGGCCGCTGGGCCGTCCCCACCTTCGAAGAGGTGCTGCGCTGGGCCGACCGCGAGGGCGGGCGCCGCGGCCGGCGGGTCTGGCTGCACGTCGAGACCAAGCACCCCACCTACTTCCGCGGCCTCGGCCTCGGCCTGGAGGAGCCGCTGGCCGCCCTGCTGCGCCGCTACGGCCGCGACGGCCGGGACGCCGCCGTCTTCCTCCAGTCCTTCGAGCCCTCCAGCATCCAGCGCCTTTCCCGCCTGGTGTCCGCCCCGCGCGTGGTGCTGCTCTCCGCCGCGAACACCCGGCCCTGGGACTTCGAGACGGCCAAGGACCCCCGTACCGTCGCCGACCTGGTCAAGCCCGAGGGCCTGAAGTGGATCGCCGGCTTCGCCCAGGGCATCGGCCCCACCCTGGACCTCATCGTCCCGCGCGACGCGGAGGGCAGGCTCGGCACCCCGACCACCCTGGTGCGCGACGCCCACGCCCGGGGGCTCGTCCTGCACCCCTACACGGCCCGCAACGAGAACAGCTTCCTGCCGGCCGAGTACCGCAAGGGCACCGACCCCACCGCCTACGGGGACGCCTTCGGCGCCTTCAAGCGCTACTTCGAGCTCGGCATCGACGCCATCTTCACCGACAACCCCGACACCGGACTCCTCGCCGCCGAGGCCTTCCGCCCCGGACGCGGCGTCAACCGCTAGGCCCCCGGCCACGTACGGGTGGGCCGGGTCCGGCGGGGAAACCGCCCGGCCCGGCCGCCGCGTCCCGCCCGGCATGGACCTGCGACGCGAACCGGAACTGATCGAGGAGCTGCGCCCGCTGCTCTCCGCCGAGGCGGCCGCGGAGGCCCCCGCCGCCGGGCTGGACGCCGCCGACCTGGAACAGGCCGTCTGGGTCAGGCTGCTGGAGCAGGGCCCGCCCGGCCCCGGCCCCGCCGGCCGGGCCCGCTGGCTGCGGCGGGCGGTGCGGGCCGAGGCCCGGCTCGCCCGCAGGCGGGCGCGGCGCGAGATCCCGTGCGGGGCCGCCCGCGCGGACACGGCCGACGAACCCGAACGCGCCCTGCTGCACGGGGAGCAGAACCGCGCCCTCCGATCGGCGGTCGCCCGGTTGCCCGGACGCTGCCCCGAGCTGGTGGCCGCACTTCTCTCGCCCAGGGACCTCACCTACCGTGAAATCGCAGGAGAGTTGGGTATCTCACAAGGAAGTTTGGGGCCGGTACGTTCCCGTTGCCTGGGATGTCTGCGCAGAATGCTGGCCGGAGAGGTTGCGGCTCCTGGCCCTTGGGGAAAGGAGCGGTAGACCAGAGAGCTACCGGTGAGCGGGAGGCATGCGCACATGGGCATGAGCGTGACCATTTCGGCGGCGGCCGCCGAAGACGCCGAGCAGATCTTCAAGCTGCAGTACCTGGCGTTCCAGAGGGAGGCCGAGCTGTACGGCAACTGGCTCATCCAGCCGCTCACCCAGTCCCTGGACTCCCTGAAGGAAGAGCTCGCCAAGGACACCGTCCTGGTGGCCCGGCTCGGCGACGAGGTCGTCGGCACGGTGCGCGGCAGCCTCGGCGAGGACGGCACGGCCAGCATCGCCAAGCTGTGCGTACACCCCCGCCTCCAGGGCCACGGTCTGGGCGCCCGGCTGCTGCGCGCGGTCGAGGAGGCCCTCGCCGGCCACGCCGGCACCACCCGCTTCCGGCTGCACACCGGCCACAAGAGCGAGTCGAACCTGCGGCTCTACCGCAAGGCGGGCTACGCGAAGGTCGGCAACCGCACCGCCTCCGACGGCGTGCACCTGGTGATCCTGGAGAAGGACGCCGAAGTCCCCGCCGACTACACCGTCAGTGCCTGAGCCCCGGCGGTCCGACGCGCGCTAGCGCTTCGCGCGCAGCCACAGCATCCCGGTGACCGGCAGGATCACCGGGATGAACAGGTAGCCCATCCCGAAGTCCGACCACACCGTCGCGTCGGGGAAGGCCTCGGGCCGGATCAGCGTCCAGGTCCCGACGGCCAGCACGCCCGCGAGCTCGGCGGCGCAGCACACCAGTGCCGCCCGCCGGGCCCGGTCGCCGCCGCGCACGAGCGAGTACGTGATGAAGGCGTAGACCAGGGCGGCCGCCGCCGACAGCGAGTAGGCCAGCGGCGCCCGGTCGAACTCGCTGGAGATCTGGAAGGCCGAGCGCGAGACCGCGCCCACCACCATGACCCCGTAGAGCCACACCAGCAGCAGCCCCGGCCCGGACACCAGCCGCTTGCGGCCGCCGGCCGCGTTCCCGGCGCCGGTCTCGGTCTCGGTCGTCGTGTCAGGCACCGGCGGATCCCCAGATGTCGTAGAGGCGCACCTCGAGCACGGCGAGGACGACCGCGCCCGCGGCCACCGTCACCGAACCCCACTTGGTGCGCTCGGTCAGCGAGAGCAGCCCGGCGGCCGGGACCGCCGCGAAGGCGCCCACCAGGTAGGCCACGAAGAGCACCGCGCCCTGTTCGGGCTTCTCGCCCCGGCCCAGCTGGACCACGCCGACCACCAGCTGGGCCAGGGCCAGCAGGGTCACCACGGCCATGCCGATGAAGTGCCAGTCCTTGGTCGGCTGGTCCCGCCAGACGGCGTGGCCGCACCAGGCGGCGAGGGCGAGGGCGGCCACGCCGAGGGCGGCCGTCAGGGCGTCGAGCATGCAGCGAGGGTATTACGGGCCCGCGGGGCGGCCGCGCACGGGGCGCCGCCGGGGCCCCGACCGTGGCCTTGGCCACAGCGGGCACCCCCGGCCGGCCCCGCGCGCAGCCGCCGCCGGGACCCCGCCCGGCCGTGCCGCGCCTGGCCGGGAGCGCTCCCGGACCCCGCGGGACGGGGCGCCGGGGACGGCCCCTCCCGTCCGGAATGCGACCGGAATCCGTCCGCTATGCGGACAGCGTTGATCGGTGAGTCGGTATGTCTGCTTTACTGGGGCCCATGACCACGACGAGCAGCCGCACCCTTGCGACCGAGGCGACGATGACGCCCGGTGCTCGTTGTATGTGTCGAATGTGCGCCTTCTGAGGGCCCCTTCCCCCGCGGTCTCGCGCCCCGAAGCGAGACGAGGCGATCCGCTGCGCCGCCCAGGTCACCGCTGACCCCCGGCCCGGACCGCTCCAGCCCCGCGCACGTGTCGACACGCTTCCTTTGTGACGGTTCGACCCGTATCGCGTCCCCAGATGTTTGCCCCGTGCACGGTCCCGCACGCCGTGCACTCGACAGCGACGGAATTCCTGTGATCACCACATCGGGCCTCACGAAGGTCTACCAGTCCCGTGGCCGCGAGGTCACCGCCCTGGACGGCGTCGACCTCCACGTCCGCGAGGGCGAGGTCTACGGAGTCATCGGCCAGAGCGGCGCCGGCAAGTCCTCCCTCATCCGCTGCGTGAACCTGCTGGAACGCCCCACCACCGGCACCGTGACCGTCGACGGCGTCGAGCTCACCGCCCTCGCCGGCCGCGGCCGGCGCGCGGGCAAGGAGCTCCGCGAGGCCCGCAGCCGCATCGGCATGGTCTTCCAGCACTTCAACCTGCTGTCCTCGCGGACCGTGCAGGCCAACATCGAGCTCCCCCTGGAGATCCTCGGCGTCGACCGCCGCGAGCGCTCCCGCAAGGCCCTGGAACTCCTCGACCTCGTCGGCCTCGCCGACAAGGCCAAGGCCTACCCCACCCAGCTCTCCGGCGGCCAGAAGCAGCGCGTCGGCATCGCCCGCGCCCTGGCCGGCGACCCCAAGGTGCTCCTCTCCGACGAGGCCACCAGCGCCCTCGACCCCGAGACCACCCGCTCCATCCTCCAGCTGCTGCGCGACCTCAACCGGCAGCTCGGCCTCACCGTCCTGCTCATCACCCACGAGATGGACGTCGTCAAGAGCATCTGCGACTCCGCCGCCCTGATGAAGAAGGGCCGCATCATCGAGTCCGGCACCGTCGCCGAGCTGCTCGCCACCCCCGGATCCGAGCTCGCCGCCGAACTCTTCCCGGTCAGCGGCACCGCCACCGGCCCGGAACGCACGGTCGTCGACGTCACCTTCCACGGAGAGGCCGCCACCCAGCCGGTCATCTCCCAGCTGGCCCGCACGTACAACATCGACATCTCGATCCTCGGCGCCGCGATGGACACCGTCGCCGGCCGCCAGATCGGCCGCATGCGCATCGAGCTGCCCGGCCGCTACGAGGACAACGTCGTACCCGTCGGCTTCCTGCGCGAGCAGGGCCTCCAGGTCGACGTCGTGGACGGGACGGACGAGATCGACAACGAACTGGCCGAACTGGTCAAGGATGGTGCCAAGTGACCTGGTCCGAGATGCAGCCCCTGCTCACCCAGGGCACCTACGACACCCTCTACATGGTCCTGTGGTCCACCGTGGTGACCGTCCTCGGCGGACTGCCCCTGGGCATCCTCCTCGTCCTCACCGACAAGGGCGGCCTCCTGCGCAACCAGCCGCTCAACAAGGCCCTCGGCGTGATCGTGAACATAGGCCGCTCGCTGCCGTTCATCATCCTGCTGATCGCCCTGATCCCGGTCACCACCGCCGTCGTCGGCACCTTCATCGGCCCCACCGCCATGATCGTCCCGCTCGCCATCGGCGCCATCCCCTTCTTCGCCCGGCTCGTCGAGACGGCCGTCCGCGAGGTCGACCACGGCCTGATCGAAGCCGTCGAGTCCATGGGCGGCGGCATCCCCACCCTCGTCGGCAAGGTCCTGCTCCCGCAGGCCCTGCCCTCCCTGGTCGCCGCCGTCACCACCACCGTCATCACCCTGGTCGGCTACTCCGCCATGGCCGGCGCCGTCGGCGGCGAAGGACTCGGCTCCAAGGCCATCACCTACGGCTTCCAGCGCTTCGAGACCGGGTTCATGGTCGCCACCGTCGTGGTCCTGATCGCCCTCGTCACCGTGATCCAGCTGATCGGCGACGGCGTGGTGCGCGTCCTCGCCCGCCGCGGCCGGACGGCCTGAGCCCCTCCCGGGCCACCCCCAAGACTCCCCACCGGAGAAAGCCCGCACTTGTCGTGCCTGGGCCACCACCAGCGGGTCCGCACCCCGGACCCGTACCGCAAGAAAGGCACTCTTCGTGCGTAAGAACATCAGGCTCACCGCCTTCGCCGCCGCCTCCGCCGCGCTCGCCCTCGGCCTCACCGCCTGCGGCAGCTCCTCGGACCCGTCCTCCGCCAGCGCCGACGGCGGCAAGGCGGACGAGAGCAAGCCCCTCGTCATCGCGGCCTCCCCGAGCCCGCACGCCGACATCCTGAACTTCGTCAAGGACAAGCTCGCGGCCAAGGAGGGCCTCAAGCTGGAGGTGAAGGAGTTCACGGACTACGTCCTGCCCAACACCGCCACCGAGCAGGGCCAGGTCGACGGCAACTACTTCCAGCACAAGCCGTACCTCGACGACTTCAACAAGAAGAACGGCACCCACGTCGTGCCCGTCGTCAACGTGCACCTGGAGCCCCTCGGCCTCTACTCCAAGAAGGTCAAGGCCCTCACCGACATCAAGCCCGGCCAGACCGTCGCCGTCCCCAACGACACCACCAACGAGGGCCGCGCCCTCCAGTTGCTCGCCGCGAACAACCTGATCACCCTCAAGGACGGCGTCGGAACCAGCGCCAAGCTCTCCGACATCACCGACAAGAAGGGCCTGGAGTTCAAGGAGCTGGAGGCCGCCACCGTCCCGCGCGCCCTCAACGACGTGGACGCCGCCGTCATCAACGGCAACTACGCCCTCGAGGCCGACCTCTCGCCCGCCAAGGACGCCCTCGTCCTGGAGAAGGCCGAGAACAACCCGTACGCCAACTTCCTGGCGGTCAAGGACGGCAAGCAGAACGACCCGCGCATCCAGAAGCTCGCCAAGCTCCTGAACTCCGACGAGGTCAAGAAGTTCATCGAGGAGAAGTACCAGGGCTCGGTCATCCCGGCCTTCGGCACCCCGGCCCGCTAGGGAACCCCCTGGTAGGCGCCGGATCCCCGGCCCCGCGCACCCCTCCGGGCGCGCGGGGCCGCGCGCTGCCCCGGGCCTGCCCGCTTCCGGGCAACCCGGCCCTGCACATCCCCGGGCCGATGCTGCATGCTGTGGCTACGACCCGCACAAACGGTCCGCCTCAGGCATGGAGCTGCGCATGACTACCACCTTCCCGGACGTCACCATCAGCACGGACCGGCTGGTGCTGCGCCCCTTCGAGGAGGAGGACGCCGGCGCGCTCGCCGAGATGATGAACGACGAGCAGGTCACCGCCTGGACCCCGGCCCCGCACCCCTACACCCGCGCCGACGCCCGCGCCTGGGCCACCGCCCTCTCCCACGCCGAACGCGCCGGGGGCCGCGGCATCGTCTTCGCCGTCGCCGAGTTCCTCACCCACCGCCTCGTCGGCAGCGTCCACCTCCGCAACACCGACTGGCGCACCCGCACCACCGAGATCCGCTACGTCACCGCCCCCTGGGCCCGGGGCGAGGGCTACGCCAGCGAGTCCGTCCTCGCCGTCGCCCGCTGGCTCTTCCGCGAGCAGCAGTTCGAAAGACTCGAAATGCGCACCGCCGCGGACAACACCGCTGCCCAGCAGGTCGCCCAGAAGATCGGTTGCATCAGCGAAGGCGTCCTGCGCAACGCCTGGACCGTCCGCACCCAGGCCGCCGACGGCGGCTGGGCCGACACCCGCACCGACCTCATCGTCTGGAGCCTCGTCCCCGAGGACCTCGACGACTCCGGCGCCTACGACGAGGACTACGGCGCGTACGACACGTACGACAGCCGCGAGGCCCGCGAGGCCCGAGAGGCCCGCGGCGCCCACCCGGCCCACGCCCTCGCCGCGGACCGGAACCGACCCGTCAGCAGGTAGTCTCGCCCTGCGGGACCCCGACGGAACCTCGCCTGCCCCCACCCCAGGAGACTGACGACGATGGCCGACCGGGTCACGGTGATCGGCTGGGACGGCTCCCCCCTGACCGCGGCCGCCCGGTCCGCGCTCTCCGCGGCCACCCTGGTGGCCGGCGCCGCCCACCACCTCGCGCTCCCCGAAGTCCCGCCCGGCGCCGAACGCATCCGCCTCGGCAGCCTCGGCCTCGCCGCCCGCCGCATCGCCGGCCACCGCGGCACCGCCGTCGTCCTCGCCGACGGAGACCCCGGCTTCTTCGGCGTCGTACGCACCCTGCGCGCCCCCGAACACGGCCTGGAAGTCGAGGTCGTCCCCGCCGTCTCCTCCGTCGCCGCCGCCTTCGCCCGCGCCGGAATGCCCTGGGACGACGCCCAGGTCGTCGTCGCCCACCCCCGCACCCTGCGCCGCGCCGTCAACGTCTGCCGCGCCCGCGGCAAGGTCGCCGTCCTGACCTCGCCCGGCGCCGGACCCGCCGAACTCGCCCTGCTCCTCGAAGGAGTCCACCGGACCTTCGTCATCTGCGAGGCCCTCGGCACCGACCGCGAACGCGTCACCGTCCTCACCTCCGACGCCGCCGCCGACCACACCTGGCGCGACCCCAACGTCGTCATCGTCATCGGCGGCGCCGGACACACCGCCACCGCCGACGCGCCCTGGATCCTCGGCCAGGGCCCCGCCCAGGCCCCCGCCGCCGGACGCGGCTGGGCCCGCGCCCTCACCGACCCCGACGCCGGGGAGGGGGAGTCGGGCCAGCTGCGCGCCGCCCAGCTCGCCCGCCTCGGACCCCGGCCCGGCGACCTCGTCTGGGACATCGGCACCGGCCACGGAGCCCTCGCCGTCGACGCCGCCGCCTTCGGCGCCGCCGTCATCGCCGTCGACGCCGACCCGCGTGCCTGCGAACGCGCAACAGCCGCCGCCCGCGGGCGGGGTGTACAGATCCAGGTCGTCGCGGGCCGCGCTCCACACGTGCTCGAGAACCTGCCCGAACCCGATGTCGTACGGGTGGGGGGCGGCGGCGCCGAAGTCGTCGCCGCCGTCGCCGACCGCCGCCCCGAACGGATCGTCAGCCACGCCTCCACGCGCGACGAGGCGGAGGCCATCGGGCGGACGCTCACCGAACACGGGTACGCCGTCGAATGCGCGCTCCTCCAGTCCGTGGGCCTCGACACCAGGACCTGGGCCGAACAGGAGCGTTCCGTCGTGTTCCTGCTGGCAGCCGAACGCCCCGTGAACCGCTGACACGGGAGCCCGGGGTAGGCTGGCCGATCGTCGTACCGCCCGGCAGGCGCACGACGTGGCGCAGTCCACAGGGGACCGTGCCGGTTTCCGGCCGACACGGTGGCCGACGAGCGCGACAATGCTCAGGAGTTGTCGTGCGGGGTCGCGAGACGTGGCGCCGCGCGGGGACCCCGCTCGTCGGGCCACAAGGGCGCCGGGCGATCGAAGAGGCGAAGAGGCAACACCGATGGGCGAGGGGTAAGCATGACTGACACCGGCCAGGTCCCGGGCGAGGGTCACCCGGACAACGCGGGCATGGTGGATCAGCAGGGCGTTCCCGCTCCGGTCCCGCAGATGCCCCCCCTGCCGCCGATGCCCCCGGCCGGCTACGCCTTCCAGGACCTCGTCGACGACCCCGCCGAGGACGAGGAGCTGCTCCTCATGCCGAGCGGGCACGGCCAGGGCTCCTGGAGCGACCCGCAGGTGGTCCCGCCGGTCCCCGCCTTCCCCGGCGAGTTCCCCGCCGAACAGGGGTACGCGGAGTACCCCCAGCCCCAGGCCGCCGGTTACCCCGAACAGGGACACCTCGGGTTCCCGGACCCGGGCTACGCCGTGCCGGGCCAGCCGATGCCGGTCCCGCCGCTCCACGACCAGTCCCTCGCCGGCCAGCCCCTGCCCGGCCAGCCCCTCGGCGCGCAGCCCGCAGCGGGCTTCCCCGAGGCCGGCTACCCCGACGCCGCGTTCCCGGAGCCCTTCGTGGACCCCGCGTACAGCGCGGGCGCGCACGAGGCCGGCGGCCGTGACTCCGGCTCCCTGGACCTCGGCGGCCTCGTCGTCCCGCCGGCGGCCCCCGCCGCGGCCGGGCAGATGCCGCCCGCCGCCCCCGTGAACCCGTCCCGCCGGCCCCTGCACATGGGCCCGCCCGTGCCCGAGGCCACCGGGGGAGTCGTCCGGTCCCTCGCGGACCGGGGCCCCGCCGCCGCGCCCGCCGCGCAGCCGGTGCAGGTCGCGCCCGCCGTCGCCGTGGCCCCCGCCGCCCCGGTCGCTGCCCCCGCCCCCGCCGCCGCCCCGGTGGCGCAGGCGACCCCGGAGCCCGCCCCCGAGGCCCCCGCCGCCCCCGAGGCCCGGCCCGCCGCCGTGCCCGCGGGCGCCGGGGAGCCGCAGGCCGCCGCCGCGCCCGTTCCGGGGCAGCCCGGTGCGCCCGCCGCCGGTCCCGAGTACCTGGACGCCGCCCCGGGCGCGGAGGCCCCGGTGGCCCCGCAGCCGGGCGAGATCCCGCCGCAGGCCGGCGAACCGTGGGCGGCTGCGCCCGCGGAGGCGGCTGCGGCTGCCGGTGCCGAGCAGGTGGCGCAGGGCGCGGCCGAGGGCCAGGGTGCGGCTGAGGCCCAGCCGGTGGCCGAGGCGCAGCCCGTGGTCGAGGCGCAGCCGGTGGCCGAGGGCCAGCCGGTGGTCGAGGGGCAGCCCGTGGCAGACGGCCAGGCCGTGGCCGAGGGCCAGCCGGTGGTCGAGGGCCAGGCCGTGGTCGAGGCGCAGCCCGTGGTCGCGGGCCAGCCTGCGGTAGAGGGCCAGCCCGCGGTCGTGGTCCTGGTCGAGGGCCAGGCTGCGGCTGAGGTTCAGCCGGTGGCCGAGGCGCAGCCCGTGGTCGAGGCGCAGCCGGTGGCCGAGGGCCAGCCGGTGGCCGAGGGGCAGCCCGTGGTGGAAGGCCCGGCCGCGGTCGTGGTCGAGGCCGCCGGGGCGCAGCAGGCCGTTCCGGCACAGCAGCAGGCCGCTCCGGCCCCGGAGCCCGTCGTGGCTCCCGAGGGCGCTGTGGCCGTAGAGGCGGCCGGAACCCCTGAAGCTGCCGCCGCCGACGCCCCCGCGGCCCCCGAGGGCGCCCCCGCCCCCGAGGCCGCCGCGGCCGAGGGCGCTCCCGCACCGGCCGCCGAGGCCGCCGAGGCCGCGCCGGAGGCCCCGGAGCCCGCCCAGGCCCCCGCAGCCCCCGAGACCCCGGCGGAGCCGGAGGCACCGGCCGCCGACGCCGCCCCCGCGGAGACCGCGGTCCAGGCCGCCGGCGCCGCCGAGACCCCGGCCGAGCCGGCCGACCCCGCCGCGCAGGCCGACGTACCGGCCGAGCCGGCCCCGGAGGCCGCCGCCGCGCAGCCGGCCGACGAGGCCGAGCCCGCCACCGGCGAAGAGGCCCCGGCCGACGGCGAGGCCGCCGCCGAGGCTCCCGCCGGGCCCCAGCCCTCCGTCGGGGAGCCGGCCCCCGGCTACGCCGACGCCGAGCGCGAGGCCGTCCTGCGCGTCATGCGCGAGCGCCGCGACATCCGCAACGGCTTCCGCACCGACCCGATCCCGCACGAGGTGCTGCTGCGCGTCCTGGAGGCCGCCCACCACGCCCCGAGCGTCGGGCACTCCCAGCCGTGGGACTTCGTCGTCATCCGGTCTGCGGAGACCCGCCGCACGATGCACGAGCTCGCCCAGCGCCAGCGCGAGGCCTACGCCAAGTCGCTGCCCAAGGGCCGGGCGAAGCAGTTCAAGGAACTGAAGATCGAGGCCATCCTCGACACCCCGGTGAACATCGTCGTCACCGCCGACCCCACCCGCGGCGGCCGCCACACCCTCGGCCGGCACACCCAGCCGCAGATGGCCCCGTACTCCTCCGCCCTCGCGGTCGAGAACCTCTGGCTCGCCGCGCGCGCCGAGGGCCTCGGCGTGGGCTGGGTCAGCTTCTTCGACGAGCGCGAGATGGTCCGCGCGCTGGGACTTCCCGAGCACCTGGAGGTCGTCGCCTACCTGTGCGTCGGCTACGTCGACGAGTTCCCCGAGGAGCCGGAGCTGATGCAGGCGGGCTGGGCCCAGCGCCGCCCGCTGGCCTGGGTCGTCCACGAGGAGACGTACGGGCGCCGCGCGCTGCCCGGCGAGGCCCCGCACGACCTGCTCTCCGACACCGTCGCCAGCATCCGCCCGCTCGACGCCAAGGCCCTCGGCGAGGCCTGGGAGCGGCAGAAGCGCATGACGAAGCCCGCGGGCGCCCTCGGCATGCTGGAGATCATCTCCGCACAGCTGGCGGGCCTCTCCCGGGTCTGCCCGCCGCCGATCCCGGAGCCGGCCGCCGTCGCGATCTTCGCCGGCGACCACGGCGTCCACGCCCAGGGCGTCACCCCCTGGCCCCAGGAGGTCACCACGCAGATGGTGGCCAACTTCCTGGGCGGCGGGGCCGTCTGCAACGCCTTCGCCAACCAGGTAGGCGCCGAGGTCTGCGTCGTCGACGTCGGCGTGAAGGGCGAGCTGCCGGCCACCCCCGGCCTGCTGCCCCGCAAGGTCCGCCCGGGTACGGACGACCTGTCCGCGGGCCCCGCGATGACCCGCGAGGACGCGGTCGCGGCCATCGAGGTCGGCATCGAGACCGCGCGCGACCTCGTCGCCGCGGGCAACAAGGCCCTCCTCACGGGTGAGATGGGCATCGCGAACACGACCGTGTCCGCCGCCCTGATCTCGGTCTTCACGGGTGTCGACCCGGCGGAGGTCACCGGCCGCGGCACCGGCATCAACGACGAGACCCACGCCCGCAAGGTCGACGTGGTCCGCCGCGCCCTGGAACTGCACCAGCCGGACCCGAACGACCCGATCGGCGTCCTGGCCGCCATCGGCGGCCTGGAGCACGCCGCGATCGTCGGCCTGATCCTCGGCGGCGCCTCCCTGCGGACCCCGGTCATCCTGGACGGCGTGAGCGCCGGCGCGGCCGCCCTCGTGGCCCGCGCCATCGCCCCCGAGGCCCTGTCGGCGTGCATCGCGGGCCACCGCAGCGCGGAACCGGGCCACGTGGCCGCCCTGAACAAGCTGGGCCTGCGCCCCCTGGTCGACCTGGACCTCCGCCTCGGCGAAGGCACGGGCGCCCTCCTGGCCCTCCCCCTCGTCCAGAGCGCGGCCCGCGCGATGCACGAAGTGGCCACCTTCGACGCGGCGGGCGTGACGGAGAAGTAGGCGGAGCCACCCGGACGGGGCCGGACACCACACGGTGTCCGGCCCCGCTGCGTTCCGGTGGTGGGCCGGGAGGCGCCCCTGCCCACCCCGCCCTCCCCGGACCCGGCCCGCTGCCCGGTACCGGCTCCGGCGGGATCCCGCCCCCGTCCACCCGCACCCGGGGCGGCGGGTGGGCGGCCTCCGGCCCGCCACCGACCCCTGGAGGGGGCGATGGCGGGCCCGCGCCCCCCACCCCCCACCGTCCCGCCAAACTTCGCCCCCGCAGGTACCACCAGCGGCTATGGGTCGTATCGTGGTCCCGGACGGGCGCCCGCACGGTCCGTCAGCCGCTCCAGCGCAGCAGCGGCCCGCCGAACACACCCGCCGCATCAGGAGCCGCAACCGCCATGGGAAACCCGGCACACCCCGCCTACCCCGTAGGACTGCGCCTGACCGGGCGCCGCGTCGTCGTCATCGGCGGCGGCCAGGTCGCCCAGCGCCGCCTGCCCGCCCTCGTCGCCGCCGGGGCGGACGTCCTGCTGGTCTCCCCGTCCGCGACCCCCTCGGTGGACGCGATGGCCGAGACCGGGGAGATCCGCTGGGAGCGGCGCCGCTACCAGGACGGCGACCTCGACGGTGCCTGGTACGCCCTGATCGCCACCCGCGACCGGGAGGCCAACGACCGCGCCTCCGCCGAGGCCGAGGCCAAGCGGGTCTGGTGCGTGCGGGCCGACGACGCCGAGGCGGCGACCGCCTGGACCCCGGCGACCGGCCGGGTCGAGGGCGTCACGGTGGCCGTGCTCAGCGGCAACGACCCGCGCCGTTCCGCCGCCGTGCGCGACGCCGTCGTCGAGGGGCTGCGCGACGGCTCCCTCACCGCCGCCCGCCCGCACACCCCCGGCGTGGCCCTGGTCGGCGGCGGCCCGGGCGACCCGGACCTGATCACCGTGCGCGGCCGGCGCCTGCTCGCCGAGGCCGACGTGGTGATCGCCGACCGGCTCGGCCCCCGCGACCTGCTCGACGAGCTCCCGCCGCACGTCGAGGTCATCGACGCCGCGAAGATCCCGTACGGCCGTTTCATGGCCCAGGAGGCCATCAACAACGCCCTCATCGAGCACGCCAAGGCCGGCAAGGCCGTCGTCCGGCTCAAGGGCGGCGACCCGTACGTCTTCGGCCGCGGCATGGAAGAGCTCCAGGCCCTCGCCGAGCACGGCATCCCCTGCACGGTCGTCCCCGGCATCTCCAGCTCCATCTCGGTGCCCAGCGCGGCCGGGATCCCCGTCACCCACCGCGGCGTGGCGCACGAGTTCACCGTGGTCAGCGGCCACGTCGGCCCCGACGACCCGCGATCCCTCGTCGACTGGGCGGCGCTGGCCAGGCTCACCGGCACCCTGGTCGTCCTGATGGGCGTCGACAAGATCGGGCTGATCGCCGAGGCCCTGGTCAAGCACGGCCGTTCCGCCGACACCCCGGTGGCGGTCATCCAGGAGGGCACCACCGCCACCCAGCGCCGGGTGGACGCCACCCTGGCCACGGTCGGCGAGACCGTCCGCGCCGAGGAGGTCCGCCCGCCGGCCGTCATCGTCATCGGTGACGTGGTCGGCGTGCACGTCCCCGGCGAGCTTCCCACCGCCGGCGCCTGACAGGCCGTTGGCACCACACCCAGGACAAGGCAGTATCACCCTGTGGCTGATCTCATCACCATCGAAGACCCCGACGACCCGCGCCTGCGCGACTACACCGGCCTGACCGACGTAGAGCTGAGACGGCGCCGCGAACCCGCCGAGGGCCTGTTCATCGCCGAGGGCGAGAAGGTCATCCGGCGGGCCAAGGACGCCGGGTACGAGATGCGCTCGATGCTGCTCTCCGCCAAGTGGGTGGACGTCATGCGCGACGTCATCGACGAGATCCCGGCTCCCGTCTACGCCGTGAGCCCGGACCTCGCCGAGCGGGTCACCGGCTACCACGTGCACCGCGGCGCCCTGGCCTCGATGCAGCGCAAGCCGCTGCCGACGGCGCAGGAGCTCCTGGCCTCGGCCCGCCGGGTGGCCGTGATGGAGGCGGTCAACGACCACACCAACATCGGGGCCATCTTCCGCAGCGCCGCCGCCCTGGGCATGGACGCGGTGCTGCTGTCGCCGGACTGCGCGGACCCGCTCTACCGCCGCTCGGTGAAGGTGTCGATGGGCGCGGTGTTCTCCGTCCCCTACGCCCGCCTGGAGGCCTGGCCCAAGAGCCTGGACACCGTCCGGGAGGCGGGCTTCAAGCTCCTCGCCCTCACTCCGCACGAGAAGGCCTCGCCGATCGACGTGGCGGCCCCGCACACCCTGGAGCGGGTGGCGCTGATGCTGGGCGCCGAGGGCGACGGCCTGTCGACGCAGGCGCTGGTCGCCGCCGACGAATGGGTACGCATCCCGATGGCGCACGGGGTGGACTCGCTCAACGTGGGCGCGGCCGCGGCCGTGGCCTTCTACGCGGTCGCGGGCGGCGGACGCTCCTAGCGGGCCCCGAAGCGACGAAGCGCCGAAGGGGCATCCTGCCGTACGGCAGGACGCCCCTTCGGCTTCCCGTCACAGCTTCTGCGCGAGTGCGATCCCCAGCGCCACCAGCAGGGTCACGACCACGAACACGATCAGCCGCTGCCGCAGCAGCTTCGGGTCCGGCCGGGAGGGCCGCCGTCCCGTGCCGGTCGTGCGCGGCCCCGTGCGGCCGCCGGTACGGCTCCCCGTACGGCCCGCCGTCGACCCCGGGTTGCGGGCGCCCGACGGCCTCGGACGGGTGCCGCTGTGCGGCCCCTGCGGCCGGGGCGCGGGGGTGGTGCCTCCCGGCCGGTCGGCGGCGCGGTCCGCGGGGCGTTCGGCGGCGGCCCGGCCCCCGGTGCGCCGCTCCGTGTCCTGTCCCGCGTACCCGGCGGCCCGCTCGGGCAGCCGGCCCGTGGTCCGCTCGACCCTGGCCCGCTGGGCCGGCGGGCGGACGTCGCCCAGCCCCTGGGCCTCGCGGGCGGCGATCTCCTTGAGCCGCATCGACAGCTGGAGCGTGCTCGGCCGTTCCTCGGGGTCCTTGGCGAGGCAGGCCCGCACCAGCGGGGCCAGCGCGTCCGGGACGCCGACCAGGTGCGGCTCCTCGTGCACCACCCGGTACAGCATGACCTCGGAACTGCCGTGCCCGAAGGGCGAGTCGCCCATCGCGGCGTAGGCGAGGGTGGCGCCGAGGGAGAACACGTCGGTGGCCGGGGTGACGGCGGCGCCGCGCACCTGCTCGGGCGCGAGGAAGCCGGGGGAGCCCACCGCGGTGCCGACGTGGGTCAGGGTGCTGGCCCCCGTGGCCCACGCGATGCCGAAGTCGATGATCCGCGGCCCCTTGGGCGACAGCAGGATGTTCGAGGGCTTCAGGTCCCGGTGGACGACCCCCGCCTCGTGGACGGCGACCAGCCCCTCGGACAGCGCGGCGCCGATGGCGGCGATCTGCGCGGCCGTCAGGGGGCCTTCCTCGGCCACCTTGTCGTGCAGCGAGGGGCCGGGCACGTACTGGGTGGCGAACCAGGGGCGCTCGGCCTCCAGGTCCGCGGCCACCAGCCGGGCGGTGCACCCGCCGCGGATCCGCCGGGCGGCGGACACCTCGCGGGCGAACCGGGAGCGGAACTCCTGGTCCTCGGCCAGGTCGGGCCGGATCACCTTGAGGGCGACGCGCTGGCCGCGCCGGTCGGAGCCCAGGTAGACGACGCCCATGCCGCCGGCACCGAGCCGCCGGTGCAGTCTGAAGGAGCCGACGACACGCGGATCCTCGCGCCGGAGCCGCATCATCGCCATGTCCACCCCGCTGACGGTCGTCCTGCTGACCTGGCACAGCTTACGGACCATCCGGCACCGGTGCTCAGAGGCCGCGCCCTCGTCGGGAGATTCGATTCTCAGTGCGTGGCACGCCACTTGAGGGTGTGTCGGCTCGCACGGCCCCCGTCCGGAGGACCCCGGACGGAGTCCCCAAGGGGCCCTCGGGCCAAGGGGATTGGCCTCGTCAGGACCCCTGCGGCCGCCCACGGCGAGGACGGAGGCACGGCGGCGCACGGCCGGGCCCGCCAACACCCCGTACGAGGACACGCGTGCGCGGGGAGTGACGGAAGTGAGCGAAGTCACTACCCTCCGGTCATCCCCTCCCGTCGTCCCCTCCGGGATGACCCCCAGCGGGCGGCGGGGATCTCCACCCAGGGGAGTAGGCCCGGGGGGTCCGCGTCATCCTCCCGGAGGCCCGGCAATGGGTACGAGGGCATGAGGCCGGCGGCCGTCCCGACGCCTAGTGTTGAAGACGAGCGGCGGGTGGCGCACTCGTCCCCCGAGGACCGGCCCGCCGCTGCCAGACGACAGGGAGAGGACCATGGCGGACATCGCACGGCAGGGACGCAAGCTGTTCGCGTTCGACGGCCATGAGTCCGGTACGCGCCACCCACTGGTGGCCGCGGCCATGGTGCTCCCCCTGGCCGCCCTCCTGCTCTTCCTCTTCGGAGGTTTCGATCAGGTGGCGGCGCAGGCGTCGTCCGTGGGCGTGATGCTGGGGCGCTGAGCGGCGCCCCGGGTCCGGGAGAGCGGCCCGGGCCGGGACATCGGCCTCTCGCACCCCGTGGGGACGGGGGAGCGGCGGACGGCAGTTGAAGGGTGTTGCCCGTACGGCTGGGGAGCCGGACGGGCAACACCCTTTTCCACGTCCCCGCATGCCTCCCACGTCCCCCGCGCGCCGTACACGCACGGAAGCCCCGGCCGTCTGGACGGCCGGGGCTTCCGGTTGCGGTGCGCGATACTGGGATTGAACCAGTGACCTCTTCCGTGTCAGGGAAGCGCTCTCCCGCTGAGCTAATCGCGCGGGCTGCGGTAAAGAACCGCAGGTCAAACAGGTGGTGCTGGTACTGCGTGCGCGATACTGGGATTGAACCAGTGACCTCTTCCGTGTCAGGGAAGCGCTCTCCCGCTGAGCTAATCGCGCGGGGATCCTTGCGGACCGGGTCCTTCCGGACCAGTGGACGATACTGGGATTGAACCAGTGACCTCTTCCGTGTCAGGGAAGCGCTCTCCCGCTGAGCTAATCGTCCTTGGAGGTGGAGACGGGATTTGAACCCGTGTAGACGGCTTTGCAGGCCGTTGCCTCGCCTCTCGGCCACTCCACCTCGGAGTGTGCGGGGTCTCGGGAAGATCCCCCACTCAGAGCGGACGACGAGACTCGAACTCGCGACATCCACCTTGGCAAGGTGGTGCTCTACCAACTGAGCTACGTCCGCAGTGTCACCGTGTTCGCTCCGGGGTTTTTCCCCTTCGCTCCCTGGCGACGTGTTGAACTCTAGCGGATTCCCGGGCCAGCTCAAAAACGCGTTTCCGCAGCGTGCTGCCGACCCGGTCACCAGAGGTCACCCGCCGGTCACCTCACCGGCGGCATCGCGCCACCGGTCATAGACTCGCAGCCGTGCACGACCTGCCTCCCCTGGCCCGCTTCGGCGGCCTCCTCGCGACCGACCTCCGAGACGTCACCAGCGACCCCACCGCCCTCGACTCCACCGGGTTCTGGGTGGTGAGCGCGGACTTCGAGGGCCGGCTGATCTGCGCGCGCTTCGGGGACATACGCCCCGACCCGGTGCCCGCGCCCGTCCCCGGCGCCTGGCGCGGACCCGCGGCCGACCGCTGGTCCTCCTCCCTGGACCGCTCCGCGTACGTCGCGGGCGTCCGCAGGATCCGCGAGTACATCGCGGCGGGGGAGGTCTACCAGGCCAACCTCTGCCGCGTGGTCTCCGCGCCGCTGCCCGACCCGGCCGCCGCCGACGTGGACGCCCTGACCGCCCTCCTCGCGCGCGGCAACCCCGCCCCCTACGCAGGAACGATTCGGCTCCGCGCCCACGGCGTGGAGATCGCCACCGCCTCCCCGGAGCTCTTCCTGCGCCGGGCCGGCCGCCGCGTCGAGTCCGGGCCGATCAAGGGCACCGGCCGCACCGCGGCCGACCTGCTGCCCAAGGACCACGCCGAGAACGTGATGATCGTGGACCTCGTCCGCAACGACCTGGGCCGCGTCTGTGCCACCGGCTCCGTCACGGTCCCCGAGCTGTGCGCCCTGGAGGAGCACCCCGGTCTGGTCCACCTGGTCTCCACGGTCAGCGGCGAGCTCGCCGAGGGGGCCGGCTGGCCCGAACTGCTCGACGCCACCTTCCCGCCCGGCTCCGTGACCGGCGCGCCCAAGTCCTCAGCCCTGCGGATCATCGAAGAGCTGGAGACGGCCCCGCGCGGCCCCTACTGTGGGGGCATCGGCTGGGTGGACGCCGACCGGGGCACCGCCTCGCTCGCCGTCGGCATCCGCACCTTCTGGATCGACCGTGAGGCCCCCGGCGGCCCCCGCCTGAGCTTCGGCACCGGTGCGGGCATCACCTGGGGCTCCGACCCCGAGCGGGAGTGGGCCGAGACCGAGCTGAAGGCCGCCCGGCTGCTCGCCCTGGCCTCGGAGGGGCCCGTGCCGGGTGCCGACGAGACGACGCACGACCTGAGTGGAGGAACCGTACGGTGAGGATCTGGCTCGACGGAACGCTGCGGGACGCCGCCGACGCGAAGGTGTCCGTCCTCGACCACGGGCTGACGGTGGGCGACGGGGTCTTCGAGACCCTCAAGGCCGAGAACGGCACCCTCTTCGCCCTCACCCGGCACCTGGAGCGCCTCACCCGCTCCGCCCGGGGCCTCGGCCTGCCCGACCCCGACCTCGACGAGGTCCGCCGCGCCTGCGCCGCCGTCCTGGAGGCCAACCCGATGCCGCTCGGCCGGCTGCGGATCACCTACACCGGCGGCCCGTCCCCGCTCGGGTCCGACCGCGGCGAGACCGGGCCCACGCTCGTCGTCGCCGTCGGCGAGACCGCCCGCCGGCCCGACACCACGGCCGTGATCACCGTCCCCTGGGTCCGCAACGAGCGCTCCCCGCTGGCCGGCCTGAAGACCACCTCGTACGCCGAGAACGTGGTCGCCCTCGCGCGGGCGCACCGGGACGGGGCCTCCGAGGCCCTCTTCGCCAACACCCTCGGACAGCTCTGCGAGGGCACCGGCTCCAACGTCTTCGTCGTCCTCGACGGGGAGCTCCACACCCCGCCCGTGGCCTCCGGCTGCCTCGCCGGCATCACCCGCGCGCTGGCCGTCGAGTGGACCGGGGCCCACGAGACCGACCTGCCCTTCGACGTGCTGGAGCGGGCCGAGGAGGTTTTCCTGACCTCCACCCTGCGCGACGTCCAGGCCGTCCACCGCGTCGACGGGCGCACCCTGGCGGCCGCCCCCGGCCCCGTCACGGCCAAGGCCGTACGGGTCTTCGAGGAGCGCGCCGCGTCCGACCTGGACCCGTGAGCCCCCCGCGCACCGTGGCGACACCGGCGCGCGGCGGGTAGAACTCGACGGATGACCACCACCCTGCGGCCGAGCGGGCCGCTTCAGCAGAGCGAGGGCGGCGCGCGCTCGCGCCCGTACGAGGTCCGGGTCAACAGCAGGCGCGTCGGGACCCTCCTGATCGCCGCCGACACGCCCTTCGGGCCGACGGTGGGGGAGATCCGGGACCTGGCCGTCGACGAGCCCGACCGCCGCCGCGGCCGGGCCACGGTCGCCGCGCTGGCCGCCGAGGAGGTGCTGCGCGGCTGGGGCTGCCGCCGGGTGCGGATCTCGGTCCCGGCGGACTCCCCGGGCGGGCTGCGGCTCGCCGCGGCCCTCGGGTACGCCGAATCCGGCCGGAACATGGCCAAGGAGCTCCCGCAGGGCCCGCCGGCCCTCTCCGAGGGGGTGCGGGGCCGCCCGATGACGCGGGCCGAGTACGCGGCGTGGGACGCCCGGGCCCGCGAGGAGTACGCGGCGAGCTGGGTGGCCCGGGGGATGGGCCCGGAGGCCGCGCGGGCCAAGTCGGAGGCCGACCACGACGGGCAGCTCCCGCAGGGCCTGGACACCCCCGGTGTCACCTTCGCGGTCCTGGAGGCGGCCGGGACCCCGGTCGGGCACCTGTGGCTCGCGCCGGCCGCGGAGGCGGGCGCGGGGGCGTACGTGTACGACGTCGCGGTGGCCGAGGAGCACCGGGGCCGCGGCCACGGCCGGGACCTGATGCTCCTCGCGGAGCGCACGGCGATCGCGCAGGGCCACCGCGTGCTGGCGCTGCACGTGTTCGCCGGCAACGTCCCGGCCCTGCGGCTGTACGAGTCCCTCGGCTACCGGACCACCCGGATCAACTACGCCAAGGAACTCCTGTGAGTCAGCCGGCGGCGAGCAGCCGGTCGGCGATCTCCTCGATGCGGGCGCGCAGGCCCTCCTGGCTCTTGCCGCCGTCCAGGCGCTGCCCGTCGATCACGTAGGTCGGGGTGCCGGTCACGCCGATGGCCTTGCCCTCGGCCTGGTCGGCGTCGACGATCAGGATGTGCCGGCCGTCGATCAGGGCGGTGTCGAACTCCTCGGCGTCCAGGCCCAGTTCGCGGGCCACGTCGAGCAGTACGGCCTCGCCGCGCTCGCCGAGCTCGGCCGTCCTGGCCAGCACCGCCTCCGCGTACGGCCAGCCCTGCCCCTGCTCCAGGGCCTCCTCGGCGGCCTGCGCGGCGGCGAAGGCGTGCCTGTGCTTCTCCAGCGGGAAGTGGCGCAGCCGGATGTCCAGCCGGTCGCCGTAGCGGGCCCGCAGGGCGCGCACGTCGTCCAGGGCGCTGTGGCAGTCCGGGCACTGGAGTTCGCACCAGACGTCGAGGATCACGGAATCGGTCATGCGGACAGTCTCCCAGACCCCCCGGGGGCACCCGGGGAGGAGGAGCGACCCCGAGATGTCCCGGAGATCCGGCCGCGCGGGGCCGTGACCATGGCCGCGGCGGCGGTGGCCGGTGCAGGATGGAAGGGACAGGACGCCCACCGCAGCCCGCCGGAGGACCGCATGCTCGCCGAGACCATCTGTTGCGCGGTGTCCGCGGCGGGCCTGGGCATCGCCGCCGTGACCGCGTACCGCAGGCGCTTCCTGAAGGCCGCGCGGATCGCCGCGTACGCGCTGGTGCCCCTGGGCCTGGTGCTGACCGGGGTGGTGGAGTGGCTGTCCGGGATCGTCTTCCAGCCGGCCGTGTGGATCGGCTTCGGGCTGCTCGCCCTGTCGTGGGTGCTGCTCGCGACCACCCGGGCCGTCGAGCGCCGCGGCGCGGGCGCCGCCGGGAAGGCCCCGGGGGCCGTCGCACCCGGCGCCTCCGCGCCCGCCCTGGGCGGCGGGGCCGCCGGGCCCGCCGCGAAGCCGCGGAGCGCTCCGGCGGACGACTTCTCCGACATCGAGGCCATCCTCAAGAAGCACGGCATCTGAGGCCCTGGGGGACGCCCCCTAGCGCACCGGGCCACCGTGGGGCGGGAGAAGGCCGGGGAAACCACCCGAAGTGGGGAGAGACGGCGAACTACCGCATGATTCATGGCGTGTTCGGGGCGTTCGGGGGGTCGTCTGCGCGATCATCGGCCGGACATGCTCGACACATCGCAGGGTGAGCCGCCGGCTCCCGTCCCCGTTGCCGAGGCCCCCGTCGCCCTGGCCCCCGCGCCCCCCGGATCCCCCGAAGCGCGCGGCTGTCTGTTCGCCCTCTCCCAGCCGCCGCTGATGATCTTCCTGGCGGTGATCGGGGTCCTACTGCTGCTCGCCGCCGTGCACGATCTCTACCTGCTCTGAGCCGGAGCCCTCCGGGTGGCTGTCGGCGCCCTTGCGGCGGGCCCGGTAGGCGGCCACGTGCAGCCGGTTCCCGCAGGTCCGGCTGTCGCAGTAGCGGCGCGAACGGTTGCGCGAGAGGTCCACGAAGGCCCGCCGGCAGTCCGGGGCCTCGCAGCGGCGCAGCCGCTCCTGCTCTCCGGAGACCACGATGAAGGCCAGGGCCATGCCGCCGTCGGCCGCCAGGTGGTCGCCCACCGACGCCCCCGGCGCGAAGTAGTGCACGTGCCAGTCGTAGCCGTCGTGGTCGGTCAGCTGCGGGGTGGTGCCGGCGGTGGCCACCAGCTCGTTGATCAGTGCGGCCGCCGCACGGGAGTTCGGCGCCGCGAAGACCTGCGCGAACTTGTCCCGCACCGTCCGGACCCCGGTGAGGTCGCGGGAGCCCAGCTCGCCGACGTCGCTGATCGCGTGTTCCTTGACGAAGCCGTGCAGCGCGGTGACGTCGGCCAGCCCGTCGGGCCGGTCCGGCTCGGCCGCGGTGTTGACCAGCGCGACGACGACGTCGAGCGCGCGACGGGTGTCGTGGGGGATCTGCACGGGGGTCGCTCCCTGGAGGCCGGCCTGGCGGCGACGGGCCGCTGCCGCCGCCGTGGGGGCCGACTCTAGCGGTTGGCGTCAACAGGGCGCCCGGTCAGCGCACCGGCGCCGCCCCCGCGGGTGGCTCCCGCGAGGACAGCGCCGGTCCTGCCGTATGGGGTTGTCCGTGCGGCACCGTCGCCCCGAGTCGGACGGTGCCGGGCGGCTGGGGGTCTGGCTCAGCTTTCGGCCAGGATGTGGGAGAGCTCCTTGTCGAGGTCGAAGTGCCGGTGCTCGGTCCCGGGCGGGACCGCCGCATCCGTGCGCTTCAGGAACGACTCGAGGGCTCGTGCGGGTGCTTCCAGCAGCGCTTCTCCCTCCGGTGAGCTCAGGGCGATGCAGACGACGCCCTGGCCGTGGCTGCGGGACGGCCAGACGCGGACGTCGCCGGTACCGGTAGGCCGGTGGAGGCCCTCAGCGAGGAGGTCGCGGGCGAACACCCATTCGACCGTCTCCTCGGCGCCGGTGTGGAAGGTGGCGTGCACGGCGTAGGGATCGGCCGTGTCATACCGCAGGCCCGCCGGAACAGGCAGTGAGGACTCGCTCGACACAACGAGGCGCAGGTGCAGCTCGCAGCTGACCGTGGTGTTCATAAGCGCCAGGGCCTTTCGCTCAGTGTGCGCTCGGGGATTCGCACGTCGGCGAAATCGACATGCCACCTACGGTGCCGTTGTAAACCCCTCTGACCGTTTTGCGGACCTCTGGGTCCCTCGGACGGCGGATCCAAACCGGCATTCACGTGTGCTTCCGGCTCGGGTAGATTCGGCGCCATGAATACGGGGAGTGATCGCGGAACCAACGAATCCGCTACGGACGGTGCAGCCGCCGAAGAGGCGCCGCACGTCTCGAAGGCGCCGGCCTTCATCAAGGCCAACCGCAGCCTGCACCTGAGCTGGCAGGTCGGCGTCTTCATCGTCGGCCTGGTCGTCATCGGCGCCGGCATCGCCATGCTCGTCCTGCCGGGACCGGGCTGGGTCGCGATCTTCGCCGGCCTGGCGATCTGGGCCACCGAGTTCGCCTGGGCCCACCTGGTCCTGCGCTGGACGAAGCGGAAGGTCACCGAGGCCGCGCAGAAGGCCCTCGACCCGAAGGTCCGGCGCCGCAACATCATCCTCACCAGCGCCGGCCTGGCCATCGCGGGCGCGCTGATCGGCTTCTACCTGTGGAAGTACGGCCTCACCCTGCCGTGGCACCTCAAGGACCAGTGATCGTCCGGGGGTGGTCATGGAGCACCGCTGACATGCGGTAATGTTTGCGGTGTGCCCGGGCGATTAGCTCAGCGGGAGAGCACTTCGTTCACACCGAAGGGGTCACTGGTTCGATCCCAGTATCGCCCACCCGGAGCAGAGGCCCCGGAGATTCTCGAGAATCTCCGGGGCCTCCGCCGTTCCCGGCGCCCGGCCCCTCAGCGGAGCCGGCCGAGGGCCGCGCGGAGCCTGCGGGCCTCCCGCAGCCGGCTCTCGTACGTCGCCCCCACGGCCAGCAGCAGCAGGCCCGCAAGCGCGGGCGGCACCCAGCGCGGCAGCAGACCGGCGACCTGCACCACGTACGGGGCCAGCTCGTGCACCGCCACCCCCGCCAGCACCACCGCGCCCAGCAGCAGCGGAGCCTGGAGCCGCCGGTGCGCCCCGGCCAGCGTCACCGCGAGCGCCCCCAGGCCCAGCAGCAGCGGCCGCGGCCAGTACGGGTCGCCCCAGACGGCCACCAGGCTCGGCAGCAGCGTCGCCGCCAGCCCCGGCCCGTAGGCGGCCCAGGACGAGGCCCGCGGGTCCCGGCGCCGGCGCACCAGCCCCACCGCCAGGGCGAGCGCCGTCACCGGCAGCGCGTACGCCTCCGGCACCGCCACCCCCGACGCCCCCAGCCGCACCCAGACCGCCGCCACGCCCAACGGCCCCGCCGCCAGGCCCAGCCCCCGCCGGTCGGCCCGCAGCGCCCCCGCCGCGCAGACCGCCCCGCCCAGCCCCAGCACCAGGGCCGACACCGGCGCGTCCCCGGCCGTCAGGGCCAGGGCGAGCAGCCCCGCCCCCGCCGCCGCGACCTCCGCAGGCAGGCGCACCGCGCCCAGCCGGGGCCCGAGGGCCACCACCGCCGCCGCGACGGCGAGCACCCCCACCCCCGTCCGGGCCGGCGCCGCGCCCAGCGCCACGACCGTCGCCGCCGCGTACCCGACGGCGCCCACCGCACCGGCGCCCCGCAGCGGAGCCCGGGCGCCCCCGTACGCCGCTCCCAGCGCGGCCCCGGCACCCAGCACCGCGAACACCGCGACGGTGGCCACACGGCCGTCCAGCGCCGCCAGGGACACCCCGAAGGCGCCCACCGCGGCGCACCCGCCGGCCGCCCACGCCACGGCCGGCTCCGCGGCCCGCAGCGCCGCCGCCCCGGCCGCCAGCACCAGCGCCAGCTGCGCCACGAGCGCCGCCGCCACCGGCAGCCCCGCCCCCGCCGCGGACAGCCCGGCCCACCCGCACACCACCGCCGCCGCCGCAGCCACCCACCCCGGCAACCCCGACGCGCCCCGGCGACCTCCCGCCCGCCCGGTACCACCGACAGCCGCCGGCCCGCCGGGCTGGCGTGCGGCGCCCTGGTGGTTTCCGGCCGGGCCCGTGCCGTCGGCGGCGGCCGGTCCGCCGGGCAGGGCTGCGGCGCCCTGGTGGTTTCCGGCCCGGTGCGTGCCACTGGCGCCGGCCGGCCCGCCGGGCAGGCGTGCGGCGCCCTGGTGGTTTCCGGCCCGGTCCGTGCCACTGGCGCCGGCCGGCCAGCCGGGCAGGGCTGCGGAGTCCTGGCGGGTGGTGCCGGAGGGTGCCCCTTGGGCCGGGCGGGCGTGGGGGAGGAGGGCGAAGACCCCGGCCGCCAGCAGCAGGGCCACCGCGAGCCCCGCCTCCGGCCCCGCCGCGCCCCACGCCGGCCGCGACACCAGCAGCCACAGCACCGCCGGCAGACCCGCCAGTGCGGCCAGGGCGGCCACCCCCGCCCCGGCCCGGGCCAGCCCCCGCCGCACCGGCTCCGGGAGCGCGTCCACCCGTACCGCCGCCACCAGCGCGAGCCCCGCGGCCACCCGCACCGCCACCGGCCACCACGCGGAACCCGACCCCGCCGGAACCAGCGCACCCACCGCCGACACCGCCGCCAGACCCCCCACGACCGCGGCCGCCGAAGCCCGCGGCTCCCGCCAGGCCACCGCCACGCCCAGCAGGGCCCCCGCCGCCAGCAGCAGCGCCGGACCGGCCGCCCCGGGCTCCACCAGGGAGCCCGCCAGCCCCGCCGCCAGCGCGGACCCGCCCAGCACCCCCGCGCACACCCACGCGGCCACCCGCACCGCCCGCCGCGCCACCGCCACCGCGAGCACGGCGTCCAGCGCGGCCGTCGCCAGCAGCGCCCAGCCGGCCCCCGTCAGGTCGGCCCCCGCCGCGGCCGCCGCCAGCGGCAACGGCAGCTGCGCCGCCCCCACCGCGGCGAGCGGCGCCGTCCGCAGGCCGCGCACCACCGCCGCGTGGCCCGCCCACAGCCCCGCCAGCGCCGCGGCCGCCCACGCCGCGTAGGCCGCGCCGTCGCCGTCCGGCAGGGCGACCGCGCGCAGCGCGTACGCGTCCAGCACCGTCAGCGCCAGCGCCACCCCCGTGACCGCCTCGGCCGTCGAACGCAGCCCCCGCCGCAGCAGCGCCACCGGCGCCGCCAGCGCCGCCGCCGTCACCACGGCCAGCACCGCGCCGCGCCCTCCGATGCCCAGGGAGCCCCAGCTCACCAGGGTGAAGGCCAGCGCGGCCACCGCCAGCAGCACCGCGCCCAGCACCAGCAGCACGTTCTGGGCACCCGGCTTCGCGGAGGCGGCGAACGGCGCGGCCGGCGGCCCGAAAGCGCCCGCCGCCGTGCCCCGGGCCTGCGCGCCCGCCGCCGTCCCCGCCGGCATCGGGCCCGACTGCCACAGCAGTCGCAGCAGCCAGTCCCGGCGGGCCAGCAAGTGCAGCCGCCGGGCGTCCAGTCGGGCCAGCTCGGCATCGATGAGCGCCAGCTCCCGGGCCGGCGGCAGAGGGGTGTCCATAGCCGGAGTGTGGCGCCCGTCACGCCGTCAGGACATGGGCGTGCGTACTCAGATCGCCCCTGAGTACCCCCGCCGACCCCTCCGCACCCGACCGCCCCCGCCCCGCGGGCCTTCGCGCGAAACCGCCCCGCGCCGGCGCGCGGAGGGCCAGACTGGGGGCATGGCCCGCTGGACGCACTACCGCTTCCGCAGCGTGTGGGACCTCGACGCCCCGCCCGCCCTCGTCTACTCCCTGCTGGAGGACCCCGGGCGCTACCCCGTCTGGTGGCCCCAGGTCCGCCGGGTCGCACCGGCCGACGGGCACTCCGGGACCGCGGTGATCCGCTCCGTCCTGCCCTACGAGATCCGCGTCACCCTCACCGGCCTGCTCCGCGACCCCTCCCGGGGCGTCCTGGAAGTGGCGCTCGGCGGGGACCTCGACGGCTGGGCCCGGTGGACCGTACGCCCGCGCGGCGGGCCCGCCGCCGGCCGCACCCGGGCCGTCTACGAGCAGGAGGCCGAGGTGCGCGCCCCGCTGCTGCGGCGGCTCTCGCTCGCCGGGCGGCCCGCGCTGCGGCTCAACCACACGCTGATGATGCGCGCCGGGCGGCGCGGCCTCGCCGCCCGCCTGACCGCCCCGCCCGAAGCGGTTTGAACAGACCCCGAGGCTCTTGTATTGTTCAGTGCGTTCCCGGGCGATTAGCTCAGCGGGAGAGCACTTCGTTCACACCGAAGGGGTCACTGGTTCGATCCCAGTATCGCCCACCGGGACAGGCCGGTCCGTCTGATGACGGACCGGCCTTCCGCATTCCAGGGCCGGGTCACGGCCCCGTACGTCCCGGCCCGCTCAGGCGGCCGCCGGGACCTCCGGCCGCAGCGGCCAGTGCGGGTCCACCGCCTCCGGAGTGCCCTGCCGGGCGAACCACGCCTGGAGACCGCGCGCCTGCGCCGCGTGCCACACCGCCTGGAGCTGGTGCAGCTCCGCCGGGGTCAGCCGCTCCAGCCGCGCCGCGAACCGGCGCCCCACCGCCCGTACGAGCTCCAGCGAGGCCATCGCGTCCGCCGAGGCGTCGTGCGCCCCCTCCAGCTCTATCCCGTAGTGCGCGCACAGGTCCGTCAGCGTCCGGCGGCCCTTGCGGTAGCGGTCGAGGTGCTTGTCCAGCACCCGCGGGTCCAGCACCGTCAGCGGCCGGTCGTCCAGGTACCGCGCGAGCGTCGACGCCCGGTGCCGGCGCAACTCCCGGTCCAGCAGCGTCAGGTCGAACGGCGCGTTCATCACCACCACCGGCCGGCCCGCCACCTGCTGCTCGCCCAGCGCACGGGCTATCTCCTCCACCACCGGAGCCGGCCAGCGGCCGTTGCGCTGGAGGTGCTCGTCGGTCAGGCCGTGCACTTCCGTGGCGCCCCTGGGCACCGGGATGCCGGGATTGACCAGCCAGCGCGTGGCGCGGACCCGGCCGCCCGCACACTCCTGCACGACGAGCGCGGCGGACACGATCCGGTCCTGCTCGACGTCCACCCCGGTGGTCTCCGTGTCGAAGGCGGCCAGCGGCCCCTCGTACCAGCGTGTCATGGCGAACTCCTCGTCCCCGATCGGCAGATGGGGCGTACCGGGCGCCACCGCCCCGGGACCTGCCGCCCCCGCCGATTCCGTGATACCCGGGCTGTTTGCCCCGTACGCCGTTTGCGCGGAGCCGGGTGCGGAGACAACACACCTGGGGGGTCGTACACGTGACCGCCCGTCACCCCGCACCACCCACCACCACACGCACGGCAGAGCCCGGAAGGCATGGGGAGCCGGCCATGGCGCTCGCGCAGCCCGAACCGGGCGGGGTGCTGGACGCGGACACCGGAGCGAGGACCGCTCCGCTGCGCGGCACGCTCGCCACCACCGCCTGCATGGAGACCCTCCAAGTGGGATACCTGCACGCCGTCGCGGCCGCCGCCGGCTGCTCGCTGTCCCAGCCGTTCCCGGACAACGGCATCGACTGGCACGTCAGCCACGGCGCGCCCGAACACACCGTCGACGACGAAGTCACCATCAAGGTGCAGCTGAAGGCGACCTACCAGGTACCGCCGCGGCCGGCCGGTCCCACCTTCGGCTTCACCCTCGACAACGAGCACCTCGTGAAGCTCGCCCGCACCCCGGTCGCCGTGCACAAGATCCTCGTCGTGATGCTCGTGCCCCGGGAGCGGGAGCACTGGCTGAGCGCCGGGCACGACCGGCTCGACCTGCGGCACTGCTGCTACTGGACCAACCTCGCCGGGCACCCGGTGACCGGCCGGCGCCGGACCACCGTACGGATCCCGACCACGCGGATCTTCGACGACCGGGCGCTGTGCGAGATCATGACCCGGGTCGGGTCGGGAGGGACACCCTGATGGACCGTTACCCGCCGCGCCTCGAACCGCTCCCGCTGCCGCCCGTGCGGCCGGCCGTGCCCGGTGTCCCCGATCCCGCGCTGGTCGACCCCCAGGTGCTCGGCGCGCTGCTGCACCGGCACGGCTGGCTGCGGCGCGGCGGGGCGGCGGGCCGGTACGGGCGCTGGACGCCTCCGGGGCAGGGGGGCACCAGCCTGCTCGTCCCCGAGACCCGGAGCTTCCCCGACTGTGCCGACCTGCTGGAGGAGGCCCTGACCGCGCTGTCCCGCAGCGGACTGCCCTCGGCGCGGGAGGTGCTGTTCGGGCTGAGCGTGCCCGGCGACGAGGTCCGGTGGGAACGCGAGGTCCCCGAGGCGCCGTACGGGTTCCGGGGCGGGGCCGCCTGGACCGCGCAGGAGCGGCTGCGCTCGGCGGCCCGCCGGCTGCTGCTGGCCGGCGCCCTCGCCGAGCGCGCCCGCGCCGGCTACTACGGGGCCCGCCACCGCGCGCAGGCCGAACGTGCCCTGGAGGGGGTCCTGGTGGGACCCGGCGCCGATGGCCGCCGGCTCGCCGCGTACGTACCGGTGGACGGCGGCCGGGGCCTGGTGACACGGCTGCACCACGCCCTGCACGCGGCCCGCGAGGCGGTGGACTACCAGCGGGCCACCGGCGGGATGGAGGCCTTCGACGCGGCCGTCGCGGCAGGCGTCAGCCGCGAGCTCGCCGATGCGCTGATCGCCCTCGTCCAGGGGTCCGAGGGCGCCCGGATCACGCTGGCCTGGGCCCCCGCCGCCGGGGTCCCGGCCGGGTGCGCGGCCCGGCCGGAGCCCGTGGAGTTCTCGCCCGGCGACCTGCCCGTGCTCCGCGAGGCCTCCGCCCGCTACACCCG
>NZ_JBFBDP010000026.1:0-123692 GCF_040701585.1 Streptomyces sp. NPDC093801 | reverse complement strand
ACACCCTGGGCGATGTCCGGGGACTGGGCGCCGATGGACACCGACACGCCGCAGGAGGCGCCGTCGAAGCCCTTCTTCGAGGAGTCGTAGCCGATGTCGAGGATGGCTCCCCGGACGAGTTCGGCGATCGGCGCGTAGGCCGTGGTGGTGACCTCGCCGGCGATGTGGACCTGGCCGGTGGTGATGAGGGTCTCCACGGCCACGCGCGAGCTGGGGTCCTCGCGCAGCAGCGCGTCGAGGATCGTGTCGCTGATCCGGTCGGCGATCTTGTCGGGGTGGCCCTCGGTCACCGACTCGGAGGTGAAGAGCCGCTTGCTCATGCCTTCACCCCGGCGGCGAAGAAGTGGGTGGCGATGGCGTCGAGGGTGCGGATCTCGTCGACCTCGAGGGTCTCCATCTGGATCGCACGGCCGCTGTGCTGTTCGAGCAGGAAGACGAACTCGACGAAGGACAGGGAGTCGATCAGCCGGTTCTCGATGAGGTCCAGGTCGCCGGCGATGTCGTCCAGCTCCTCGTGGCGGGCGAGGAGCCAGTTCTTCACGAGCTGCAGGCCTTCGGACATGGTGTGTCTCCTTGGAGTGCTGTGTACGGGATGGGGGGTGCCGGCGGACCCGGCGGCCGGATCCGGGGATCCGGGTGGTGCGGACGGTCCCGGAAGGCCGGGCTCCAGGAGCGGGGCGGCGACCGCCACCGCGTAGTCCACGTCGTGGCTGATGGTCACGGTGATGCCGGCGATGCCGGAGTCGGCGGCCATGCCGGCGGCGGCCCCGCGCAGTTCCACGAGGGGCCAGCCGCCGTCGGAGCGCCGTACGACGATGTCCCGCCAGGGCAGGACCACGGCCCCGACGCGGAGGGTCTTGAAGGCCGCCTCCTTGGCCGCGATCCTTCCGCACAGGCTCAGGACGTCGAGCCGGGCGGAGGTGTGACAGTCGGCGAGTTCGCCGGGGGTGAGCATGCGCTGGAAGAAGTCCTCGCCGTATGCGGCGAGCAGCCGGCGGACACGGTTGACGGACACGATGTCCATGCCGAGGTTCGCCCAGCCCAGGCCGCCCGCCGGCGGGGCGACGGGTCGGGTCTGCACGTCAGATCGCCGGCCCCGCCGCGTTCGCGCTCAGGACGGCGGCGGTCGCCGCGCCCCAGCTGCCGTGGCGGCGGGTGAGCGCGGACAGCCAGCGCTCCAGGCCGAAGGCGACGCAGCTGGTGAAGGCCGGTCCCGCGCCGGAGGCGAGGGGGATGTCGCAGCGGTCGCCGAAGAAGTTGCGGTGGGTGTTGACCGAGGCGATCGCGAGGTCCTCGAAGAGGAACTCGTGCTTGACCGGGGTCAGGCGCTGGAGGACCGCCTTGGAGCTGCCCTTGTCGAAGAAGGGGTCGCAGGCGGCCTCCCTGCGCAGCGGCAGGTCCAGGGCCTCGGCGAAGGCGTGGATGCGCCGGGTGAAGCGGGCGAGGTGCTCCTCGGCGTGCTCCCGGGTGCCGATGGCGACGATCTCGCGCATGCGGAAGCCGAGCTGGCGGCGCAGGCCCTCGTAGTGCTGTTCCTTGCGGAAGCACCAGCCGACCACGGTGACGAGTTCGTCGTCGGCGGCCGGGCGGCCCTGGTGGTCGATGTAGACCGCGTAGCAGGACGCCGAGGGCAGTCCGAGGGCGGCCGGCTCCAGCGCGTCGCAGGGGAAGCAGCCGGTGTCGGTACAGAACTCGCTGGTCTCCCGGACGTCCAGGTTCAGCGGGGCGGCGACGACGGCCTGGTGCGGGAAGTTGTCGTAGTAGTCGAGCCGGGCCAGGTCGGCGGCCGGCAGCAGCGGGGGCATGGTCATCGGACGGGCCCCCGCGTGCACCCCCCAGCTCTCGAAGGTGTCGTCGAGGAGCCGGAGGAGGGCGGTGCCCTCGGGGCCAAGCGACGGCAGGCCCCGGGTGTCTGGGGTGGTGGTGGTCTGGACGGTCGTGACGCTCATGGGGGTGTCACCTCTCGGACGGCGGTGGGCCCTCTCAGACGACGGGCAGGACGTCGTCCGTGAAGATCCCGGTCTTCAGGAAGAAGCCGAGCGGCTTGCGGATGGCCTTGCGCTCGTGGGGGCGGCGCCGCTCGTCGGCGACGAGGGCGTTGCGCAGGCCGACCGGGTCGGCGATGCCGGCGTCGCGGTACACGTGGGGGTTGTAGAGCGAGTTGACGCTGTAGACCACGTAGCGCTTGAGGTAGGCCTCGACCTCGGCGACGCGGGCGGCGGGGACGGCCTCCTTCATGCGGGTGAAGAGGAGGGAGACCAGCTCGCGGCCGAAGGCGATGTGGCGGGACTCGTCCTGGTGGTGGATGCGGTTGACCTCGCGGATGGTGTGGCACAGCGACTCGTCGCGCGCCATCCGCGTGTTGTAGTGGTCGACCAGCTCCTCGAAGAACAGGATCCGGGAGAAGACGAGGAAGTTCTCCACCTCCGGCTCCCAGGCGGAGTCGGCGCGCAGGGCGGTGGAGCCGTAGATCTTGTCGCCGTAGCGGCGGCAGAACTCGGCGAAGAACCACATGTGCTCGTTCTCCTCACCGATGAAGTGGTGGAAGAAGTCCGAGGGCACCTCGAAGCCGGGCATGTGGATGCGGCCGACGACCTCGATGAGCAGCTCGCGGATGCCGTGCACGTTGAGGCTGTAGAAGTTGATGCTCTCCCACTTCGAGAGGCGCTGGAGGGTCTCCTCGCCGAGCTCGTCGTAGAAGGGGGTCCCGTAGACGGTGAGCAGCTCGGGGGTCATCCACATGCGGCCCTCGTCGAGCTTCTCGGGCCAGTCGAACTGCTGGTACGGGTTGTAGTACTCCTCGATGGAGCGGGAGCTCAGGCGCTCCAGGACTTCCAGGAACCGGTCGTTGACCGGCAGGGGGGCGCTGACGCCCATGGTGACTCCTCGGGTGGTGGTGAAGGCGGGGGCGTGCGGGCCCCGGGGCCGGCGGGGCCGGGCGCTACGGGCGGACCTCGTAGACGGCGTTGACCGGGGTCTCGGTCGCGCGGCGCCAGCGGGTGAAGCCGGCTTCCTCGGCGATGGCGCGGAAGGCCTTCTCGCCGGAGTGGTTGCCGAGTGCGTGGGGGCCGTGCTGGGCCACGGCGACGGGCAGGCACATCACGGCGGAGAGCGCCATGAACATGCGGGCGGCCGGGGTCTGGGTGTCGATGTCCTCGGGCGAGACGTTCGACTCGACGAGCATCCAGGTGCCCTCGGCGTCCAGGGACTTGTGGACGTGCCGGGCGGCGGAGACCGGGTCTCCCATGTCGTGCAGGGCGTTGAAGAAGGTGACCAGGTCGTAGCCGCTGCCGGGGTAGTCGTCGGCGGAGGCGACGTCGAAGACGACGCGGTCCGAGAGGCCGGCCTCGTCGGCGAGCCGGCGGGCGATGGCGATGGCCTCTTCGGAGTAGTCGAAGCCGTGGACGGTCGCCTGCGGGAAGGCCTTGGCGATGAGCAGGGTGGTGTGGCCGACGCCGCAGCCGACGTCCGCGACGGTGCCGCCCGCGGCCAGCTTCCCGGTGACGCCGGTGAGGGAGGGCAGCCAGTCGGGGACGAGGCGGTGCTCGTAGGTGGGCTGGAAGAAGCTGCCCATGCCGGTGTCGAGCGCCGCGTCGTGCTCGGCCCAGCCGACGCCGTCGCCGCTGCGGTAGGCGTCGACGAGGAGGTCCTCGGTGCCGTAGAGGGCCTTGAGGGCGGTGAAGAAGCCGGCGGCGAAGGTGATGGCGTTCGGGTCGGCCAGCACCGGGACGTGGTCGGCGGGCAGGGTGTAGGTGCCGGCGCTCGGGTGGCGCTCGACGTACCCGGCGCTGAGCTGGGCGTGCAGCCACTCCTCCGCGTAGCGGGTGTCGATCCCGGTGCGCTCGGCGAGCGCGGCCGGGGTGAGCGGGCCCGCCTCGGCCAGGGCGCGGTAGAGGCCGAGGCGTTCGCCGAGGGCGACGGTGAGGCCGCGTACGGCGGCGCCGGCGTCGCTGATGACGCGCTGGTGGAACTCGTGGGTGGCGCTCATGCCGCTCTCACCTCGGTGGTCGGGAGGTCGCAGGTGAACAGGAAGGACCGCGGGACGCGCGGGACGCTGCGCGCGGGGACGGGGTAGGGCCAGCGGCCGAAGTCGGCTCCGTCCTCGCCGGGCTGGCGGACCTCGCGGATGTCCCAGCCGCATTCGGCCAGGAGCTGCTCGGGGGTCTCGGTGCCGAACAGCCAGGGGTTGCCGTCCTCTTCCAGGCACTTCAGGAAGGGGCGGGAGAGCGGGTTCTCCAGCGCCGACCTGCTGATGACGTCGCCGAGCAGGACCGAGCCGGGCGCGGAGTGCCCGGCCAGGGTGGAGATCAGGTTGCGGACGGCGGCCTCGGGGAGGAAGAACAGGAGGCCCTCGACGACCCACAGCACGGGCTCGTCGGGACGCCAGCCGGCCTCCTCGAGGGGGCCCGTCCAGTCCTGGGTGAGGTCCACGGGGACGGCGACGCGGGTGCGGCCGGCCGGCTGCGGTTCGCCGGCCAGCATCTCGGCCTTCGCCTCCAGCAGGGCGGGGCGGTCGAGTTCGTAGACGCTCACGCCGTCGGGCCAGGGCAGCCGGTAGAAGCGGGTGTCCATGCCGGCGGCGAGGAACACGACCTGGCGGATGCCGTGCTCCTGGACGGTCCGGACGATCTGCCGGTCCAGGTAGGTGGTGCGGATCGCGAGGAACGGCACGGTGCCGGCTCCGGCGTAGCGCTCCAGGAGTTCGAAGCCGATGGTGTCGGCGACGGTGCGCGCGTACGGATCGGCGAACAGCCGGTCCTCGCGGTCGGTTTCCAGGGCCCGCGCTGCGGCGGTCCACTGGGCGGTGCGGGATACGGCCTCCACGGGAGGACTCCCTTCACTTCGGCGGACGGGGGTGGGGCGGGCGCGGGGCGGGGCGGCCCCCGCCGGCCGGGTCAGGCCAGGGAGGCGGCGCGGACGACCGGGTCCTCCGCGGCGCAGGGGTGCGCGGCGGTGCATTCGGCGGGCCGGCGCTGGAAGATGCTGTGCAGGACCATGCTGAAGACGACGTTCCCGTCGGCGTCGGACAGCGTGCACTTGGGCTGGACGACGCCGGTGGCCGGGTTGAACGGCGAGGGGCGCGAGCCGAGGATCTCGACGCGCGCCGTGAGCACGTCGCCGGGACGGACGGGCCGCAGGTAGCGGATCTCGTCGACGCCCGGCGAGCCGGTACAGGCGCTGTAGGCGAGCAGTCCGTCGACGTAGCGGCGCATGAACATCGAGGCGCTGTGCCAGCCGCTGGCGATGAGGCCTCCGAACGGGCCCTGTCCGGCGAGCTCCGGGTCGGTGTGGAAGGGCTGCGGGTCGAAGCGCCTGCCGAACTCCAGCACCTCCTCCGTCGTGACGGTGATGGTCCCCAGCTCGTGGACGTCGCCGGTCCTGAAGTCCTCGAAATAGCGCATCACGCGCCCCCCTTGACGTAGAGGAGTGGTTTTCTCTGGCGTGAACCAATCTACGAATCGGGCGCTTATTTTGTCAACCCAAAAGAAGACCGCAGTGCCTGTTCAACGTCCTGCCAGAGGTCCTCCGGGTCCTCGATCCCGACCGACATCCGCACCAGCCCCGGACCGATGCCGGCGCGCGCCAACGCGGCCCCGTCCAACTCCCGGTGGGACGTGCTGGCAGGGTGCGTGACCAGCGTCTCCACCCCGCCGAGGGACAGCGCGAGCCGTGCCAGGCGGACGCCCTCGACGAAGGCGCGGCCCGCCTCCCGGCCGCCGTGCAGCTCGAAGGAGAGCAGCCCGCCCCCACCGGAGAGCACCTTGCGGGCCATGGCGTACGAGGGGTGCGTTCCCAGCCACGGCCAGTGGACGGCCGCCACCGCGGGATGGGCTGCCAGCCGCTGCGCGAGCAGGCCCGCGTTGGCGCAGTGCTCGCGCATCCGCAGCGGCAGCGTGGCGATCCCGCGCAGGGTCAGCCAGACCGCGAAGGGGTCGGCGCTGGCGCCGAGTTCGACCGTGCGCGGCCAGACCTCCCGGCGCAGCGCGTCGTCCGCGAAGACGGCCGCGCCGCCCAGGACGTCGGAGTGCCCGGCGAGGTACTTGGTGGTGGAGTGGAGCACGATGTCGGCGCCGTGTTCGAGGGGCCGGCACAGGACGGGCGAGGCCAGGGAGTTGTCCACGGCGCTGAGCACCCCCAGGCGCCGGGCCGCCGCCAGCAGGCCGGGCAGGTCGGGCACCTGGCCGGTGGGGTTGGCGATGGTCTCCAGGACGAGCAGCCGGGTGCGCGGGTGCACGAGCGCCTCGAACTCCCGCACGTCGTCACCGCCGATGTGGTCGACCGTGATCCCGTAACGCTCCGCCAGGTCGCTCAGCGCCGCGTAGGTGCCCCCGTAGAGGCAGCGCTGCGCCACGACCCGGTCGCCCGGGCGCAGCAGGGCGAGCAGCACCCCGCTGATGGCCCCCATCCCGGAGGCGAAGGCGATGGCCGAGGCCCCGCCCTCCAGGCCGGCGAGGGTGCGCTCCAGGGCGCGCACGGTGGGGTTGCCGCGGCGGCTGTAGACGTAGTCCCCGTCGGGTCCGGCCATGGCCTGCGCCAGTGCGTCGGCGGAGTCGAAGGCGAAGGCGGAGGACTGGACGAGCGGCACGGACAGCGGCCGGCTCGCGGGGACTTCGAGCTCGTGGGCCACGTGCACGGCCCGGGTGCGGATGTCCTTCATCGGGATCTGCCTTTCTCGTGCGGGTACGGAAAAGGGGCCGCCCGACGTCCGGGGAGGACGTCGGGCGACCCCTGGGGCGAGCGCGGGGCGTCCCCGTACGTCAGACCCCCGCCGTCTGGCTGCGCGACGCCGGGGCGTCCGCGGCCGGGGCCGCCGCGGCGGCGGCGACGGCCTTGTCGCCCTTCATGGCGACGAGCGTGATCAGCGCGCCGGCGGCCGCGATGGCGGCGGCGGTGATGAAGGCGGAGCTGAACCCGTCGGTGAGGGCGGGCAGGTTGCCCAGCTCGCCGGCGCCCTGGGTGGTGGCCAGGGCGGTCAGCGCGGCCAGGCCGAGGGCGGAGCCCACGTTGTAGGTGGTGTTGACGATGCCGGAGGCCAGGCCGGCCTGCTCCTGCGGGGCGCCGGACATCGAGGCGATCATCGCCGGGATGTAGGCGAGCGCCATGCCGAGCGCGGCGACGAGCGAGGCGGGCAGGACGTCGACCAGGAAGGTGCCGGTCGGCTCGACGGCGGAGAGCCAGACCAGGCCGAGGGCGAGGGCGAACAGGCCGCCGACGATCAGCGGCTTCGCCCCGAAGCGGCCCATGAGGCGGGCGGTGATGGCCGTCATGAAGATCATCAGCAGGACGGTCATCGGGAGCAGGGCCGCACCGGAGGCGAAGGCGCCGTAGCCGAGCACCTGCTGGAGGTACAGGTTGAGGAAGTACCACATCGGGATCCAGGCGGCGCCGAGCAGGGTCATGGCGAGGTTGCCGGAGCCCAGGCGCGGGATCCGCCACACCCCGAGCGGCATGAGCGGCTCGCGGATCGCCTTCTGGATCACGAAGAAGAGGACGAGGAGGACGACGGCGCCGACCAGTTCCAGCACGGTGGCGGTGGAGCCCCAGCCGACCTCGGGGGCGCGGACGACGGCGAAGACGGCGAGCGCGAGCCCGGCGGTGACGGCGATGGCGCCGAGGACGTCCACGGAGCCCCGGCGGGACCGGACGGCGGGCAGCAGCTTCGTCATGGCGAGGGTGGCCACGCCGATGGGGACGTAGATGATGAAGCACCACGGCCAGCTCACCCACTCGGTGAACACGCCGCCGAGGAAGACGCCGGCGGTGCCGCCGGCGGGCGCGGCGGCGCCGTAGAGGGCCATCGCCTTGCCGAGCTCCTTCGGATCGTGCCCGAAGAGCATCATCAGGAGGGTCATGGCCGAGGGCGCGATCAGCGCGCCGCCGACACCCTGGACGGCCCGGCCGGCGATCTCCACCGAGGCGCTCTGCGCCGCCGCGGCGAGCACCGAGCCCACGATCATGACGACCCAGCCGGTGGCGAAGATCTTGCGCGCCCCGAACAGGTCGGAGAGCCGCCCGCCGAGCAGCAGTAATCCGCCGAAGACGATGACGTAGGCGTTGAAGACCCACTGGAGCTCGCCCTGGGAGAAGCCCAGGTCCTTCTGCATCTCGGGGAGCGCCACCCCGATGATCGAGGTGTCCATGATGACCATGAACTGAGCGGCGGCAAGCACGCCAAGTGCCCACCAGCGCCGGGGATTGACGGTTGACATTGCCCTGGCCCTTCCTCTGTCACATACCCCCAGGGGGTACCTTCGCGATGCAAGTTAGCATACCCATGGGGGGTATGTAAGCCTGCGGTCGGAGGCTCGAGCGGGACTCGAAGCCGGGGGCCGGCGCCCCGTCACCCGCCCGGCCGTACCCGGGCGCGGGCACGCGGCGCCGGCCCCGGCGGCGGGATATCAAGGACCGTGAAGGTGAGCGCGCGCACCCGCCGGTCGCCTCGCGGCCCTGAGGAGCGCGCCCCATGGAGTTCGAGGTCAACGGTGTTCCGCGCACGGCGGACGTGGACGACGACCCGGCCGCCGTGGAGGTGCTGCGGGACCGGCTCGGCCTCACCGGCACCAAGCTGGTCTGCGCCGGCGGGGTCTGCGGGGCCTGCACCGTCCAGGTCGACGGCGAGCCCCGGGTCTCCTGCCTGACCCCGGCCGCCCTGCTGGCGGGACGGCGGGTGACCACGGCGGAGGGCCTGGCCGGCCACCCGGTGGCCCGCGCCTTCGCCGGCCGGGACGCCCTCCAGTGCGGCTACTGCACCCCGGGGTTCGTCGTCGAGGCGGCGGCGTTCCACGACCGGTGGCGCGCCGGGCACGGGCGCACCCCGCCCGGGCGCGAGCGGATCGCCGAGGCCCTGGCGGGCCACCTCTGCCGCTGCGGCGCCTACGAGGGGATCCTCGCCGCGGTGGACGCGGCCTGCGCGGGGGCGTACGACGGGGAGCCGGACCCCTCGGCCGCGCCCCCGCGCGCGGAGGCCCCGGAGAAGGCGGGCGGCACGGCCCTCTACACCACCGACCTGCGCCCCGAGGGGCTGCTGGAGGGGGCGCTCGTCCGCTCCCCGCACGCGCACGCCCTCGTCCGCTCCCTCGACGCCGGGGACCTCCCGCTGGTGCGGCTGCTGCCGCCCGACGGGGTGGTCCGCTACGTCGGCCAGCCCGTCGCCGCCGTCGCCGCGCCGACCCGTGCGCAGGCGCGGGCCGCCGCCGCGACGGTGGTCGTGGACTACGAGGTCCGGCCGGCGGCGCTCGACGTACGACGGGCCCGGACCGGCGGCGGCCCGCTGGTCTACGCCGACAGGGCGGAGCGCAAGCGGGCGCCCAACTCCGGCGAGGGCGGCCTCGGGCTGCCCGCCAGGTGGGAGGGCAACCGGCGGGGCCCGGTGAGCATGAACAAACGCGGCGGCGAGGCCGTGCGCAGGATCCTCAAGGCCCGCGCCCAGTCCCCCGAGCGGGTGGTCGAGGGGCTGTACACCACCGCCGCCCAGAGCCACACCCCGCTCGAACCCCACGCCGCCCTGGCCCACTGGACCGACGGCGCCCTCCGGCTGGAGGTGTCCACGCAGTCCGTCCAGCGCGTGGCCCGGCTCGCCGCCGCACGCTGGGACCTGCCCCCCGGGCGGGTGGTCGCCAGCGCCCCGCACGTGGGCGGCGGCTTCGGCTCCAAGATGGGGCTGACCACCGACGTCGTCGCCGCCGTCGAACTGTCACGGCTGTACGGCGCCCCCGTCCGCGTGGCGCTCGACCGCGACGAGGAGCTCACCGACGGCGGCTACCGCCCCGCCACCCGGATCCGGCTGGCGATGGCCGCCGACGCGGCCGGGGACCTCTCCGCACTGGCCATCGACGCCGACAGCGACGGCGGGGTCGCCATCGGCGGCTCCGTGGCCGCCCTGGCCCGGTTCGTGTACGGCCGCTCCCCGCGCCGGCTCCGCGACTTCGACACCGTCACCAACCGGCCGCCGGGCGCCCCCTTCCGCGGCCCGGGCGGCCCGCCGCTGTGCTGGGCGCTGGAGCAGGCCGTCGACGAGATGGCCCACCGGCTCGGCCGGGACCCGATCGACCTGCGCCGCCGCTGGGACGGCAACTCCAAGCGCCGCGCCCTGTACGACTGGGCGGCCGCACTGCCCGTCTGGAGCGGGACCCGGCGCGGCGGCACGGGCCGCTACCGGCGCGGCGTCGGCGTCGCCGCCGCCAACTGGCTCTACTTCGTCGACCCGGCCACCGAGGTCGAACTCACCGTCGAGGACGGGCTGGTCGTCGCCCGCTGCGCCGTCCAGGACATGGGCACCGGCGCCCGCAGCGTCCTGCGGCGGGCCGTCGCCGACGGACTCGGCGTTGCAGAGGGCCGGGTCCGTGTCGAGATCGGCCTGAGCGGGCCCGTGCACGGGCCGGTCTCCGGCGGCAGCCGCACCACCCCCTCCCTCGTCCCCGCCGCCCGCGACGCCGCCGACCGGCTGCGCGCCGCGCTCGGCGGCGGCGACGTCGCCTCCCGGCTGGACTCCGCCCACGGCACCCGGGTCACCGGCCGGCGCCCGCGCGACCACCGCGGTTTCGCCCTCCCCTTCACCCTGGGCGGACTGGCGGTCGGCCGCGGATTCACCGGCTCGGTCCAGGTCGCCGAGGTCGAGGTGGACACCCGGCTGGGCACGACCCGGGCGCTGCGCGTGTGGAACGGCATCTCCGCCGGCCGGATCCACGAGGACCGGCTGGCCCGCAACCAGTGCGAGGGCGCGGTCGTCCAGGGCGTCGGCTACGCCCTGTACGAGGAGCGCCGTACCGATCCGGTCACCGGCCGGGTGCTCACCGAGAACCTGGAGGACTACCGGATCCCCGGCATCGGCGACGCCCCCGAGATCACCGTCCACTTCCACCAGGAGGGCTTCGAGCACGTCCCCGGCGGCGGGGTGGGTCTCGGCGAGGTCGCGACCCTGCCCACGGCGGCCGCCCTGGCCAACGCCGTGCACGACGCCACCGGATGGCGCCCGTACGACCTGCCCATCCGCCCCGACCGGCTCCTGGAAGGACTGCGCGCGTGAGCACCGAGCCCGCCCTCACCGACCTGTCGGCCGCCGTACTGGCGCGCGGCGGGGAGCTGCGCGCCGGCGGCACCGACACGACCGCCCGGCAGCGCACCGGCCTCTCCCCGGGCCCGTTCACCGACCTCTCCGGGGTCTCCCACCTGCGGGGCGCCACTGCGCTGCCGGGCGGCGGGCTGCGCGTCGGCGCCCTGACCACCCTCGCCGAACTGGCCGCCGACCCGGTGGTGCGGGACGGCTGGCCGGCCCTGGCGCTCGCCGCGGGGAGCGCGGCCACCCCGCAGGTCCGCGCCGCCGGCACCCTGGGCGGCAACCTGCTCCAGCGCAACCGCTGCTGGTACTACCGCAACCCGCACGTCGGCTGCCTCCAGAAGGGCGGCACCGGGTGCCCCGCCCTCGACGGCGACCACCGCTACGGCGTGGTCGCCGGGGAGGGCCCCTGCATCGCCCCGCACCCCTCCACCCTCGCGGTGGCCCTGCTCGCCTACGACGCCGAGGCCGAGGTGCACGGCGCGTCCCCGCGCCCCGTCGCCGCGCTGTACGGGGACGGCAGCCGGCTGCACGACGCCGACCACCTGCTGCCGCCCGGGCGCGTCCTCACCTCGGTGCGGCTGCCCGCGCCGCTGCCCGGCGAGCGCGCCGCCTGCCGGCGGGCCATCAGCCGGGCCCGCGCCGAGTGGCCCCTGGTCGAGGCCGTCGCCCGGCTCGTGCTCACGGGTTCCACCATCACCCGCGCGGCCGTCGCGGCGGGCGGGGTGGCCCGGGTCCCGCTGCGTCTGCCGGAGGTGGAGGAGGCCCTGACCGGCCGTGAGGCCACCGCCGGGGTCCTCGCCGAAGCGGCGTCGACGGTACTCGGCCGCTGCCGCCCGCTGCCGCACACCGGCTACAAGACCACCCTGTTCCGCGACACCGTCCTGGAGGCCCTGGAACGTGCCGCGGGCCGGGGGCCGCGCCCCGGCGAGCCCGTCACCCCGCCTCCCCCTCCGGGGCCGTGACCCGTTCCAGGTCGGTCATCAGGGAGTCCAGCCAGGAGACCGCCGCGTAGTAGCGTCGGGGAGCGCCGGGCGGCTCCGCCGCGAACCCCCGGTACGCCGGGTCCCGCAGCGGTGCCGGCACGGGCGGGGTGTCCCCGCCCGGGTCCAGGTGCGCCGACACCAGCAGCATCCGTCCGGCCACCCGGTCCCCGAGCCCGCTCAGCCCCTCGGCCGGCTCCGGTCCCAGCGCGGGGGCGGCGGCCGGCGGGGCCCCCTCGGGCGGGGTCGTCAGCCGGTCCGAGCCCCACAGGGTGTGGTGCCCGGCCATCAGGGCCGCCTGCCAGTCGGGCCCGGAAGGGCGCGGGGCGGCGGCGCCGAAGCGCATCGGCTCGCTCTGGTACTGCGCGAACGCGGACTCCGCCATGATCAGCGCGTGCCGCAGCGACCGGTAGCCCCGCCCGGACGCCGCGTCCGCCCCGGTGCCGCCCGCGGCGACCGCGGCGCTGGTCGCGACCACGATCTCGGCGGCCCGGCGCAGCAGGCCCGCCGCCGCCCGGCCCAGCTCGTCGTGCGCGCCCCGCGGCCAGGCGAGCAGTCCGAACACGCCGCCGATCAGGCTCCCGATCAGCACGTCCAGCATCCGCACCCCGGCCAGCTTCCAGGTCGCCGACGCCAGCTGGGCGAACACCATCGCCACGAGGACCGTGAACAGCCCCTGCGCCCACCCCACCCCCTTCACCGGCCCCACCGTGAACGCGAAGAGCATCCACGCCGGCAGCAGGACGGCGTACACGGCCGTGTGCGGACCGACCAGGGTGAGCACGACCGCGGTGAACAGGGCGCCGGCGAAGGTGCCGGCCAGGGCCACCCGGATCGTGCTCCAGGTGTCGCCGACGGTGGTCCGGGTCAGGGAGAGCGTCGCCAGCATGGCCCAGAACCCGTGCGGCAGGGTGTCGAGCCCGGCGACCAGCCGGGCGGCCGCCAGCGCGAGCGCGATCCGCACCGCGTTCTGGAAGAACACCGAACGCCGTCCGGCGTGCCCCTGGATCCGGTGCCACCACAGCAGGGGTGCGGGCGTCCGCGCGTACCAGAACCGGCCCGGCTGGACCCGGTCCGCCGCGGCGCGGCCCCGTACGGCGAGCGCGGCGGCCGTGTCCAGGGTCAGCGCGACGTCCGCCACCTCCAGCACGGCCGCGTCCCGCCGCAGCACGGTGGGGGCGGCGGGCCGGGCGGGGGCGGCCGCCAGCCGGGCGCGGGCCGCGACGAGGTCCTCGTACGCGTCCCCGGACCCGGCGCCGGTGGCCGGCTGCGGCCGCAGCTCGCCGGCGGTGCGTTCGGCGAGCCTGCTCACCCCGTGCAGGACGTCCCCGGCGCCGTCCGGGGGGCCGGCGAGCGCCGCCAGCCTCCCCAGCAGGGCCCGTGCGGCCAGGCCCGTGTGCGTCAGGGCGCGGTCGCGCACTCCGGGGCCCGCCGGCCGGTCGGCCTCGGGCACGTTCAGCGGCCGCAGCGCGGCGCTGTCCTCGCGGGCCCGCCGGGCCGCGGCGCTGGAGAGCGCGTGCTGCGGGCCGGCCAGCTCCCGCGCGCACAGCGCGGCGGTGTCGGCGGCGCGGGCCGCCAGCTCCCGGTAGGACGGGGCCGCCGGCTCGGGGAAGAGGTACCGCTCGGCGAGGACGAGCAGCGCGAGCCCGGCGGTGGTGCCGATCAGCCGCAGCCCGAGCGAGTCCGGATCGTAGGGCGGGAAGGACGGGAGGATGTACAGCAGTTGCAGCCCGGGCCCGGCGCCGGCCGGCCGCGGTCCGCCCACGGCGGCGAAGGTCAGCGCGAAGCCGATGACGAGCATCCCGGCGACCGCGCTCCAGGTGCGCACCGACAGGAAGGTGCCCACCACGACCAGCAGCCAGCACACCGGGACCAGCCGCAGCACCGTGGCGGCCCGCTGCGGCCCCGTGCCGGGGATGCGCGAGAGCCCGGCGAGGGCCACCGCGGAGAACAGCGCGTACGTGGCGGCCACGGACGAGCCGAAGCCGTAGAGGAACAGGTAGAACCCGGCGGCACTGACCAGAGCCACCCGCACCGCCCGCACCCCGGAGGCCTCGTAGGCCGCCGGGAGCCACCGTCCGGGCACACCACCCATCCCCCCAGCATCACCCTCCTCCCGCCCCTCGGCACCACGAACCGGTCAGGGCGCGGCCAGCCGCCACAGCGGGGGGACGTGGCGCACCGGACCGGCCGTGCGCAGTCCGGCCAGCAGGATCCGGGCCTGCGGGCCGGTCAGGTCCAGGTCCTCGGTGATCCGGCGGGTGGTGGCGTACGCGATCCCCTGCGCGAGGGCGTCCCGCTCCCAGGCGGCGAAGCGGTCCGTGAGGGAGGCGGCGTCCGGGGCCGGGCGGTGCGGGGCGGGCCGGGGCCCGGGGGGCCGCTCCGGGTGGGCGGCGCGGTGGCGTTCGCGGGCGATCTCCGAAAAGCCGCACACCGCGCGGGAGGCGTCCTCGGCCTCCTCCAGGGAGGCGCAGCCGGCGAGGGCCCGGGCGAGCGGGCTGAGCGCGAGGACGCGGTCCAGGGTGAGCCGGTGGACCTGGCGGGCCGCGTCGTCGAGGAGGACGGGCCGGGGCGCGTCCCGGGTGCCGCAGACCCCGCGCACCCCGCGGGCGGCCGCGACCAGCAGGGCGCCGGCCTCGGAGGGGTGCCAGTCGAAGACGCCGGAGACGGTCTCCGTGTGCGCGGCGTCGAGGGCGAAGGCGGGCTCGCCGAGCCGGGGCAGCAGGTCGGGCAGGGGCACCTCGTTGTCGAGGCCGGGGCCGGCGACGTGGACCGTGGTGGGCAGGCCCGTGGCGGCGCAGGCGGCGGCGGCGAGGGCGTCGCCGAGCGGGCTGCGCAGGGTGGGCTCGTCCCCGCGGGCGACGATGTCGCCGCCCACGTCCACGAGGTCGATCCGGTCGGCCCGGCACCAGCGGGCGGCGGCCTCGATCTGGCGGGCCAGGCCGCGCGTGCCCCCGTACGGGTCGAGCAGGCCCAGGCGCGGCCGCAGGTCGCGGGCCAGCCGCGGGAGCAGGGAGCCGGCCGGGGCGACCGGGGCGGTGGCCGGGGTGACCAGGGCGACGCCGGGCGCGACCGGTTCGGTACCGGTGAAGTCGGTGGCGCGGCGGGGGCCCGGTACGGGGTCGACGACCAGGCGCTCCCAGGCGTAGGTCAGGACGAGGGCCGGGGCGTCCGCGCCGTACAGGGCGGCGTGGAGCAGGGCCGCCGTGATCGGGTCGCCCCCGCCGCCGGCGGCGATGAGAAGTCTCTTCATACCGGGAACGGAACCGCAGCCAGGCACGGAATGCACCGCTCCACCAAAAAGTACATATGAAGCTCTACATACTGAAACCCATTTTATGGGAATTGCACTACAGAAATGAGCCCGGGCCGACCCTAGGGTGACGAACTGTCACGAACAGTGATGTGGCCGGTTCTTGAAAGAAAGTCAATTCCTGTCATGACCAGACCTGTTCCGCTGCCCATGCCCACCGTCCCCGCGGTTCCCGCCGCCTCCGGCGGGCCGGGCACCCCGTACGAGCAGTACGTGTACGCCTACCCGCACCAGAAGGCGTACCGCCTGCTGGAGGACGGTCCGTTGCTCGACGAGCTGTGGGCCCGGGAGCGCCTCGACGCCCTCTCCCTCTACGTGCACGTCCCCTTCTGCGAGATGCGCTGCGGGTTCTGCAACCTCTTCACCCGCACCGGTGCCCCCGAGGAGGTCACCGGCGCCTTCCTCGACACCCTGGAGCGGCAGGCCCGCGTCACCCGGGAGGCGCTGGAGGCCAAGGGCGAGCCCGTCCGCTTCACCCTCGCCGCCTTCGGCGGCGGCACCCCGACCTACCTGACGGCGGACGAGCTCACCCGCCTGTGCGACATCGGCGAGAAGGTCATGGGCGCCGACCTGAAGGCGGCCTCCTGGTCGGTGGAGACCTCGCCCGCCACCGCCACGGCCGACCGGATCGCCGTCCTCTCCGAGCGCGGGGCGACCCGGGTGAGCATCGGGGTGCAGAGCTTCATCGACGAGGAGGCGCGGGCGGCGGTGCGCCCGCAGAAGCGCGAGGAGGTCGAGGCCTCGCTCGCCCGCCTCAAGGCGGCGGACTTCCCCGCCCTCAACATCGACCTCATCTACGGCATAGACGGCCAGACCGAACGCACCTTCAAGGTCTCCCTGGACGCCGCCCTCGCCTGGGAGCCCGAGGAGGTCTACCTGTACCCGCTGTACGTCCGCCCGCTCACGGGGCTGAGCACCCGGCACGCCAAGACCCCCGACGCGTGGGACGACCAGCGGCTGCGGCTCTACCGCTACGGCCGCGACCGCCTCCTCTCCTCCGGCTACGAGCAGACCTCGATGCGGGTCTTCCGGCGGATCGGCACGGCCGCCGTGGACGACGCCGACGGCAGCAGCATCAGCGAGTACAACCAGCAGGCCGGCATGGTCGGACTGGGCGTCGGCGCCCGCTCGTTCACCACCGGACTGCACTACACCACCGACTACGCGGTGGCGGTACCGGAGGTGCGGCGCATCATCGACGACTACATCGCCACCCCGACCGAGCGGTTCCGCCGGGCGCAGTGGGCGTTCCGGATGGACGAGGGCGAGCGCCGCCGGATGTACGTGCTCCAGCACCTGCTGGAGTCCACGGGCCTGCGCCCCGCGGCGTACGAGCGGCTGTTCGCCACCCGCTTCGAGGACGACTTCGGCCCGCAGCTGGACGCCCTGCTGGAGCGGCGCTGGCTGCGGGAGCGGGACGGGGCGCTGGCGCTGACCCCGGAGGGCATGGCGTGGGCCGACGCCGTGGGTCCGATGTTCTTCTCGGACCGCGTGCACGCGAACATGCGCACCTATCAGGACCGCTAGACGGTCCGGGGCTCCGGCTCCGGCTCCGGCTCCGGCTCGGGCTCGGGCTCCGGCTCCGGCACGGTGCGCGTGCCGGGCCCGGGCCGCGGCCGGCGGCCCTGCGGCAGGGAGACGAGCACCAGCCCGAGCAGCAGCAGCGCCGCGCCGGCGGCCGCGGACGGCCCCGGCCGCTCGCCCAGCACCGCCACCCCGAGCACCGTGGCGACCAGCGGCTCGGTCAGGCTCAGCGTCCCGGTCGTGGCGGCGGCGAGCCGCCCGACGCCCCGGGTGAACAGCAGGTAGCCCAGGGCGGTGGTGCCCAGTCCGAGCCAGCCGATCAGGGCCGCCGAGCGGGCGGTGGCCAGGCCCTCCGGCGCCACCAGCAGGTACGGGGAGACCAGCAGCCCCGCGCACAGCACGCTCACGGGGGCCGCGGCGCCGAGGTCCGCGCCGCGCGCCCCCAGTTCCTTCGTGGCGGCGATGTACACGCCGAAACTCGCCCCCGCCACCACGCCGAAGAGCACCCCCGGCAGGTCCGCGGCGCCCCCGCTGCCGGGCAGCAGCATCAGCCCGACCCCGGCCACGGCGCAGCCGCTCCCCCACAGCCCGCGGGGGGTCGGCCGCTCACCGGAGAGCACCCGGGCGCACAGGCCGCCGGCCACGGGCACCGTCCCGAAGGTGACGGCCGTCGCGAGGGCCGCCCCGCCGCGCTCGACGGCCTGGAGGAAGCACACCTGGAAGGCCGCCGTGACCAGCACGCCCACCCCGAGCCACCGCCCCACCCCGGGCCGGCGCAGCGTGCGCAGCCCGGCCGGACGCACCGTCAGCAGGCTGAGCACCAGACCGCCCAGCAGCATCCGGCAGGCCCCGAGGGCCACGGGGTGCACCCCCGTGTCCGCCCAGATCTGGGCGGGCCCCACCGTCCCCCACAGCACCGCCGCCGCCAGTACGGACGCCACCGCTCCCATCACGACCCCCTCCACCGCGTTCCGGTCGTGGCGAAGCTATCGGGGCGGGACCGGGGAGACCTACTGGCCGAAACCCTGAGATTCCCCCGGAAAGCCCCGGCCGGTCCGTTCCTTCGCACCAACCCGTCACCCGGCGCGGCGGCGCCCGAGCGGCAGCAGGTACTGCAGGGGCTGCTCCAGGTCGTCCAGGCCGAGCAGTTCGTGGGCCAGGTCGTCCTGGAAGCCGCCCAGCGGAGTCCCCGCCAGGCCCAGGGCCGTGCCGGTGAGCAGCAGGGTCTGCGCCAGGTGGCCCGTCTCCAGCAGGGCCAGGCGCAGGGCGCGCAGGCCGTAGCGGCGGCGCAGCAGGCCCAGGTCCGCGTACAGGGCGAGGACCACCGGCGCGCCGTCGATGCCGATCCAGTGCGGGTCGGTCGGGGGCCGCGACAGGTAGGTCGACAGCGCGGCGATCTCCTCGGTGGCCGGGGCCGGGCCGACGGGCCGAAGCGTCCGGCGCTCGGGCACGCAGTCGTAGGTGCCCGCCGGGACGCCCTCGACGTCGAGCACCAGCAGCCGCACCCGGGCCGTGTACAGGGCGCCCGCGCTCGGGTAGGCGCGGCGGGCCGGGGTCTCGGCCGAGCCCTCGGGCAGCGGCCGCCCGTGTCCGTCACGGCCGGCCATCGCGTGCCACAGCAGCGCGCCCAGGCCGGCGGCGTCCAGCGGCCCGCCGAGCGCCCCGCGCGCAGAGGCCCGTGCGGCGAGGGCGGCGCCCAGCGGCAGCTCGGGCAGCGGGCCGGCGGGCAGCGGGACCTCGGGCGCGGCCGGGACGTCCCGGGGCGTCCCGGGCGGCAGGGTGCGCAGGGCCGTGTCCTCGCCCCGGCCGATCTGGAACTTGCTGCGCTCCAGGTACTGGACGTCGGGGGCGGTGTGGCCGGGCGCGAAGTAGTCCGCCGGTGCTCCGGTCTCCAGCAGGGTGCGGGCGGCCAGCCGGCACACCGCCCGCTCCTCGTCGGGGGTCACCCCGAGCCGGTTGAGCAGCATGTGGAGCTGCGAGCCCCAGATCCATGCCGTGGCGTCCGGCGCCGCCTCCCGCCCCTGCCCCGCGCGGAGCAGGCCGTCGGCCTCGCGGACCCGCTGCTCCCACGCCGCCAGCCAGGGCGCCGCGGTGCCCTGCGCGAGCCGCTCCCGCAGGGCGTGCGCCCGCCGCTCCAGGCCGGAACGCTGGGCGGCGTAGACGGAGTTGACGCGGGCGTGCACGGAGGCGCCGGGCAGCAGCGGCACCTCGGTGACCCAGCGCCAGCCCGCCGCGTGCCCGCGCAGCCATCGGGCCGCGGTGAGCCGGTCCATGCCGAGCGCGTGCACCGTCGTGTGGACCAGGTCCGCCGCGAGCGCCAGGCGCGCCGACGCCCCGCCTCCGGCGGCGAGCTCCCGCAGGGCCCCGAGTACCGCCCGCGAGGAGTCCGCGAAGACCTCCTCGGCGACGGGAAGCGCCCGCGGGCCGCCGTACCGGCCGGTCTCGGGCACGTACGGGACGGCGCGGACCTCGCCGTGGCGGGAGGGCCAGGGGCCGGGCACGGAGGGCACCTTCCGCGCCGCACGGGCCAGTTCGCCCGGGAGCCGCCCGGCGGCGGGCCCGCTCAGTCCGCGCACCCGGACGCGCACCTGGGGGCCGTCCTCCGCGTACCGGATGAAGAACCAGCGGTCGGCCTCCCCGGCCGCCACCAGGCCGTCGAGGAGCGGGGCCGCCCCGTGGAGCAGGAAGGCGTCGGTGTCCTCGGTTCCGGAGTGCAGGAAGACGTGGTGGCTGTGCCAGAGGTCGGTCGTGGTCATCTGCGGTCCTAGAGGGGAGAGGAGGGGCGGCGGGTCACGGGAAGGGGTGGGGGTGGAGCGCGAGGTCCTCGTGGCGCAGCGGCCGGGGGGCGCGGCCCAGCAGGTGGGGCACCTCCAGCAGCCGGGGCAGGCCGCGGGTACGGCGGTTGACGTGCCCGAACGTCATGGGCAGCGAACCGGGGACGATCACCTTCACGCAGTGCAGGCCGAGCCGGTCGCGCAGTCCCGGCTCGCTCTGGTCGACGGTGACGACCTCCAGGCCGGCGCGCTCCAGCCGGCCGACGGTGGCGGCGAGCAGGTCGCCGAGGTCCGCGACGGGTTCCGGCGCCCCGGGCCAGACCCGCGCGGCCGGGAGGCACGGGGTGTCGGCGAAGAGGAACTCCAGGCGCGGGCCCGCCTCGGGAAGGGAGTTGAGCCCCACGTGGTCGTCCAGGCCCACCACCAGCTCCGGCCGGTCCAGCATCGGCCGCAGCCGCTCCGGGTCGCGCGGACCGTCCTCGGCGAACGAGCGCCCGGGCGACTCCAGCACGTTGGTGACCACCTCCGCCACGGCGGAGCGGATCGCGGCGCGCGGATCGTGGTGGGCGCCCGCCGCGAGGAACATCCGGGGCGCGTCGGGGTGGGAGCCCTCGTAGCGGCAGACGGCCACGACCGCCGGGATCCCGAAGTCGTTGGTCGCGTCGAGCAGCCGGAGCCGGTAGCCGGCCACGGCGGCGCGGTCCGCGAGCAGGGCGGTGTCCGGGTCGTCCGGGGGTGCTTCGACGCGGCGCAGCGGGGTGGCGGCGTACCAGGCCATCAGGAAGGCGTCGCGTTCCGCGATCTCGAACAGGCCGTAGAGCGCCGCCTCTTCGGGGCTGTTGCCCAGTCCGCAGCCGTTGGAGGACTCGTAGACCACGCGCGGCCGCCCGGCGCCGGGCACGTCCCAGTAGGCGGCGTGTTCGGGGACGAGGACCGGGCGCCGCCGGGTCAGCGACCAGCCGCGCACCCAGTCCAGTTCCAGGTCCGGTGTGTAGGGGACGGTGGGCGAGGCCGGGTGCCCGTGGTGGGCGGGGTCGGGCAGGCCGAGCCGCTCGGGGTCCAGGGCGCGGTCGGGGCCGAGGGCGGCGAAGGGGGCGCGCAGGTCGGTGCGCCGGCCGGTGGGCCGCATGCCCGCGTACCGCTCGACGGCCTCGAAGAGGGCGATGCGCTCGCTGTCGGCGAAGTCGCGGGCGCGGCCGTACCCGCCGTCGTCGACGGGCCGGCCGTCGGTGACGAGTGCGCTGGTCAGGGAGAAGGCGGAGTCCTCGGAGCGGTAGAGGCTGCGCACCGGCCCGAACCGCTCGTCGTACAGCGCCCGCCGCAGGCGCTCGGGGCCGGCGGTGCGGGGGTTGGGCAGGCGCAGGACGTACGGGTCGGGCAGCGGGCGGGGGGCGGAGGGCAGCGGGGCCGGCGCGGTGGCGGAGTCGGCGGGCAGGGGGCGGCAGACGGCGCAGCCGCCGAAGGGGCGCGGGCGGTGGGTGGACCAGGTGCCGCGCCCCTGGTGGACGACGTGGACGACGGCCGCCCCCGCGTCCTCGGTCCCGTCCGCGGCCCCTGCGTCCAGCAGGTCCCGCACCAGGGCGCCGAGCGAGGCGGCCAGGGCCGGGGAGGGGACGCCGGCCAGTTCGAGCGCCGGGCTCTGCCACGGCACCCGGCCGCCCGCCGTGGCCAGCCGCTGCCGTTCGGTGCAGCACAGGCAGGCCGCCGCGCCCGGTGCCAGCAGCGGCCCGACCACGGCCAGCGGGCCGTCGAAGCGTACGGGGACCAGGGCGACGGGGTGGGAGAGGGCGTGCCGGCTCAGTTCCTCGGCGAGCCCCAGGGTCCACCGGGTCATCAGGACCACCGCCCCGCCGGCCGTGGTGGCCAGTGCGGCCTCGGGGTCGAGCACCGGTACGGGCAGGGAGCCCAGGGGGCCGGGCGCGTTCATCGGGCCTCCTCGGGGGCGGCGTGCAGCACGGTGAAGCCGAAGGCCCGCAGACGGGTGGCGAGCGCGGGGGCGGAGGCGGACGCGGGGGCGGAGGCGGACGCGGGGGCGTCGGCCGTGAGGGCGGCGCCGGTCAGCCGGTGCAGCGCGCTCTGGAGCCGCTCCTCGCGCCGGGCCACGTCCGCCATCCAGCCGTTGGTCCAGCCGGGGTCCTCCCAGGCGGCGATCCGCGCTCCGGCGGTGGCCAGGGGGGCGACGGCCCCGCCCGAGGGCGGGACGCGCAGGGCGTCCGTCCCGGCCGGGCCGGCGGAGGCCGCGCAGACGGCGGCCAGCGCGGCGAAGGCCGCCGCATCGCCCGGGGTCGCCTCCACGGCCTCACCGAGCGGCGCGGATCCGGGAGTTCCGGCCCGGCGGACGACCGCGTGGTACGCCTCCCCGCCCGGGGCGGCGCGCCGGACCTCCGGGCGGGCCGCCACGCCGAGGCGGCCGGTCAGCGTCGTCCACCAGTGGCGGGCCTGCGGATGCCCCGACCACTCCCCCTCCGGGACGGCCGGCCCCGCGGCGAGGCGGGCGGCCGCCGCGCGCAGGGCCCGCCCCCGGGCGTGCCCGGGGTTCGCCCCGACGGTGGGCCCCCCGTCGCCCAGCAGCAGTTCGGCGGCCCGGCAGAACAGCTCCAGGCGGGCCAGGTCCAGCCGGGGCGCACCCCCGGTGAGCAGCCCGCCCGGGAGGGCGCAGGAGGCGAGCGGCACGGGCAGCTGGCTCAGACCGGCCGGCTCCGGCCCGGGCAGGACTCCGCAGCGCCCGTCGCCGAGGGCGTCCAGCCGGCGCAGCGCCTCGTCGAGGGTCCGCGCGGGGACGAGGCCGGTGTGCCGGTCCGCGTCGAGCCGGTCGGGGCCGAGCCAGGTGCGGTAGTCGGCGCGCAGCGGGCGGGCGTCGGCGAGGAGCACGGCGGGCAGACCGGTCAGCAGGCGCTCGTCCCCGCCCTCGGCCGCCGGGTCCGGCAGCCCGGCGGCCGCGCACAGCAGCCGGTGCGCCGCCGTGCCGGCCAGCAGTGGGAGGAGCGCGGCGGGGCCGTCGTCCCCGGCCGGGCCGAGGCGGTCCTCCAGGGCCCGTGCGTCGGACCGGGCCTGGGCCGGACTCCCGGGTGCGGTGGCGTAGCCGCCCCCGCCGGAGCGTCCGGCCGCGACCGCCCGGTCCGGTCCGGCGCCGTGGAGGCGGAGCAGGACCCGGCCCGCAGGGAGGTCCGGGTCCGCGGAGTACGCGACGGGCAGTCCGCCCCGCGCCAGGGCCCGGCCGGCGGCGCGGGCCAGGGGCGCGCCGGGGTCCCCGGCCAGCACCTCGGCGCGGGCGGCGGCGAGCGCGGCCGCCGCTGCGGCGGGGCGTCCGGAGCTCTCCCCGAGCCACCGGGCGACGGGTTCCCGGTCCGGGTCCGCAGGCTCCGGGTGCGGGGGCCGGTCCTCCGTCACGAGCAGGCCGTGCTCCTCCAGCCGGCCGAGGAGGACGTCCACCGCCCCGCGCACCGCCGACCCGGGCTCCATGCCGTCGAGCAGGGCTTCCAGTCCGCCGCCGCGCAGCGGCTGCTCCAGCAGCTTCCAGAGGGCGGGGAGCGCCGCGCTGCCCTCCAGGGTGACGCTGCCGCCGCGGCCCCGCAGGTGCAGGCCGGCCCGCAGGGGGGTCACGGCCACCCCGGGGCGGAGCCTGCGGACGGCCGCCTGGCGCGCGAGGGCGGTCATGACCGTCCCTCCACCGCGTCGACGGCCGCGCCGATCTCCGCGCGCCAGTCGCTGCCGGTCAGGCCCGGCACGGTGCGGACGACCAGGTGCGCCGCCAGGTAGCGCTCCAGCGGGCGGACGTCGCAGATGGCGAGGAGCCGGTACAGGGCGTTGGTGCAGGCCCGGTAAACCAGGTACTCGGGGTCGTGGAACATCGCCCCCTGCGGGTCGGCGCGGCTGAGCAGCCGGTGGAACTCGCTGTACCGGGTGCGGCGGTCGTGGTCGTAGCGCTGCACCGTGCCGGGGTCGCCGGTGGCCAGGGCCCGCGCCCTGTAGGCGGGGGCGGCTCCGTGCAGGTCGGCGCCCGCGTCGAAGCGGGCGCGCGCCAGCCGCCGGGCTCCTGCGGAGAACTCCGCCCAGGCCCGCTCCCAGCCCAGTGCCCCGCCGTCGGCGATTCGCCCGACGAGGGCGGTCACCGCCCCGTCCGCACGTTCGCCGTGGCGTTCGAAGCGCTCCCGCAGCCGGCCGTCCGGGTCCTCGTGGACGAGGAAGTCCTCCAGGTGGGAGACGTACGACCAGTGGCCTCCGGCGAGGCCGCCGGGGTGGGCGGCCGCGTGCGCGGCGAGGGCGGTCACCGCGAGCCGGATCCGGGCCTGCGCACCGTCGCCGTGTTCGCCGAGGAAGCCGGCGCCGGCCCGCAGCGCGCCGAGGCCGGCCCGCAGCAGGTCCTCGCGCAGTGCGGTGCCGTCCGCTCCGAGCAGGCCGCGCACGGAGGAGCGGTCGACGGACTCGATCCGGACGGTGTTGTCGGGCTCGATGGGCCCGTACGGCGGGGGCACGAGTTCGGCGCGCCCGGCCTCGGCGGCCCGCTCCAGCAGCTGTGCCTCGGTGAGGTCGCCGTGCGAGGGGTGCTCGCGCAGCCAGTCGCGGAGTGCGGCCGCGGCGGATCCCGCCGCCTCCTCCACCTGCCGGGCCGGGCCCTGCAGCCGCAGCCGCAGGTGGGGGCCGTGCAGCCAGTGCCGTTCCACGTGGGCGGCCAGTCCGCCGGCGGCGGCCTCCTCGGCCAGGGGCAGCAGCGCCCCGCGCAGCAGGGGGGCCTTGTCGGGGTGGTGGTAGCGGGCCACCATGTCGAGGGCGTGGTCGTCGGGACGCATCCGCTCCGTACTCCCTTCCTTCGTCGTCCGGGGTCGTTTCATCGCCTCGTCACCGCCGTCCGGTCCGGTAGACCTCCAGGACGAGTTCGACCGCGCGGGCCGCGGCGTCCTGGCCGCCGGGGGCGGGCAGGGCCTCCTCCAGGACGGCGCCGCCGCCGTGGCGGGAGAGCCATTTGGGCAGGCAGCGCAGGTGCAGGGCGTTGCCCAGGTCAAGGAGGTGCGGTTTGGGGCGGGCGAGGCGGGTCAGGAAGTCCTCGGCGGACCGCCCGGTGGGGGCGGCGGCGGCCGGGTGCAGGAAGACCTGTTCGGGGAGGTCCAGGGCGGCTCGCCAGCGGGCGGCGGCCTCCGCCGGGACCTCGCCGCCGGCGGCGAGGTCGGTGCGCAGCCGCTCCAGCACGTCGGGCGGCAGCAGCCAGCGGCGGCGGCGGAGCACCACGTCGCGGTGGCGCAGCCTGGGCGTGTGGGTGACCCGGCCGCCGCCCGGCGCGGGGAGGGCGCCGCGGGGGACGAGCGGGCGGAGGTCGACCACGCCGTGGGGCTGGTCGGCGAGGTGGGCGCCGAGGCGGCGCGGCAGCAGGACGGGCGAGAGGAAGCCGGGGTAGAGCACGTCGAGGAGTTCGCCGGTGCTCCGCAGCCGGATGCGGACCTGGTCGTCGGCCTCGTCGTGGACGAGTTCCAGGTCGGCCTCGCCGAGGGAGGCCCAGCGGCGGTCGGGGCCGATCTCGTCCGGGACGAGGAGGGGGTGGAGGTTGGCGTTGAACCCGCCGACGGGGCGGATCTGTGCGGCGCGGGCGCCGGGGCCCAGGGCGCGCCGGATCTGCCGGGACACCGCGGCGGTGGCGTCCGGGTCCAGGCTGTCCAGGAACCGGCTGGTGAAGCGGCCCCAGCCGCCGTAGACGTGGTTGACGCACAGCCGGCCGGTGCGGGGGTCGCACTGGAGGAAGTAGGCGTAGCTGAGGGGGCGGGCGAGGGCCCAGTCGGGCAGCCGGTCGCCGAGGCCCTTGAGGAGCTCCGGGGGCAGGACGGCCTCCTCGGCTCCCGCGGGCTGCGCGTCCAGGGCGTCCCGGACGGCGGCCACGGCCTCGGAGCGCAGGCGCGCGAGTGCGTCCGTCCCCGCGGGGAGGGGTTCGGCGGGGTCGAGGGCGGCGAGGCGTCCGGCGGTCTCCCAGGCATCGGCGATGTCGGCGCCGAACTCCCACGGGTGCGGGCAGCGGCCGCCGGGACCGTAGCGGGCGACGAAGCGGTCGCGGACGACCCGGCGCACGAGGTGGCCGAGGTCGAAGAGCTCCGCCAGCGCGGTGACCTCGCCGAGCGTCTCGTGGTCGCCGGCGTCGAGGAAGCCGTCGAGGGCGAGGGGCCGGGGGGCGACGACGTCCTCGGAGAGCGCGTCGAGGGGTGCGGAGACGCTCGGGACGGGGCGTCCGGCGGCGGCCAGCGCCTCGCTCCAGCGGCGGGACAGGCCGGCCAGCAGGGCGGGCCGGTCCGAGGCGGGGGTGTCGGCGAAGGAGGCGGTCGTCCGGGCGAGCTCGGCGAGCCGGTGGGCCTGGGCGGCGTCCTCGGCCCGCTCGCCGGGGGTGGCGCCGTCGAGGGAGCGCAGCCACCGGGCGAGGCGGCCCAACGGGTCGGGGTCCTGGGGCGGGACCGGGTCGACGGGCACCAGCAGGCCGGCCTCCGTGAGCCGGCCGAGGAAGCGGGCCGCGGCGGCCCGGCCGTCGCCGCCCCCGCCCGTCAGGGCGGCGGCCAGCAGCCCGGTCAGCTCCTCCAGCGGTACGGGCTGCCCGGCCCGGTCGGTGACCAGGCCCAGCGGGCCGTTGGCGGGCAGCTCGGCCTCGTCCTCGCCGGCCACGAGGTAGCGGCCCCCGGCGAAGGAGGTCCGGTCGCGGGAGTAGGCCGCCCGCCCGCCGGCGCTCCGGGCGGTGCTGGTGATGCGGTGGGGCAGGGCGGCCCTGCGGTGCGGGGCGTCGAGGAGGGCGAGGGTGAGGGCGGTGGTCAGGGTGCGGCTGGGCTGTACGACCGCGCGCAGGGGGCCCTCGAACAGGGGCTCCCGGCCCCAGGCGGGGACGGTGCGGCCGGGGGCCTGGGGCAGGGGGCCCCAGCCGACCGCGGTGAACCAGGAGAGCGGGCTGGTCTTGGTGCTGGCCCGCAGGGCGTAGCGCAGGACGGCGGGCTCCTCCTTGCGGGCCCTGCGGTCCTGGGCGCCGGTGCCCGCCCGCTGCACGGCCCGCAGCAGGTCGGCGCTGGTGAGGGCGACGGCCTTGGCGAGGGCCGGCTCTCGGCACAGGGCGGCCAGGGCGCCGCGTTCGGCGGCCAGGGCCCGTTCGGCGGCGGGTGCGAGGAGGGCGAGGAGGGCGGTGCGACGGGTGCGCAGGTCGAGCCAGGAGGCGAGCCGGGGAAGGCGCTCCGGGAGGTCGCCGAGGCGCTCCAGCAGGGCGGGGCGGGGTTCGCGTCCGTTGTGCAGGGCGCGGCGCAGTGGGAGGACCACGTCGCGGTGGAGCGTGTCGGGGTGGCCGCCTCGGCTGGCGTACAGGTCGTCGCAGAGCGGTGCGGCGGTCCGCATCAGCTGCCGGTCGATCCGGTGGAGCCGCTCGAGCAGGGCGCGGAAGCCGGCTGCTTCGGCCGTCTGGGCGGGATGGGTCAGCACGGTGGCGCGGACCAGCGCGTACGGCGCGGACCACACCCGGTGGGCGTCGGCTCCGGCCTCGGCCGGCGTGCCGTGCGGCTGCTGCATGCTGGTCCCCGTCCTGTGGGTGGTGGCGCGGGCTTCCCGCCGCGCTCGGGGCGCGGCGGGAAGCGGGTCTGCGTCGTGGGCGGCCGTGGTTACACGGGGGTCGGGTGGGTCGGCTGTGCACAGGACGACGAGCCCTGGCACGAGCACGATCCCCAGGACGCGCCGCCCTCGGGGAGCGCGACCGTGTCGCGCATGGCGGTGACGGTCAGGTCGCCGAGGTCCAGGTCGAGGTCCTCGAAGCCGAATGCGGGGGTGTGGTTGTCGGACGTCATGGATGACTCCTCTGGTGGAAGGCCGATGCTCCGGGTGCCTGCGGTGCGGGTCGTCAGCCGGTGAACGGCGAGTCCATGACCGGCGGCTTGTTGCAGGACGAGGAGGCCTGGCAGGAGCAGGAACCCGACGAGGCGCCGCCCTCGGGGAGCGCGATCGTGTCGCGCATGGCGGTGACGGTCAGGTCGCCGAGGTCCAGGTCGAGGTCCTCGAAGCCGAATGCGGGGGTGCGCGTGGTGTCGGACATGGGTGTCTCCCTCGGTTGGAAGCGAAAGCCGAAAGGTGCACGGGGCGGAATTCCGCAGGCCTGCGCGACGGCGCGGGCGGCGGAAGGGAATGCCGGATTTCCTCGGGTTTCGGTCCGGCCGGATATCGATCACATCCGGCCACTGGTGCGGCCGACCCGGTCCTCAGGATCACCCAGGGGCGCGAAGGGCCGCTAGAGCCGAGATCCGGCCGCACTGCCGAAGCGGTGGGGGGTGCGGCTGGAACACGCCGGAAACCCCGCACCTTCGGGACACCGTTGCGCGTCATCAGGCCACGGCGGCCCGATTCCTTCCGCCCATGGCCGGTCCGGGTACGAAAACGCCCCCGTCCACCGGGGGTGGACGGGGGCGGAAGTGAGCGGGATGTCAGTCGGAAATCAGCCTTTCCCCAGCACGCCGGACTTCACGCACGGAGCCGAACCGGTCGGGTGGCCCCGGCCTCCGGGCCCGGAAACGGAGCGGTGCCCCGCCGACCGAAGTCGACGGGGCACCGGAGCGCTCGCTCTCCCGGGGGACGGTCAGGCGACCGGGACCGGGTAGGTCGGGTACTCGACGCCGGACACGTGCTGGACCACACGGATGACCTGGCAGGAGTAGCCGAACTCGTTGTCGTACCAGAGGTACAGAATCGCGTTGTCGCCGTCGACCTTGGTGGCGCCGGCGTCCACGATCGAGGCGTGGCGCGAGCCGACGAAGTCCATGGAGACCGCGTCGGGGGCGGTGGTGAAGTCGATCTGGCGCTTCAGCGGCGAGTGCAGGGAGACGCCGCGGAGGTACTCGAGGACCTCGTCGCGGGTGGTCTCGCGGCCCAGGCGCAGGCTGAGGATGGCGATCGAGACGTCCGGGACGGGGACGCGGATCGAGCTGCCGGTGATCGGCGCCTTGAGGTCGGGCAGCGCCTTCGCGACGGCGGAGGCGGCGCCGGTCTCGGTGATGACCATGTTCAGCGGCGCGGAGCGGCCGCGGCGGTCGGCCTTGTGGTAGTTGTCCAGGAGGTTCTGGTCGTTGGTGAACGAGTGGACGGTCTCCACGTGGCCGCGCAGCACGCCGTACTCGTCGTCCATGGCCTTGAGCGGCGGGACGATCGCGTTGGTGGTGCAGGAGGCGCAGGAGAGGATCTGCTCGTCCGGCTTGATCGTGTCGTGGTTGACGCCGTGCACGATGTTCGGGACGTCGCCCTTGCCCGGGGCGGTCAGGACGACCTTGTCGATACCGGGGCGCAGGTGCTTGGAGAGGCCCTCGCGGTCGCGCCACTTGCCGGTGTTGTCGATGAGGATGGCGTCCTTGATGCCGTACGCCGTGTAGTCGACCTCGGAGGGGTCGTTCGCGTAGATCACGCGGATCGCGTTGCCGTTGGCGATGATCGTGCTGTTCGCCTCGTCGACCGTGATCGTGCCCTGGAACTGGCCGTGGATCGAGTCGCGGCGCAGCAGCGAGGCGCGCTTGACCAGGTCGGCCTCGCCGCCACCGCGGACGACGATGGCGCGCAGGCGCAGGCCGTTGCCGGAGCCGGCCTTCTCGATGAGCAGGCGGGCGACGAGGCGGCCGATGCGGCCGAAGCCGTAGAGGACGACGTCGCGGCCGGAGGAGCCCTCCAGCTTGTTCTCGCCGGTGGCGCCGGCGACGGCCTCGGCGGTGAAGTCGGCCACGGACAGGCCGCGGTCGTCGCTGTTGTAGTTCGCGGCGAGCATGCCGATGTCGATCTGCGACGGACCGAGATCGAGCGCGGCGAGGGCCTGCAGGAACGGCATGGTCTCGGTGACCGAGAGCTCCTCGCCGTCGATCTGCCGGGCGAACCGGTGGGTCTTGAGGATGCTGACCACCGACTTGTTCACCAGGGAGCGGCTGTGCAGCAGGATCGTTACATCCCGCTCGCGGTGCAGCTTCCCGATGATCGGGATCATCGACTCCGCGATCTCCTCGCGGGTCTTCCAGTTGCTGAACGAGTCCTCGTTGACAGTCACAGAGTTATCTTTCGAGCTAGGCGGCGCTCATATGCTAACCCGACCGCGCCCGGCATCCTCTGCGGGGGTGGCGGGGAAACCGCCCGCGACCAGGGGCGCACAGCGCGTGAGCGCGCGGCGGGGGCGCGGGGGCCGGGCGGCCAGGGGGGTCAGCCGAGGGTCGGGTGGGCTTCCGGGTGGGCGTCCCACCATGTCCGGTGGAAGGCGTTGTTGTCCACGTTCGCCAGGTACGCCTCCACGGCCGCCCGGTGGAGCAGCTCCGCCTGGTGCGCGGAGACCGACGACCGGTTCCAGGCCAGCCGGATCCGGCCGGTGACCGGGGTGCCGGCCAGGGGCCGCATGACCGTGCCCGGTACGGCGGGGGCGGTGGGCTGGCTCAGCGAGACCGCCCGGCCCGCCGCGATCAGGTCGTGCTGCATCTTGCGGTCGGTGATCCGGTAGCGCAGCGAGGGGGTGAACCCCGCCCTGGCGCAGGCCTCGATCAGGGCCTCGGGGCCGCCGTCGTCGTCCTGGACGAGGGTCATCCACTGCTCGCCGGCCAGGTCGGCCAGGTCGAGCCGGGCGCGGCCGGCCAGGGGGTGGCGCGCGGACATCCGGATGCAGAACGGCTCCCGGGGCACGACGGTGCGGGCCTGGACCCCGCCGGGCAGCGGGACCTCGTAGTCGTTGACCTCGCCGTAGACGATGGCGTCGTACCGGCCGGCGCCGAGCATCCGCACGAGGGCCGTCACCGAGGTCTCCAGGTCCACCGCCACCTCCCGCCCGGACAGGGCCAGGTCGGTGCGGGCGAGCAGGCCGTCCAGGAGGACGAGCAGGATGCAGCCGAGCCGCAGGGGCGCGTCCGCCGACAGGGCGCGGGCCTCGGCCCCCAGGGCGTCCATCTCGCCGAGCACCCGGCGGGCCTTGGCGAGGACGAAGTGGCCCAGCGGGGTGGGCTCCACCCCGCTGCGGCCGCGGACGAAGAGCTCGCCGCCCGTGACGCGCTCGATCCTGCGCAACTGGGCGGAGAGCGCCGGCTGGGAGACTCCGAGCCGGCGCGCGGCCGCGCCCAGACTTCCTGCTTCCGCTATCCGGCAGACGGCTTGCAGGTGCCTCAACTCCAGCTGCATCCCGGCAGCTTACGAAGCGTCACCGCGCCGCACCATAACCCGGGCCTTATGCCCGCAGGGATGTCCCAATCTCGCCATGTCCACGCTCATACTCGGCGACGGCGCAAGCCAGACACCCCCCACACACACGATCGGAGTGGACTCGTGCAGCCCACCAGATGGACGGCGTCCGTGGCGGCCTTCGCGCTGACCGCGAGCCTCGCCGGAGCGCTGGCCGGCACCGCGTCGGCCGCGCAGCAGCCGGATCCCGTACCGCCCCGGCCCTCGCGGGCCGACCGGGCCGTGGCCGCCGCGGACGCGGCCGTCCGCAGCGGCCTCGACAGCCTGGTCAACCAGCCGCAGCAGCAGTACGACCGCCGCCAGGTCACCCCCTGGGTGCAGGACCTGTTCTCCGTCGCGTACGAGCGCAGCTACCGCGGCCTGCCGGTCGTCGGCGGCGACGCGGTCGTCCTCGCGGACGGGGAGGGCAAGGTCCGCGCCCTCCAGTCGGCCTCCTCGACCGTGATCGACGTCGCGACCACCCCGACCGTCACCGCCAAGGCGGCCGAGTCCTCGTCCCGGGCCGAACTGGCCCGGGTGGACCGGGTGGAGAGCAGCCGGCTGGTCGTCCGGCTCAAGGACGACAAGCCGGTGCTGGCCTGGGAGACGGTCCTGACCGGGTCGACGAAGTCGGCGCCCAGCCGGCTGCACGTCTTCGTGGACGCCCGTACCGGCAGGGTCGTCGACCGCTGGGACGAGGTCGTCGCGGGCAGCGGCAGCAGCAAGTGGAACGGTCCCAACCCGCTGACGATCGACACCACCGCCTCCGGCGGCACCTACTCCCTGCGCGACCCGAACCGCCCGGGCCTGAGCTGCGCGGACTACAGCAGCGGCTCCGTCTTCTCGAAGTCCTCGGACTCCTGGGGCACCGGCAACCCGACCTCCAAGGAGACCGGGTGCACGGACCTCGTGTTCGCGGCGCAGAAGCAGTGGGACATGCTGCGCCAGTGGCTCGGCCGCAACGGCGTCGACGGCAACGGCCGCAGCTTCCCGGGCAAGGTCGGCCTGGGCGACCTCAACGCGTACTGGGACGGCAGCTCCGTCACCATCGGCCACAACAGCGCCAACGAGTGGATCGCCGGCATCGACGTGGTGGGCCACGAGTACGGGCACGCCATCGACACCAACACCCCGGGCGGCACCAGCGGCCAGGAGGCCGGGCTCGGCGAGGGCACCGGCGACATCTTCGGCGCGCTGACCGAGGCGTACGCCAACGAGCCCGCCCCCTACGACACCCCCGACTACACGGTCGGCGAGATGATCAACCTCCAGGGCCGGGGCCCGATCCGGAACATGTACAACCCCTCGGCGGTCAACAACGACCCGTCCTGCTACAGCTCCGCGATACCGGGCACCGAGGTGCACGCGGCCGCGGGCCCCCTGAACCACTGGTTCTACCTGCTGGCCGAGGGCAGCAACCCCGGCGGCGGCAAGCCGAGCAGCAGCACCTGCAACCAGTCCACGGTCACCGGCGTGGGCGTGCAGAACGCCGGCAAGATCTTCTACGGCGGCATGCTGCTCAAGACCAGCAGCATGTCCTACAAGAAGTACCGGACGGCGACGCTGAGTTCCGCCAAGACCCTCGACGCCTCCTGCGACCTGTTCACCAGGACCAAGGCCGCCTGGGACGCCATCAGCGTGCCCGCCCAGTCCGGCGACCCGACCTGCACCCCCAGCGGCCAGGGCGACTTCTCGCTCACCCTCAGCCCCGCGTCGGGCAGCGTGCAGCAGGGCGCCTCGGTGACCACCACCGTGGCCACCAGCACCACCACCGGCCAGGCCCAGCAGGTCACCCTCACCGCGAGCGGCCTGCCCGCCGGGGTCACCGCCTCCTTCAACCCGGCCACCGTGCAGTCCGGCCAGTCCTCCACCCTGACCCTGTCCGCGAGCTCCACCACGGCCCCCGGGCCGGCCACGGTCACCGTCAAGGGCCAGGGCGCCTCCCTCGCGCACACCGCCGACTACGCCCTGACCGTCGGCGGCGGCCAGCCCGACCCCGCCACCCCGCCGGACATCAGCGCGGCCAACGTCCAGGCCCACCTGAACCAGCTGGGCACCATCGCCACGCAGAACGGCGGCAACCGCCGCGCCGGCAGCGGCGGCCACACCCAGTCCCTCGCCTACATCAAGGGCAAGCTCCAGGCCGCCGGCTACACCGTCGCCGAGCAGAGCTGCACCTCCTGCACCTACCCGTCGAACAACCTGATCGCCGACTGGCCGGGCGGCCCCGACGACCAGACCGTGATGTTCGGCGCCCACCTCGACGGCGTCTCCGCCGGCCCGGGCATCAACGACAACGGCTCCGGCTCGGCCACCCTGCTGGAGAACGCGCTGGTCCTGGCCCAGAAGAACCCCACCATGACCAAGCACGTGCGCTTCGCCTGGTGGACCGACGAGGAGCAGGGCCTCAACGGCTCGAAGTTCTACGTGGGCCGGCTGAGCAGCGCCCAGCGCGCCGCCATCAAGGGCTACTACAACTTCGACATGGTCGGCTCGCCCAACGGCGGCTACTTCATCAACAACGTCGACTCCACCACGGCCGCCCCCCTCAAGGCGTACTGGACCTCGCTGAACCTCGCCCCCGAGGAGAACACCGAGGGCCAGGGCCGCAGTGACGACTACTCCTTCCAGCAGGCCGGCATCCCCACCTCCGGGTACGCGGCCGGCGCCAGCGCCCGCAAGACCTCCGCGCAGGCCGCGAAGTGGGGCGGCACCGCGAACGCCGCGTACGACTCCTGCTACCACAGCTCCTGCGACACCCCGAGCAACATCAACGCCACGGTCCTGGACCGCAGCGCCGACGGGGTCGCCTACGCCATCTGGAAGCAGGCCGTCGGCGGTACCGCCCCGGCCTCCGACTTCTCCCTCTCCACCTCCCCCGCCGCGGGTACCGCCTCGCCGGGCGGCAGCGTCACCTCGACGGTGAACACCGCCACCGTCAGCGGCAGCCCGCAGAACGTCACCCTGACGGTCTCGGGCGCCCCGGCCGGGGTCACCGCCACCCTCAGCCCGTCCTCCGTGCAGTCCGGCCAGTCCTCCACCCTCACCGTCCAGGTGGCCGCCGGCACCGCCCCCGGCACGGCGACCCTGACCGTGACCGGCACCGGCTCCACCACCCACAGCACCACCTACACGCTGACCATCGGCGGGGGCGGCGGCAGCTGCACCCCGGCCGAGGTCGTGGCCAACGGCGGCTTCGAGAACGGCGCCGCCCCCTGGAGCAGCACCTCCGGCGTCATCACCGACCAGGCCGGCGAGACCCCGCACGGCGGCGCCTACATGGCGTGGCTCAACGGCTGGGGCTCCCCGCGCACCGACAGCGCCTCGCAGTCGCTGACCCTCCCGGCCGGCTGCTCCTCGGCCCGCCTCGCCTTCTACCTCCACATCGACACCGACGAGACCGAGAACACCGTCTACGACACGTTCACCGTCTCGGTGGGCGGCCGGACCCTGGAGACCCTGTCCAACGCGGACGCGGGATCCGGCTACGTGCTCAAGAGCTACGACGTCTCCCAGTTCACCGGGCAGACCGTCACCCTGCAGTTCCAGGGGGTGGAGGACCAGTCCCTCCAGACCTCCTTCGTGGTCGACGACGTCACCCTCCGGGTGAGCTGACCGACCGCGCGGCACCCTCCAGGGGCCCGGTCCGGCGACCCGCCGGACCGGGCTCCGCCGCACCCGCCCCTGTCCACGGCGTCAGGACGGCGGCCCGGCTTTGGACACGGCGGCGCATCCCGGGCCGCGGGGCGCTCCGGCATGATCGGTTCCCCGAGTCCCGATCCCAGGAGATCCCAGACATGTCCGACATCTTGGTCCGCGCCGCCCAGCCCGGGGACTTCGCCCAGTGGCGCGCCCTGTACCGCGGCTACGCCGACTTCTACGGGGTGGAGCAGACCGAGGAGGCCGCGGGGACCGTCTGGGCCTGGATCGACGACCCCGCGCACGAGGTCGGCGCCCTGGTGGCCGAGGACACCGGGGGCCGGCTGGTCGGCCTCGCCCACTACCGCCCCTTCGCCCGCCCGCTGTCCGCGACGACCGGCTGCTTCCTGGACGACCTGTTCGTCGCCCCCGAACACCGCGGCCGCGGGGCGGCCGACCTGCTGCTCGGCGCCCTGCGCGAGCTCGCGGCGGAGCGCGGCTGGAGCGTCGTCCGGTGGATCACCGCCGACGACAACCACCGGGCCCGGTCCAAGTACGACCAGGTGGCCACCCGCACCATGTGGGTCACGTACGACATGGCCCCCGGCCGCTGACCCTTCGGCCCGCCCCGCGCCCGCCCTACCCGGCGGCGTCCGCGCACGCGGGACAGACCCGGTCCGCGTACTCCTGCGGGTACCAGGGCGCGCCGGGGTCCCCGGACGGCTGCCGGGGGGCCGTCTCCATGGCGAAGGTGTCCCGGCCGCAGAGCGTCCGGGGGCCGCGTACGGAGCTGCGGCCCGGGGCGGCGGGCGCCGCGTGCACGCGCAGGACGTCTCCCTCTGCGCCCGGCCGGTCGTACTCGTACACGACCACGGTCTCGCTCATACCTCGACGATAGGCGGACCGGCCGCGCCCCGCGCGCCCGCGCCGGGGCCGGGTCAGCGGCAGGCGCCGGCCGCCAGCTCCAGCTCGTCCGCCCACACCGCCGCGTCCTGCGGTCCGGCGTGCGGCGCGGCCAGGGAGCGGACTCGGAAGCGGTTGCGCGGGGTGGTCCCGTCCGCCTCACGGATCATCAGGTCCTGGAGCGCGAGCGGGATCGAGTGGTCCCGGGTGAACCGCAGGAACGTGCGCGGCACCCGCCCCCACGTCTCCGGGAGCCCCCGTGAGTCGGCGTTCCCGATCGCCGTCGACTCGTCCGGCTCCAGGGTGGCGATCAGCGCCCGTACGGCGTCGTCGGGCCGGTCGGCGGCGAGCGCGTCCTTGGCCGCCGCGAAGAAGGCGGGGTCGCCGGAACGCCAGTTCATCCGGTTGACCCCCAGCTCGGGCGGGGTCTTGACGGGCTCCAGCCGGAACAGGGCGCTGGTGGAGGCCTCGGGGGTGGACATCAGGTCCGTGACGGAGGTGTGCCGGGTCGCGCAGAACGCGGAGGCGTACACCAGGTGGGAGATCAGCTCGGGGACCCGGTTGGCGACCGCGTTGAGGGTCGCCCCGCCCATGCTCTGGCCGACCAGGACCACCGACCCGAGGCGGGAGGCGCGCCGCACGACGTCCACGACGTGCGCGGCGAAGTCGTCCAGGGTCACCTTCCCGAGGGGCGAGGGCTCGGTGCGCAGCGCCTCCAGGTCCTGCGGCGTCTGGTAGGAGGCGGGGTAGTGCGCCCCGCGCCCGTGCCCGGGCAGGTCGACGGCGACCGCCTTGTGCCCGCGCAGACCCAGCTCGGCGAGGACGTGGGACCAGGCGTAGGAGTTGCTGCCGGCCCCGTGCACGAGGACGAACACGGGCGCCGCGCACCGCCGCTCGTCGGCCTGCCCGACGCCCCCGCCACCCCCGACGCCGGCCACCGCCCCCGCCCCCACGACGGCCGCCTTCAACACCCCGCGCCGAGACCGCACTCCGGAACCCCCGCTGTCGTTCGATTCGCTCATGCGCCGACTCTAGGAGCGGACGCGTGAAGACCGGCCGCATTCCGGCCACGCCCCCGCCGCGTCGCGTCATCCCAGGCGGCCCGAATCAGTCGGCGCCGCCGGCACGTCGCTCATCGCGGGGTGCTTTCCCGTGGCTTCCTGCACGAGCTCCGTGTAGGGCTTCTGCGTCATCGATCCACGTATTCTCTGGAGCCCGTAGCGCTCGATGGCCTTGTCGTTCGCGTAGAGGAAATTGACGGAGAAGGGCTTGTTCTCTCCGTGTTGCGTCACGGACACCGCCATGAACGGGAATCTGTTCTGACGCACCCACCACAGGGTCACCCGGGGCCGTCCACGGACTTCGTCGAGGAGTTCGTTGCTGTTCGAGAGGTCGGCCTGGTAACGGGTGTAGTCCACCAACGGCCCCGGGGGGTCCTGATCCTTCCCCTCCTTCCTGAGTTTCCCGCGCCCCAATCCGGAGTTCTCGTACGTCGGGCTGATGATGGCCCTGTCCTTCCTGACCAGGTACAGCTCCGTCGAGGCCATCACCGACTTGAACCGCTCGGGCTGCGGGATCTCGACGTATTCGTCCTCGGAGTGCTCCTCACCCGGATTCAGGGACATTCCCGGCGGCTTGATGAACTCACCGTTGTCAATCAACTTGTACGTTCCGTGATCCTGCCGGGGTGGCGTGTTGGGCAGGGCCATTCCGTTGATCCAGTAGATACTGCCGAGAATATAGACGGGCACCTGACCGTTGTTCTTCACACGGAGGTGGACCGTCAAGGCCATGACCTTCCGGCTGCTGTCCCAGGTCGCCTCCCCGAGTTCGGCTGACGTGTCCACCAGCGAATAGGTGACGGAGGGAAGGTAGACCTGCGTGTACGCCATGTTGGCGGCCGCCAGGAACACGGGCACGATGGCACCGACGACGACCCGTTTGGGGTTGCGGATCCCCTTCCACGCCCGCTCCCGGAAGAGCACCCACAGGGCCCACCCGGCCCAGACGAGCAACACCACCCGGAACGGCAGGTACGGAGTGAAGACCCAGGCGTTGATGTGCATGCAGAGCAGCAGCGCATTGACGGCGAAGGAGAACAGGACTCCGATGAAGACGACTATTCCGGAGTAGCTTTTCGTCCGCTTGCGCCAGTAGTCGAACGTGGCCAGCACGGCGGCTGCCACGACGACGGCCGCCGCGAGGAAGACGAAACCGGTGATCCGTCCGAGGTAGTCCAGGGCGCCGAAGGTGTCCACGCTGCCGATCCGGACGAGCTGGAAGACGGTGGCGAGGAGGCCTCCCGCCATCAACAGGGCGGTGGCCCTCCGTTTCCACCCGCAGCCCGGCCAGACGGTAGAGTCCCCGCCCATCCACTGGATCTCACTCTCGAACGCCAGCCCCGCATGACGCAGGATCCTCTGCAGGTCCCCCGCGGAGCACGCCTTGCCGATGGTTTTGCCGTCAACCGTGACTTTCCGCAGGCCAAAAGCTTCCGGTCGCCCCACGACGACCGCAGGTGCGTTCGTCATGACACCAGTCTGCCGCCGTATCGGAGCGCACGCGCCCTGAGACCCGGCAGGGCGTGCGGCCCGGAGCCGGACGCGGGATGCTGGTCGTGACCCACGGCTCGTCCCAGGAGGAGCTTCCCATGCGTACACGTCTCTTCGGTCTCGCCACCGCCGCGCTGGTGGCCGCGCTCGGCATCATGGGCCCGGTCGCACAGGCGGCCACCGTCCCCCGGGTCAGCGGGGACCAGTGCACGGCCGGCGGGGGCACGGTGGAGTACGACTCGGTGGTCGGCCAGTGGACCTGCGTCGGCGGCAAGTACGCCGACGAACCGATCAACTGACCATCCGACGCTCCATCAGGTCAAGCGTCCCGGACCCTTGACTCCTTACGCGCCAGTAGCGATTCTCATGCCTTCTGTTGTGCGGGGCATGACAACTCATGCCTTGATTCGACCGCGCTCTCCGCCGACCGAAGGCATGAGTGATCACCTTGACCCCTCACCCTCCCCCACGCCCGCGCCGCCGGCGCCGGCGTCCCTTCGCGCTCCTCTCGCTCCTGATCGCCGCGTTCGCGATGGTGCTCGGGCCCGCGCCCGCCTCCCTCGCCGACTCCGCCTCCGATCCCGGCTGGTGGAACCCCACCGCCCGGCCTCAGCCGGACTCCGACATCAACGTGACCGGTGAGCCCTTCAAGGGCACCGACGCCCAGGGCAAGGTCCGCGGCTTCGTCGACGCCCACGACCACCTGATGTCCAACGAGGGCTTCGGCGGCCGGCTGATCTGCGGCAAGCCCTTCTCCGAGATGGGCGTCGCCGACGCCCTCAAGGACTGCCCCGAGCACTACCCCGACGGCACCCTCGCCGTCTTCGACTTCATCACCAAGGGCGGGGACGGCAAGCACGACCCCAACGGCTGGCCCACCTTCAAGGACTGGCCCGCCCACGACTCGCTGACGCACCAGCAGAACTACTACGCCTGGGTCGAGCGGGCCTGGCGCGGCGGCCAGCGGGTCCTCGTCAACGACCTCGTCACCAACGGGGTGATCTGCTCGGTCTACTTCTTCAAGGACCGCGGCTGCGACGAGATGACCGCCATCCGCCTCGAGGCGCAGAAGACCTACGACATGCAGGCGTTCATCGACAAGATGTACGGCGGCCCCGGAAAGGGCTGGTTCCGCATCGTCACCAGCTCGGACCAGGCCCGCGAGGTGATCAAGCAGGGCAAGCTGGCCGTCGTCATGGGCGTGGAGACCTCCGAGCCCTTCGGCTGCAAGCAGATCCTCGACGTCGCGCAGTGCTCCAAGGAGGACATCGACCGGGGCCTGGACGAGCTGTACAAGCTGGGCGTGCGCAGCATGTTCCTGTGCCACAAGTTCGACAACGCCCTGTGCGGCGTGCGGTTCGACGAGGGCGCCCTGGGCACCGCGATCAACGTCGGCCAGTTCCTGTCGACCGGAACCTTCTGGAAGACCGAGCAGTGCACCGGCCCGCAGAAGGACAACCCGATCGGCCTGGCCCCCGCGCCCGCGGCGCAGAAGGAGCTCCCGGCGGGCGTGGCGGTGCCCTCGTACGCCGCCGGCGCCCAGTGCAACACCCGCGGCCTCACCGAACTCGGCGAGTACGCGGTGCGCGGCATGATGAAGCGCAAGATGATGCTCGAGGTCGACCACATGAGCGTCAAGGCCGCGGGCCGCGCCTTCGACATCCTGGAATCGGAGTCGTACCCGGGCGTGATCTCCTCGCACAGCTGGATGGACCTCGGCTGGACCGAGCGCCTCTACAAGCTCGGCGGTTTCGCCGCCCAGTACATGAGCGGCTCCGAGGCGTTCAGCGCGGAGGCCAAGCGCACGGACGCGCTCCGCGAGAAGTACCACGTCGGCTACGGCTACGGCACCGACATGAACGGCGTCGGCGGCTGGCCCGGCCCCCGGGGTGCAAACACCCCGAACCCGGTGAAGTACCCCTTCCGCAGCACCGACGGCGGCTCGGTCATCGACCGGCAGACCGCCGGGCAGCGCACCTGGGACCTCAACACCGACGGCGCCGCCCACTACGGGCTGGTGCCCGACTGGATCGAGGACATCCGGCTGGTCGGCGGCCAGGACGTGGTCGACGACCTGTTCAAGGGCGCCGAGTCCTACCTCACCACCTGGGGCGCGTCCGAGAAGCACCAGGGCAGCGTCAACCTCGCCACCGGCGCGTCCGCCTCGGCGTCCACCTCGGAGTGGTGGAACCCCTTCGTCGACTACTCCCCCGCCCGGGCCGTGGACGGCGACTCCGGCACCCGCTGGGCCAGCGAGTGGAACGACAACCAGTGGCTGCGCATCGACCTCGGCTCCGCGCACCGCATCGGGCGCGTCACCCTGGACTGGGAGCGCGCGTACGGGAAGGCGTACCGGATCGAGGCGTCCACGGACGGCTCGGACTGGCAGACGGTCTGGTCCACGACCGACAGCGACGGCGGCCTGGACACGGCCCGGTTCGACGGCGTGACGGCACGCTACCTCCGCGTCCAGGGGGTCCAGCGCGCCACCCAGTGGGGCTACTCCCTGCACGAGGTCGGCGTCTTCAGCAGCTGAGGCGGCGGGGACCGGCCGGACCGGCCGGCCCCCGCTCCGGCCTCGTCACACGAGAGGGGTTCCCGGTCCCATGGCCCGGATGCCTTCGGCGGAGCGGCGGACACAGCTGACCGAGGCCGCGATCCGCGCCATGACCCGCGACGGCGTCGCCCGCACCACGACCCGGTCGATCGCCGCCGAGGCCGGGGTGTCGCTCAGCGTCTTCCACTACTGCTTCGACTCCAAGCAGGCCCTGCTCGAAGCCGTCATCGAGACGATCACCGCCCACTACATCACGGTGGTCAGGGAGGCGATCCGCCCGAAGCCCACCCTGCGCGAGACGGTCCGGGCGGGCTTCCAGGCGTACTGGGACCACGTGTGCGCCCAGCCCGGCGAGCACATGCTGACGTACGAGCTCACCCAGTACGCCCTGCGCCAGCCGGGGTTCGAGCACCTGGCGCGGCGCCAGTACGCCCTGTACCGCGACACGTACGAGGAACTGATCCGGCAGCTCGGCCGCGACACCGGACTGCGGCCCCGGGTCCCGGTCGGCGTGCTCGCCAGCTACCTGGCCGCGATGACGGACGGGCTGACCCTCGCCCTGCTGGTCCTCGGCGACGAGAAGGCGGCCGCGGAGATCCTGGACATGATCACCGACCACGTCCAGGGCCTCATGGAGGCGTGACGCTCAGGCCGGATCCGCCGCCTGCCACACGGTGGTGATGTTGCAGAACTCCCGGATGCCGTGCCCGGACAGCTCCCGCCCGTAGCCGGACCGCTTGACGCCGCCGAAGGGCAGCGCGGGGTGCGAGGCCGTCATGCCGTTGACGAAGATGCCGCCGGCCTCCAGCTCGTGGACGAACCGCTCCAGGTCGGCGTCGTCCCGGGTCCAGACGTTCGAACTCAGTCCGAACGGCGTGTGGTTGGCCCGCTCCACGGCCTCGTCGAGGCTGCCCACCCGGTAGAGCGTGGCGACGGGTCCGAAGGTCTCCTCCAGGTCGATCCGCATCGCCGGGGTGACGTCGGCCAGCACGGTGGGCTCGTAGAACCAGCCGTCCGGGTGCCCGGGCGGGCGCCGGCCCCCGCACAGGACCGTGGCCCCGTGCCGGACGGCGTCGTCGACCAGCTCCTCGACGTCCGCGCGGCCGCCCTCGGTGGCCAGCGGGCCGACGTCCGTGGACTCCTGCATCGGGTCGCCGACGGTCAGCCCCGCCATGCCCTCGGTGAAGAGCCGGGCGAACTCCTCGTAGACGTCGGTGTGCACGATGAACCGCTTGGCGGCGATGCAGGACTGGCCGTTGTTCTGCACCCGCGCGGTCACGGCCGTCTTCGCGGCGCGGGCGATGTCGGCGGAGGGCATCACGATGTACGGGTCGCTGCCGCCGAGCTCCAGGACGGTCTTCTTGACCTCGTCCCCGGCGACCGAGGCCACCGCCCGCCCGGCCGGTTCGCTGCCGGTCAGCGTGGCGGCGGCCACCCGGGGGTCGCGCAGGATGCCCTCGACGGGGCCCGAGCCGATCAGCAGGGTCTGGAAACAGCCCTGCGGGAAGCCGGCCCGCTCGAAGAGGCCGCCCAGGTAGAGGGCCGTCTGGGGAACGTTGGAGGAGTGCTTCAGCAGGCCCACGTTCCCGGCCATGAGGGCGGGCGCCGCGAACCGCACGACCTGCCAGAGCGGGAAGTTCCACGGCATGACGGCGAGCACCACCCCGAGGGGCCGGTAGCGCACCCGGACGGCCGAGGCCCCCGCGTCGCGGACGTCGGAGTCGGCGGGGTGCTCGTCGGCGAGGAGGCCCTCGGCGTGGGCGGCGTACCAGCGCATCGCCTTGACGCACTTGGCCGCCTCGGCTCGGGCGGCGGCCAGCGGCTTGCCCATCTCGATGGTCATGGTGCGGGCGACGTCCTCTGCCTCGGCCTCCAGGAGGCCGGCCGCGCGGTTCAGCAGCGCGGAGCGTTCGGCGAAGGTGGTCCGCCGGTAGGAGGCGGCCGTGCGCGCGGCCTCGTCCAGGCAGCGCTCGATGCCGTCGGAGTCGAGCGCGTCGAAGGTGCGCAGGGTCTGGCCTGTGGTGGGGTTGACGGTGGCGATGGGCATGGTCCGACCTTCCTGCGGGGGAGTCGCCCCACCGACCCTGCCCGCCCGCTCCCGGCCGCGCAACGCGAGGACCGGCCGCCTGCCGGGACGTCTCCGCACGGGATCCGCGGCGGCCGCACAATGGGACCAGGAGTCCCGCAGGACCCGGGCGGGAGGCGCACGGACAGTGGACGAGCGGGCACAGGACGAGCCGGAGCGCCGCCGGGAGTGGGCCCGGGAGCTGGTGGCGGGCCTCACCGCCGCCGAGGAGGTCGACCGGGCCCTGGCCGCCGCGCTCGACCCGCACCCCGATCTGCAGGCGGAGAACGACGACCGCCGCGCCCGCGCCGTGCACGCTGCCGCGATGGGGCTGGGCCGGGCGGGCTGCGCCGCGGCGGCCGGGATCCCGGAGGCGCTGCTGGCCGGGTGGCGGGCCCAGGACCCCGCCTTCGAGGCCGCGCTCGCGGCGGCGACGGCCCTGGCGGCGGCGCACCGGGGTCCGGCGCGGGGGCCGATCGGCGCGCTGGGCCTGCGGCTGTTCCTGCAGTCCGTGGCCCGGGGCGCGCCCGCCGGAACGGCCGCCGCGATCGTCGGCCTGCGCTCCGACCAGCTGCTGCGGCTGCGCCGGGCGAACCCGCTGGTGGCCGCGCTCGTGGACGCGGCCGTCCGGCAGGCGCGGGGGCTGCGCGGCGGCGAGCGCCGGCCGAAGCGCGCCCCCGCCTACCGGCTGGTCACCCTCCGCGAGCCGGCATCCCCCCGGGAACCCGACCGGCCGCCGGAGCCGGACGGGCCGACCCGGGCGGACGGGCCGGACCGATCGCCGAAGCCGGACGGACCGTCCTGAGCGGACGGAGCACCCGAGAGGACGGACGACCCGGGTGCGCGCCGGCCCCGGGACGGGCCGGTCCGAGCGGACTCACGCCCCGGGCGGACGCACGACCCGAGCGGACGCACGACCCGGGTGGACGCACGACGGGTGCGGGCCGGCCCCGGGACGGGCCGGTCCGAGCGGACGCACGACCCGAGCGGACGCACGACCCGAGCGGACGCACGACCCGGGTGGACGCACGACCCGGGTGCGGGCCGGCCGCGGGACGGGCCGGTCCGAGCGGACTCACGACGCGGGCGGACGGACGACCCGGGTGCGGGCCGGCCGCGACCGGACGGGCGTACCCGGCCCGGCGTACCCGGACCGGCGTGTCCGGCCGCGCGGGGCGGGGGCTACGGGCGGCGCCGCGGCTTGCCGCGCTTGGGGGCGGCCGCACCGCCGCGGGCGTTCTTGCCGCCGGACTTCGCCGCCGGCTTCCCGGCCGTCCGGGGCTTGCCGCCCGTCTTCTTCGCCGGGGCGGCCTTGCGCTCCTGCTTGGGCTGCGGGGACGTGGCCTGACGGCCGCGCGAGCTGTTCACCGTCCGGCCCCGGACGATCCCGATGAAGTCCTCGACCATGTCGGTGGTCTTCTCCTCCGGCCAGGACAGCGCGACCCGGGAGGCGGGGGCGTCCGTCACCGTCCGGTAGGTGAGGTCCTTGCGGTGGTGCAGGCGTGCGAGGGACTGCGGGACGACGAGCACGCCGATGCCGGCCGCCACCAGCTCGATCGCGTCCGCCGTGGTGGCGGGCCGTTCGAAGGCGGGCTTGCCGGGCGGGGTCTCCCAGCCCAGGACGTCGTCCAGGGGGTGCAGGACGATCTCGTCGGCCAGGTCCTCGGTGGACACCTCGTCCACGGCGGCCACCACGTGGTCCTTGGGGACCACGACCACGGTGGTCTCGGTGTAGAGCGGGATCGCGCTGAGGTCCGTACCGTCCACGGGCAGCCGGACGAACCCGGCGTCGGCGTCACCGCCGCGCAGCGCGGCGAACGCCTCGCCGGCGGTCACGCCGACCAGGGTCAGCGGGATGTCGGGCAGCCGCTCGTTCCAGATCCGCACCCACTTGGTGGGTGTGACCCCCGGGACGTAGGCGAGCCGGAACGAAGGGGATGCATCCGAGCCTGTCACCCCGCAAGGTTACCGGGCGTGGTCGGAGCCCGCGCACATGCTCGATACCCTTGGAGCATGACGTCGCACCAGAGCACCCAGACGATGAAGCCCGCGACCGCGGCGAAGAAGCTGGGTGTGTACCTCGAGGCCACCCCCGCAGAGTTCCAGGAGGGCGTGGTCTCGCGCACCGAGCTGAACGCACTCCAGGCCGAGCCGCCCGCCTGGCTGGTGGAGCTGCGGCGCAACGGACCGCACCCGCGCCCGGTGGTCGCCTCGAAGCTGGGCGTCTCCATCGCCGGCCTCGCGCGCGGCGGGGTCACCGAGGCGCTCACCACCGAGCAGATCGAGGCCCTGAAGCAGGACAACCCGGAGTGGCTGCAGAAGGAGCGCGCCACCCAGGCCGAGGTCCGCAAGGAGGCCGTGCGCATCAAGGAGAAGCGGGCGGAGAAGGCGGAGAAGGACGCGCAGAAGCGCTCCTGACCGCCTCCCCGCACGCCAGGACGGCCGGGCCGGGTCCCTCGGGACCCGGCCCGGCCGTCTTCGCGTCCGCGGGGCCCGTCCGGACGATCGGGCCGCTGGACCTCGACTCCGTCGGCCGGGTGGAGCGGGCGGCCCGGGAGGCCGGCCGCGCCGGCGGCTCCACGCCCTGAGCCCGCCGCCTGCGGCGAGGGCCCGCTCAGCCGGCCGGGGAGACCAGGCCCATCTCGTACGCCGTGATCACCAGCTGGACGCGGTCGCGGGCGCCCAGCTTGCCGAACAGCCGCGCCACGTGGGCCTTGGCGGTGGCCACGGAGATGAACAGCTCCTCGGCGATCTCCTGGTTCGAGCGGCCCCGGCCGACCAGCGTGAGGACCTCGCGCTCCCGGTCGGTGATGCCCGCCCCCGGGCGCGGGGCCCGCCCAGGCGCGCGCTCCGCGCCCGGGCCGGGGCCGGGGCCGCGGACGAAGTCCGCGATCAGGCGGCGGGTGACGCCCGGGGCGATCAGCGCGTCCCCGGCGGCGACCACGCGGATCGCCGCGAGGATGTCCTCCAGGGCCATGTCCTTGACCGCGAAGCCGCTCGCGCCCGCGCGCAGCGCCCCGTAGACGTGTTCGTCCTCGTCGAAGGTGGTCAGCACCAGCACCCGGGGCGCGGCCGGTCCGCCGGTGATCCGGCGGGTGGCCTCGATGCCGTCCATGCCGGGCATCCGGATGTCCATCACCACCACGTCGGGTCCGTGCGCGGCGGCCCGCTCGACGGCCTCCGCGCCCGTGCCGGCCTCGGCCACCACCTCCAGGTCGGCGGTCTCACCGATGAGCACCCGCAGCCCCGACCGCACCAGCGGCTGGTCGTCGACGAGCATCACCCGGACCGGCCCCCCGCTCATCGCCGCACCGCCGGCTCACCGGCGGGCAGCGGGATCTCCGCCGCCACCCGGAAGCCGCCCTCGGGGCGCGGTCCGGCGCTTAAGCGGCCCCCGAGCAGCCCGACCCGCTCGTACATGCCCGTGATGCCGAAGCCCGGCTTCCCGGGGCGCACCGCCGCGCCCCTGCCGTCGTCGGCCACCTCCACCCGCAGCTCCTCCTCCCGGAACTCCACGGTCACCCGGGCCCGGGCGGAGCCGCCGGCATGCCGGACGACGTTGGTGAGGGCCTCCTGCACGATCCGGTAGACGGACAGGTCGATGTCCGCGGGCAGCGGACGCGGCTCGCCGGTCCAGCGGACCTCCACGCCGACGCCCGAACCCGCGAGCGAAGCGGCCAGCGCGTCGAGGTCGGCGAGTCCCGGCGCGGGCCCCGTCGGGGCGGCGCGGCCGTCCCCGCCGGGTTCGGCCCGGCGCAGGGCGACCAGGGTCCGGCGCAGCCCGGCGAGGGTCTCCCGGCTGGTGTTCTCGATGGCCTCCAGCGCGCTGCGCGCCTCCTCGGGCCGGGCGGCGATGACCCGCCTCCCCACCCCCGCCTGGATGGCGACGACCCCGATGCTGTGGGCCACCATGTCGTGCAGCTCCCGTGCGATGCGCAGCCGTTCGGCGGTCACCGCCTCGGACACGGCCTGGGCGCGCAGCTCCACGGCGTGGACGCGCCGCTGACGCACCAGCAGCCCGGCCATGCAGCAGGTGCCCAGGGCCAGGACCGAGATCAGCAGCGCCGCGACGAGGACGGCACCGGGCGCGAGCAGGCCGACGGCCAGGACCTCCACCACCGCGACGGCGGCACCGGCGGCGATCGCCTGCCGGCGGGGGCGCACGGCCACGACGAGGCCGAGGACGAGGTCCACCGGGAGGTAGCCGAGCAGCCGGATGGGGCCGTGCGGCCCCATCGACCCGAAGGCGGCCAGCGTGGCGGCGACGAGGGTCAGGGCCAGTGCCGCCGACGGCCGGCGCCGGAGCATCCCGGCCAGCAGGCTCAGCGCGAGCAGCAGCACGGCCGCCGCCACCGGACCGGTGTTCTGGGGGCCGGCGGCGAGGAGCAGGCCGGCGGCGAGGAGGTAGAGGAGGGCCGCGCCCGTGTCGAGGAGCGCGGTGCGCACCCGCCCTCCCTCGTCCGTGCCGAAAGGCGCTCGTAGCGCTGTTGTGTTCATGCCGCGACAGTAATCACCGCACTCGGCGGGGGCATCGGCCCGCGGGCTTACGCCCCGGGGCGGGGTCGCGCACCCGCGGGGTCCGCTGAAACCCGTTCGGCGGCGGGGCGTTAGACGTACGGACCGGTGCGTGCGCCGGCACTCGCGACGAGCCCTACGAGTACGAGGAGACACATGACGGACACGGACACCGTGCGGGCCCGGTCCGGCCGCGGGAGACTTGCGGCCCACTGCCGGCGGATCACCGAGGCCCCCTCGTTCGGCATGGGCGTCTTCGTTGTGATCCTGATCAACGCGGGCCTGATGGGGGCGGAGACGTACAGCGGCCTGGCCGCGTCCCAGGGCCGGATCCTGCAGCTGGCGGAGGACGGCTGCCTGGTCCTGTTCACCCTGGAGATGGTACTGCGCCTGGGCTCCTACGCGGACCGGCCGAAAGCATTCTTCCGGGACCCGTGGAACATCTTCGACCTGCTGATCGTGGCCTCGGCCTTCCTGCCGTTCCTGCGCTCGAACACCACCGTGCTGCGGCTGCTGCGCCTGGCCCGCGTGCTGCGCACCGCCCGTTTCCTGCCCCATCTGCGCATCCTGCTGCTCGCGGTGGGGCGCAGCCTGCCGGGCACGGCGAGCTTCCTGTTCGTCGGCGCGCTGGTGGTGTACGTGTACGCGATGGTCGGCTGGGTCTGCTTCGCGCGCTCCGACCCGCAGCACTACGGCTCGATCGGCCGGGCGGCGCTCACCCTGTTCCTGCTCACCACCCTGGATGGGCTGACGGACGCCGTCCGGGCGGGCCTGGAGATCTCCCGGTTCAGCATCCTCTACTACGCCTCTTACGCGCTCCTCGCCTCGTTCGTCCTGGTCAACGTCCTGATCGGGGTGGTGCTGAACTCCCTCGACGAGGCCCGGGAGATGGAGGAGGCCGACGCCCGGGCCCGGGAGCGGGCGACGAGGGACAGGGACGCCGCCGACGAGGTCCGCGAGCGGATCACCGCGGCGCGTCTCGCCCTGGACGACCTGGAGGCCAGCCTCGACCTGGTCCGGTCGGCGCCCCCGGCCGCGCCCGGGCCGCGGGAGCCGAAGGAGCGGGAGCGTCAGCTGGAGTCCGCCGTGTAGCTCCCCGGCGGAGGTCCCCGCCCGTCCCGCGGGCGGGGACCTCCGCCGGCGGCCGGTTCAGCCGCCGTCGCGGACCGCGACGATGCCGTTGAACACGCCGACGTACGCCGTTCCGTCGGGCCCGAGGGTGATCGGCGCCCAGTTGTTGTCGTACAGCGGGCCGGTGCCCGTCAGCTGCCGCCAGCGGCGCTCACCGGTGCGGAAGTCCACGGCGGTGAGGTACCAGGCGTCGACGCCCCAGGCGTTGGGCTCCTTCTCGTAGAAGTAGAGCAGCCCGTTGCCGGTGGAGAGCTTGGGGACGACGGAGGGCGAGCGGATCGCGCTCTCCCAGACCGTGTCGCAGCCGCTGCCGTCCGCGCGGACGTCGATGCGGCTGACTCCGCCGACGACCGACTTGCCCAGCAGCAGCGAGGTGACGTTCTCGTAGCCGTAGTTGTTCTCGACGACGATGCTGTTGCCCCAGGTGATCAGGGAGTTGTCGGTGGTCGAGGCGCCGGAGCCGAAGACGGGCACCTTGCAGACCAGCCGCCGGTCGGCGGGGACGTCGGTGCCCCGCCGGTAGACGAGGACGTTCATCCGGTCGTCGGCGTTGTCGGTGATGGCGACGTAGCCGTCGCCGAAGAGGTCCGGGGTGGTGCCCGAACCCTGGTTCACGGAGCCGGGCTTGGTCCCGGTCCCGCGGTCGTACGTCTGGCGCCACTGGACCTCGGGGGTGCCGTCGGCGGTGGCGCGGAAGCTGTAGAGGGCGTGGTCGGAGACGATGGAGACGCCGTCCTCGGCGACCGAGAAGGAGTTCTGGACCTCCTCGCCGGTCAGCCGGACGGAGCGGATCCGCGAGGTCTGCGGGTCCACCGTGCCGACGCGGCCCTGGCGGGTGACCCACCAGATGAGGCCGTTCCAGTCGGGCATGACCGAGGTGACGGGGTCGCAGGTGCCGGTGGGCCACAGGTTGGTCCAGCCGACGCAGTCGTGCGGCACCTGGCCGGTGAGGTCCCAGTCGTCCTCGACGGTGAACTTCCAGCTGCCGTCGGGGTTCTGGGAGTGGGCCAGGCGCAGGACGTGCTGGCGGGAGTCGGCCAGCACCGCGCGGTCCTCGTCGTCGAGGTAGAAGTAGGCACCGCCCGAGGTGTCCTTGAAGATCTTCGAGAAGTCGAGCGAGGTGATCGCCTCGACCGTCGAGGAGCGCTGCGGGAGCTGGTGTTCCGCGAGCGTGGCGAGGGTGCGGGGCTCCAGGAGCTTGACCTTGAAGCCGGAGAAGGTGCCGCAGACGGTGACGAGGCGGCCGCCCGCGTCGAAGGTGGCGGTGGCGCACTCCCCGCCGAGTGCGGCGATCCTCTCGCTGGTGACCTGCGGGTCGCGGCCCAGCGGTCCGGACCAGGGGGAGGTGGCGCTTCCGCCCGCGTCCGCGTGCATGCCGCTGCGGCCGTTGGGTGCGAGGAAGGGGTGCTGCGGCGGGGCCCCGTCCGGCAGCGGCGCGGCGGTCGCCGGGGCGCCCTCGTAGTGGCGGACCAGGCGGTGGCCGGGGGCCTGCGGGATCTCCTCGGCGCGGGCCGGCGAGGCGAGTCCCGCGAGTACCGTCAGGGCGGCGACGGCCGGGACCGCGGCGCAGTTCAGCGCTCTTCGGAACATCCGGGCGACCTCCTTCTCGTGGAGTGCTGTTGACATTGCGTCTGACATCGCGCCGCCGCCAGACGCTAGATCGCACCGCCCGAGGAGTCCATGGAGGGAGGGGATGATTCATGAAGGCGCAACAGTCGGCCGGCCGCGCGCGATGTCGCTCCGGTCCGCCGTGCGGTCGCACCAGCGGCCGAGCAGCACCGGATCGTGCAGCAGGGGGCGTCCCCGACGAGGGCGAGGGCGGTGGCGGCCCGCTGGGCGAGGCCGCCGGAGAGCTGGTGGGGGTGGCGGTCGAGGTGGTCGGCGGGGGAGGCGGTCCGGGCGGCGGCGGCCTCGGCGACCCCGCGCCGGGAGCGGATGCCGGTGGGTTCCCGGACGGTCTCCTCCATGCCAGACGAGATCGGAATGCGACGAACCCGGTCATACGGACGCCGATTCCCGGCCACCGGGGGCTTGTCCGGCCGCCCCCACCCGTGCCATATATGTCTAGACCTTTACGAGAGCCCGTACGAGGAAGGCACCCCGTGCGACCCATCACGGCCCCGCGCCGCGCCGGGGCGGCCCGCGCCGGCCTCGCCCTCTGCCTGACCGCCGCGCTGACGGCCTGCGGCGCCGGCGGGGACACCCGTCCCCCGCCCGCCCCCGGCGGCCTCACCGCCCGGGCGGGCAGTGCCACTTCGGTCCACGTGATGTGGGAGGCGGCCCCGCCCGCCGACGGGGTCACCGGCTACCAGGTCTTCCAGAGCGGCCGGCTCGTCCGGGAACTCCCCGCCGAGAAGACCATGGTGGACGTCACCGGCCTCGCCCCGCAGACCGCCTACGCGTTCACGGTCCGGGCCAGGGACGCCGCCGGGAACCGCTCCTCCCCGAGCGCCGCCGCGCAGGTCACCACCCCCGCGGCCCGGGCCGAGGACCACCTGCCGCCGACCGCGCCGCCCACCACCGCCGGCCGCGCCGAGGGCCCCCGGGCGGTCCGCCTGGAGTGGAGCCCGGCGACCGACGACACGGGCGTGACGGCGTACGACGTCTACCAGGGCGGGATCCGGATCCACACGGCCGGCGCCGCCGAGGCCTCCACCACCCTCACCGGTCTCCAGCCGGGCACCGCCTACTCCTTCACCGTCCGGGCCCGCGACGGCTCCGACAACAGCTCCCCCGACGGGCCGGCGGTGGCCGTGACCACCCCCGACGACCCCGCCCAGGGGCCCGGCACCGCGCCCGGCGGGTTCACGGCGACCGCCTCCCCCGCCGCCGTCGACCTGGGCTGGAGCGCCCCGGACACCGGCCGGGAGACGGCCGAGTACCAGCTCTACGTCAACGACCGGCCCGTCACGGTCATCCAGTTCGGTGCCGGCGCCGTACCGAAGGGCCGGGCCTCCTACCGGCTCACCACCACCGAGGCGGCCGGGACCGTCTGGACCCTGAAACTGCGCGCCCGCCTGCCCGACGGCAACTGGGGGGCCTTCTCCGAGGAGCGCCGGATCACCCTCCCCGGCTGACGGCCGCGGGCCGGCCCGCAGGAGCGATCCGGGCCGAACGGCACGGCCCGGGAAGAAGATCGCGCACAATACGTCCGTGTTCGGTGAGTACTCGGTCAACCACGGTCAGGCAGGTGCCGCCGACGGCGGTCATACGTCAGAATCTGGCGCCGTGCCGGGAAACCTACCGCCGGAAACGGCGAGCTTCTTCGGCCGCGAGGCCGAACTCGACCGCCTCGACGGCCTGCTGGACCAGCGAAGACTGATCACCCTGACCGGGGTCGGCGGAGTCGGCAAGTCCCGGCTCGCCCTGCGGGCCGCCGCCCGCCCCGGCCGGTCCCGGCCCGACGGGGTCTGGTGGGTGGAGCTCTCCCCGCTGCGCGACCCCGGGCTCCTGGCCACCACCCTCGCCCACGCCCTCGGCCTGGCCATCGGCGCCGCGCCCCACGCCGCGCAGTCCCTCGACGAGGAGCTGTGCACGTGGATGGCCGACAAGACGCTGCTCATCGTCCTCGACACCTGCGAGCACCTGGTCACCCCGGTCCGGCACCTGGTGGGCGAACTCCTGCAGTCCGCACCCGGACTGACGGTGCTGGTCACCTCCCGCGAGCGGCTGGGCTCCCCCGGCGAGACCGTCCTGGAGGTCCGCCCGCTGCCCTGCGAGGGCCCCGACAGCGACGCACTCGCCCTCTTCCGGGCCCGCGCCCTGGCCGCCGCGCCGCAGGCCGCCGCCGCCCTCGCCGACCCCGCCCGTGCGGCCCTCGCGGCCGAGGTCTGCCGCCGCCTGGACGGCATCCCGCTCGCGCTGGAGCTGGCCGGGGCCCGGCTGCGGCTGTGGACGCTGGAGCGCATGGCCCAGCTGCTGGGCGCGCGCTTCGAGGTGCTCTCGGACATCACCGGCGCCGCCCTGCCGGCCCGGCACCGGACCCTGCGGACCGCGATCGGCTGGAGCCACGAACTGTGCGAGCCGCTGGAACGGCTGCTGTGGGCCCGGCTGTCAGTGTTCGCCGGGGACTTCGACGCGGCCGCCGCCCGGACGGTGTGCGCCGGCGGACCGCTGCCCGCGGCACGGGTGGAACGGCTGCTGGAGGGGCTGGTCGCGAAGTCCGTCGTGCGCCGGTCCCGGGAGCGGGGGGCGGGGGCCCGCTACCGGATGCTGGACACCATCCGCGAGTTCGGCCACGACTGGCTGGAGGAGCTGGACGAGGTGGGGGCCGTCGCCGACCGCCACGCCCACTGGTACGCCGCCCTCGCCCGGGCCGCCGAGCAGGGGTGGATGGGGCCGGGGCAGGTGGACTGGTACCGCAGGATGAGCTCCGAGCACGCACAGCTGCGCACCGCACTGGAGCACCTCCTGGGGACGGACCCGGAAGCGGCCCTGGAGATGGCCGGGGCCCTGTGGTTCTTCTGGTTCTCCTGCGGCCACCTCCAGGAGGGCCGGGGCTTCCTGGAGCGGGCCCTGGCCCAGGTCCCGCCGACGGGGGCCGCGCACGCCCAGGCGCTGTGGGCGCTCGGGCTGACGATGCTGCTCCAGGGCGACCTGGGGGCGGCCCGGCTGACGGGCCTCGCGTGCGTGCGGGCCGCGGACGGGCTCGGCGATCCGGAGGGGCGCCAGCGCGCCGCCTACCTGCGCTCGGCCTCCCTCCTGATGCCGGGCGACCCGGCTCGGGCGCTCGCGCTGGCGGGACCCCGGGCGCGCACGGGCCACGGCGGGAGCGGGCGCGGGGCGGGGCGGCTGCTGTGCCAGCTGGTGAGCTCGTACGCCCTGTGCGACCTGGGGCGCTTCGAGGAGGCCGCCGAGGAGGCCCGGGGGCTGCGCGAGGCGTGCGTGGAGCTCGGCGAGCGCTGGCTGCGGGCGTACGCGGACTACGTGCTGGCCTTCGCGGCGCTCGGGCTCGGCCAGCACGGCGAGGCCGCCCGGCACGTGCGGGCGATGCTCTCGGGCAAGCGGCTGCTGAACGACCGCTTCGGCATCGCGATCGGCCTCGACATGCTCGCGGCGGCGGTGGCGGCCCTGGGCGACGGGGAACTGGCCGCGCGGCTGCTGGGCACCGGACACGCCTGGTGGCGCACGGTGGGGCGGCCGCAGATGGGCTCGCCCTCCCTGACGGCCCTGCGGGACCAGGGCGAGCGGCAGGCCAGGGCGGCGATCGGTGACGCGGCGTACGAGACCGCGTTCCGGGGCGGTGCGGCGGCGTCCACCGGCTGAGGGGCGGCCGGTGGACGTCGTAAGGCGAGGGCTCCCGTCAGTACGGGAGGGGTCTGCCCGACGGTGTGCGCAGGTCCAGGTCTCGGGGGGCGGGCTTGGGGACGGGCTTGCGGATCAGCTGCTGGCGCATGCTGCCTCCTCGCTCAGACCAGGGCCGGGCGACGGGGTTCCACCGTCCGGCCTTCGGGGAGCAGTTCCCCGGTGTCGTCGAAGACCACCACGCCGTTGCAGAGCAGGCTCCAGCCCTGTTCGGGATGGAAGGCCACGGTGCGGGCAGCGTCACGGTCGGCGCTGTCGGCGGGCGGGCAGGGGGGCTGGTGGGAGCACATGGCGCACCTCCTCGCAGTGTGGGGCGGGAGGGCCGGTGGTCACCCGGTCGATTCCGCGATCCACGGTGGCGGCGAGTATTGCCGATCGCCGCCCCCGGACGGAACCCGTTTTCGAGGTCGAGTTCAGGGTGTGTATGCCCGCTCACCATGCGCTCATGCCGGCCGTCGGGATCTTCTCGGCGCACACGGAGCCCGCCGCCCCGCAATCCCGCGGCGCGCGCCCCCGGCAAAACAGGACGATCACCGCAACGCATCCGCCCCCGGAGCCCCGGGAGTGGCCAGGATCACACGGGCCGCAGGCCTCTCGTCCGGTCCCTCCGGAGGGGCCGGACGCGGTTCCCGCACCCCCGGCCCCCACCCCTCCCGCGGCTAGCGGATCGGCATCCCGGAGAGGGTGCGGGCGATCACCAGGCGCTGGATCTCGCTCGTCCCTTCGAAGATCGTGTAGATGGCCGCGTCGCGGTGCATCCGCTCCACCGGGTACTCCCGGGTGAAGCCGTTGCCGCCGAGTATCTGCACCGCCTGGGCGGTGACCTTCTTGGCCACCTCGCTCGCGTAGAGCTTCGACATGGAGCCCTCCGCCGCGGTGAAGGGCTTCCCCGCGATCGCCATCCACGAGGCCCGCCACACCAGCAGCCGGGCCGCGTCGATCTGCGTGCGCATGTCCGCGAGCTGGAAGGCCACGCCTTGGTTGTCGATGATGGGCCGGCCGAACTGGGTGCGGGTCTTCGCGTAGTCGAGGGCGACCTCGTACGCGGCGCGGGCCGTGCCGACGGCCATCGCGCCGACCGCGGGCCGCGAGGCCTCGAAGGTGGCCATGGCGGCGTTCTTCACCCGCTCGCCGCCCGCCTTCGCCTTCTCGCGGGCCCGCGCGAGCCGCTCGTCGAGCTTCTCCTTGCCGCCGAGCAGGCAGGAGCCGGGGACGCGCACGTCCTCCAGGACCACCTCGGCCGTGTGGGAGGCGCGGATGCCGTGCTTCTTGAACTTCTGGCCCTGCGAGAGGCCCGGGGTGCCCGGCGGGACGATGAAGGAGGCGTGGCCCTTGGTGCCGAGTTCGGGGTCGACCACGGCGACGACGATGTGGACGTTGGCGATGCCGCCGTTGGTGGCCCAGGTCTTGGTGCCGTTGAGCACCCACTCGTCCGCGGCCTGGTCGTAGACGGCCCGGGTGCGCATCGCGCCGACGTCGGATCCGGCGTCCGGCTCCGAGGAGCAGAAGGCGGCGACCTTCACGTCGTCGGGGGTGCCGTACATCTGCGGGATCCAGGTGCCGATCTGCTCCTCGGTGCCGTTGGCGAGGACGCCGATGGCCGCGAGCCCGGTCCCCACGATCGACAGGGCGATGCCGGCGTCGCCCCAGAAGAGCTCCTCCATGGCCATCGGCACGCCCAGGCCGGTCGGGTCGAAGAACTGCTGGGCGTAGAAGTCCAGCGAGTAGATGCCGACCTTGGCGGCCTCCTGGATGACGGGCCAGGGGGTTTCCTCGCGCTCGTCCCACTCCGCCGCCGCGGGGCGGATCACGTCGGCGGCGAAGCCGTGGATCCAGTCGCGGACCTGCTTCTGGTCGTCGTTGAGCTCCATGGTGAACTCCGCCATGTCCCCTCCAGCTGATGCACACGGCCTCACGGCCCCGCCCGGCAGTCCCGCCCCGCGGGTTACTGCCGGTAACCTGAACGATGGCCACAGTCTGTTACCGGCCGGTAAGCACTGTCAAGCGCCGCCGGTTCGATCGCCAGGGTGTGCGGGGTGTTACGTTGCGTGGGCGTCACGCACATCGCAAGGGCGGGGAGAGAAACACGTCATGCAGACCACCCAGGAGGCCGGAGCCGGGGAGCCGGGAGCCGGCGAGCGCCGCCGGCGCGAGCTGCTCGAGGCGGCGGACCGCGTCGTCCTCAGGGACGGCCCCAAGGCCTCCATGAACGCCATCGCGGCGGAGGCGGGCATCACCAAGCCCATCCTCTACCGGCACTTCGGCGACAAGGCGGGGCTCTACCAGGCCCTGGCCGTCCGGCACACCGACGCCCTGCTCGACTCGCTGCGGGCCGCGCTCGACGCCCCGGCCGAGCGGCGCAGCCGGGTGGAGGCCACCCTCGACACCTACCTCGCCGCCATCGAGGCCCGCCCCCAGGTGTACCGGTTCCTGATGCACCCCGCCGAGGACTCGCAGAGCTCCGAGCGCGGCTTCGACGTCGGCCTGCACTCCGCCCCGCTGCTGCGCCGGCTCGGCGAGGAGCTGGCGAAGGTGGTGGGCGAGCGCGTCGACCTCGGCCCGGGCGGCGAACAGCTCGCGCGGATCTGGGGGCACGGCATCGTCGGCATGATGCACGCCGCCGGCGACTGGTGGCTCGGCGAACGCCCGTGCACCCGGGCCGACCTGGTGGCGGGGCTCACCGACCTGCTCTGGGGCCGCCTGGCCACCGCCGGCAACCGCGAGGACGGCCCGGGCTTCTGACCGGGCCGGGCGCGCCGGCGGCCGGCCGGGCTACTTCTGCCCGGCCGCCCGCCCCCAGGACGTCTTGCGGATGGCCCGGCGCAGCAGGCGGGCGCGCAGACCGGTCACCCGGTCCGCGTAGACGGTGCCGTCGAGGTGGTCGCACTCGTGCTGGAGGCAGCGGGCGAAGAACCCGGTGCCCTCGATCCGCACCGGCGTCCCGTCGGAGGCGACCCCCTCGACGACCGCGCGGTCGAAGCGGGCGGTGCCCGCCTCCAGGCCGGGCAGCGACAGACAGCCCTCGGGGCCGACGAACTCGTCCCCGTCCGCCTCGACCAGGCGGGGGTTGACGACGTGTCCCACATGGCGGACGTCGTCGTCGTCCGGGCAGTCGTAGACGAAGACGCGCTGCCCGGTCCCGATCTGGTTGGCGGCGAGTCCGACGCCCTGGGCGGCGTACATCGTGGCGAACATGTCCTCGATGAGGCGGTCGAGTTCGGGGCCGAAGTCGGTGACCTCGGCGCAGGCGGAGTGGAGCACCGGATCACCCAGCAGGCTCATGGTGCGGACGAGTCCGGTGGTACCGGGGATGGGGCGCTGTCGCATGGCCGTAAGGGTACGACGGACGAATATATGAGGAGATCCGCGGCTGACCGGGGGCGCCGCGGTCAAGGCTCCGGCCGGTACTGGATAGGCTGGGGCGACCGACGCTAGGAGGACAAAGGACGATGGCAGGCAACACGGAGCCGCTTTCGCCGCGGGCCAAGCTGGCCGTGACGGCGGGCAAGGCCGCGGCGGCGGTGTCGCGGGCCGCGGGACGCGGAAGCGGATCGGTGATCGGTGGCAAGGTCGCACTCAGGCTGGACCCCGATCTCCTCGGCGCGCTGGCGCAGCATCTCGATGTCGTCCTCGTCTCCGCGACGAACGGCAAGACCACGACGACCCGCCTGATCGCGGAGGCCCTGCGGGCCAGCGGTCCGGTCGTCTCGAACGCGCTGGGCGCGAACATGCCGGCGGGCATCACCTCCGCCCTGGCCGGCGGCTCGGACGCCAAGTACGGCGTCATCGAGGTGGACGAGAAGTACCTGGCCGGGGTGGCCCGGGACGTCACCCCGAAGGTGATCGCCCTGCTGAACCTCTCCCGCGACCAGCTGGACCGCGCGGCGGAGACCCGCATGCTCGCCGAGAAGTGGCGCGAGGGGCTCCAGGGCTCCAAGGCGGTCATCGTCGCGAACTGCGACGACCCCCTGATCGTCTGGTCGGCGTCCTCGTCGCAGACCGTCGTGTGGGTCGCGGCCGGCCAGGAGTGGAAGGACGACGCCTGGTCGTGCCCCTCCTGCGGCGGCGTCATGCAGCGCCCGGGCGACGACTGGTTCTGCGGCGAGTGCGGTTTCCGCCGCCCGACCCCGACCTGGGTGCTCTCCGGCGACCACGTGCTGGACCCGCACGGCAGCGCCTGGCCGATCCACCTCCAGCTGCCGGGCCGAGCCAACAAGGCGAACGCCGCCACCTCGGCCGCCGTGGCCGCCGTGTTCGGCGTGCCCCCGCAGGTCGCGCTGGAGCGCATGTACCAGGTCCAGGCGGTCGCCGGCCGCTACGACGTGGTCAGCTTCCAGGGCCGCGAGCTGCGTCTGCTGCTCGCGAAGAACCCGGCCGGCTGGCTCGAAACGTTTTCGCTGATCGACGGCCCGCCGGCGCCGGTGATCCTGTCCGTGAACGCCCGCGGCGCGGACGGCACCGACACCTCGTGGCTGTGGGACGTGGACTACCCGCGGCTCGCCGGCCACCCGATCTTCGTGATCGGCGACCGCAAGCTGGACCTGGCCGTCCGCCTGGAGGTCGCCGGCCTGGACTTCCGGGTCTGCGAGACGCTCGACGAGGCCGTGCAGCTGGCGCCGCCCGGGCAGATCGAGCTGATCGCCAACTACACCGCCTTCCAGGACGTGCGCCGCCGCGTCGGCAACTAGTCACCCATAGAGGACAAGAGCATGAGCGACAACAGCCTGCGTCTGGTGTGGGTCTACCCCGACCTGCTCAGCACGTACGGAGACCAGGGCAACGCCCTCGTGGTGGAGCGCCGGGCGCGCCAGCGCGGCCTGGACGTGCAGCGCGTGGACGTGCGCAGCGACCAGCCGATCCCCACCTCGGGCGACATCTACCTGATCGGCGGCGGTGAGGACCGGCCGCAGCGGCTGGCCGCGGAGCGCCTGCTGCGCGACGGCGGCCTGGAGCGCGCCGTCTCGAACGGGGCGATCGTCTTCTCCGTCTGCGCCGGGTACCAGATCCTCGGCAAGGAGTTCGTCAACGACATGGGCCAGCGCCAGGAGGGGCTGGGCCTGCTGGACGTCGTGACCGTGCGCGGCGAGGGCGAGCGGTGCGTCGGCGACGTGCTCGCCGACATCGACCCGCGGCTGAACCTGCCCCCGCTGACGGGCTTCGAGAACCACCAGGGCGTCACGCACCTGGGCCCGACGGCCAAGCCGTTCGCCCGCACCCGGCTGGGCCGGGGCAACGGCACCGGCGACGGCACCGAGGGCGCGTACAACGACACCGTCTTCGGTACGTACATGCACGGTCCCGTGATGGCCCGCAACCCGCTGATCGCGGACCTGCTGCTGAAGCTGGCCCTCGACGTGAACGCGCTGCCGGCCATAGACGACCGCTGGTACGAGGCGCTGCGCGAGGAGCGCATCGCGGCGGCCACGCAGCCCGCGTAGCGCGCGGCGGCTCCGAGCCGTACGGCATGAGGCCCGGACCCCCTCGGGGGTCCGGGCCGACGTGCTTTCGTACGATCTTCCGTTTCGTAGGTCCTCGATGTGGACGATGGTTCAGTCCGGTGGGAATCCGCTTGTAGGGTGACGGTTAGTTCCAACCGGACGACGTGGTCCGGTCGTCGGCCCACGTTGCAAAGGTTCTCTGTGCCATGCGCATTGGTGTGCTCACTTCCGGTGGCGACTGCCCCGGCCTCAATGCCGTCATCCGCTCCGTCGTGCACCGCGCCGTCGTCGACCACGGGGACGAGGTCATCGGCTTCCACGACGGCTGGCGCGGCCTGCTGGAGTGCGACTACCGCAAGCTCGACCTGGACTCGGTGGCCGGCATCCTGGCCCGCGGCGGCACCATCCTCGGCTCGTCCCGCGTCCAGCCCGCCCACCTGCGCGACGGCGTGGAGCGGGCCCGGGGCCACGTGGCGGACCTCGGCCTGGACGCCATCATCCCGATCGGCGGCGAGGGCACGCTGAAGGCCGCCAACCTGCTCGCGCAGGGCGGCCTGCCGATCGTCGGCGTACCGAAGACGATCGACAACGACATCTCCTCCACCGACGTGACCTTCGGCTTCGACACCGCCGTCGGAGTGGCCACGGAGGCCCTGGACCGGCTGAAGACCACCGCCGAGTCCCACCAGCGCGTGATGGTCGTCGAGGTCATGGGCCGCCACACCGGCTGGATCGCCCTGCACTCGGGCATGGCGGCCGGCGCGCACGCCATCGTGGTGCCGGAGCGCCCCTTCGACATCGAGGAGCTGACGGCCATCGTCGGCGAGCGCTTCTCGGCCGGCAAGCGGTTCGCCATCGTCGTGGTCGCCGAGGGAGCCAAGCCGCGTCCCGGCTCGATGGACTACCAGCAGGGCGGCACCGACCAGTACGGCCACGAGCGCTTCGCCGGCATCGGCAACATCCTCGCCGTGGAGCTGGAGCGGCGCCTGGGCAAGGAGGCCCGTCCGGTCATCCTGGGCCACGTCCAGCGCGGCGGCACGCCCACCGCCTACGACCGGGTCCTGGCCACCCGCTTCGGCTGGCACGCGGTCGAGGCGGCGCACCGGGGCGAGTTCGGCATGCTGACGGCCCTGCGCGGCACCGACATCGTGATGGTCCCGCTCGCCGAGGCCACCTCGACCCTCAAGACCGTCCCGGACGCGCGGTACGACGAGGCGCAGACGGTTCTGTGATGTTCCACCCGTTCTGACCCCTGGTGCCGCCCCCGGACGCGTTCGCGTCCGGGGGCGGCACTACTGTGGTGGGGCGCCACAGTCAAGGGAGTGAACAGATGGACCACAGCGGTCACGGCATGGACATGAACATGGATATGGACATGAACATGGACCTGCCGCCGTTCACCCTCGGGCGCGGCCTGGAGTTCTCCTTCGACGGCTTCTTCCTGTTCGGCTCCCTGATCGGGCTCGCCCTGTACGGATGGGGCGTGCTGCGGCTGCGCCGGCGCGGGGACGCCTGGCCGCCGGGCCGGACCCTCTCCTTCGCGGCCGGTGTGCTGACGGTGGTGCTGGTGATGTGCACCAAGCTGAACGACTACGGCATGGTCATGTTCAGCGTGCACATGGTCCAGCACATGGTGATCAGCATGGTCACCCCGATCCTGCTGCTCCTCGGGGCTCCGGTGACCCTGGCCCTGCGCGCCCTGCCGCCGGCGGCCCGCGGCAGCAAGGGCCCGCGCGAGCTGCTCCTGATGCTGCTCCACAGCCGGTACATGCGGATCATCACGCACCCGGCCTTCACCATCCCGATGTTCATCGCCAGCCTCTACGCCCTGTACTTCACCCCGCTCTTCGACTTCCTGATGCAGAGCAGGGCCGGGCACATCGGCATGATGGTCCACTTCCTGGCCGTCGGCCTGATCTTCTTCTGGCCGATCATGGGCGTGGACCCGGGGCCGCACCGCCCCGGCTACGTGATGCGGATGCTGGAGCTCTTCGCGGGCATGCCCTTCCACGCGTTCTTCGGCATCGCCCTGATGATGGCCAGCGAGCCGATGATCAAGACGTACGCGAACCCCGCCGCCTCCCTGGGCATCGACGCGCTGGACGACCAGCACTGGGGCGGCGGCATCGCCTGGGCCTTCAGCGAGATCCCGTCCGTGCTGGTGCTGATCGCGCTGGTCTACCAGTGGTACCACTCGGAGCAGCGCGCGGCGAGGCGCTCGGACCGGGCCGCGGACCGCGACGGCGACAAGGAGCTGGCGGAGTACAACGCCTATCTCGCCTCGCTCCGAGGGCGCGGCCAGTAGCGCCGGAGCCCGTCGGCGCGCCACCATGGGGCATGAACGGATCCGTTAAGGCGATGGCCGTCACGACCCTCGCCGCCCTGGTGGCCGTCTCCACGTACTCCGTGGCCCTCGGCAGCAACGGCTGGCTGTGGTTCGGCTGGGTGGTGCTGGGGCTGCTGACCCTCGCCCTGGCCGCCTCCCGCAGCACCTGAGACCGGCCCGGGCCCGCACGGCCCGCTCCTCGCCACCGCATGGCTGATCCGTCCGTGGTCCGACCGTCGGGTGAAGGGAAGCGCCGGGTGTTCTACCACCTGCTCAAGCACGTCCTGCTCGGGCCGCTGCTGCGGCTGCTGTTCCGGCCGCGGATCGAGGGGCTGGAGAACATCCCCGCGGAGGGTGCCGCGATCGTCGCGGGCAACCACCTGTCCTTCTCCGACCACTTCCTGATGCCCGCGATCCTGCGGCGCCGGATCACCTTCCTGGCGAAGGCCGAGTACTTCACCGGCCCGGGGCTCAAGGGCCGGCTGACCGCGGCCTTCTTCCGCAGCGCCGGGCAGATCCCGGTGGACCGCTCCGGCAAGGACGCCGGGCAGGCGGCGCTGCGCGAGGGGCTCGGGGTGCTGGCGAAGGGCGAGCTGCTGGGCATCTACCCGGAGGGGACCCGCTCGCACGACGGGCGGCTCTACAAGGGCAAGGTCGGGGTGGCGGCGATGGCGCTGGGGGCCGGGGTGCCCGTCGTCCCGTGCGCGATGCTCGGCACCTTCGAGATCCAGCCGCCCGGCCAGACCCTCCCGAAGATCCGGCGGGTGACGATCCGCTTCGGCGCCCCGCTGGAGTTCTCCCGGTACGCGGGGATGGAGGGCGAGCGGGCCGTGCTGCGCGCGGTCACCGACGAGATCATGTACGCGATCCTGAACCTCTCCGGCCAGGAATACGTCGACCGGTACGCGGCCGAGGTCAAGGCGGAGGAAGAGGAGGAGCGGAAGAAGGCCCGGCGCACGAAGCGCTGAGCCTCCTCCCGCTCACCGGGGTTCCCGGGGTCCTAGCGGACGGCCGGGAGCTCCTCGCGCTTCGCGAGCTCCGAGGCCGGGGCCTGGGCGAGCGACTTCGCGGCGGCCGGGGCCGGCGGCACCGGAGTGGCGTGCGGGCCGCACTTCACGTCCTTGGCGTCGACCTTGCCGGTCAGCAGGTAGGACTCCACCCGCGTGTTGATGCAGGGGTTCACCAGGCTGGTGACGCCGTGCGAACCGGCGTTCTGCTCGGTGATCAGGCGCGAGCCCGCCAGGCGGCGGTGCAGCTCGACACCGCCCTGGTACGGGGTGGCGGCGTCACGCTCGGACTGGACGATCAGCACCGGGGCGATGTTCTTCGCGCCGACCTCGATCGGGGTGCTCTGCTTGGACTTCCAGGTCGCGCAGGGCAGGTTCATCCAGGCGTTCGACCAGGTCAGGAACGGGTACTTCTTGTGCAGCTCGCTGTTGTCCCGGTCCCACTTGGCCCAGCTGGTCGGCCACTTGGCGTCGGCGCACTCCACCGCGGTGTAGACGGCGTTGCTGTTCTCGGACGCGGCGTTGCCCTTGGTGTCCGTCATGTCCGGGGCGATGGCGTCGATCAGCGGCTTCTCGTCGCCGGCGGCCCAGGCGCTGAAGGCCTGCGCGACCGGGACCCACGAGGAGTCGTAGTACGGGGCGCCCTGGAAGAAGCCGATGAGCTCGGCCGGACCGACGACCCCGCCGAGCGGGTGGGCCTTGGCCTGGGCGCGCAGCTCCTGGTACTTGGCCTCGACCTTGGCGCGGGTGTCGCCGAGGTGGAAGGTGGAGTCGTACTTGGCGACCCAGTCCTGCCAGTCGTTCCAGCGCATCTGGAAGGCGACGTCCTGCTCCAGGTTGGCCTGGTACCAGATGTTGTCCGTGTCCGGGTTGACCACGGAGTCGACGATCATGCGGCGCACGTGGCCCGGGAACAGGGTCGCGTAGACCCCGCCCAGGTAGGTGCCGTAGGAGACGCCGAGGTAGTTCAGCTTCTTCTCGCCGAGGGCGGCCCGGATGACGTCCAGGTCGCGCGCGGTGTTGGTGGTGGTCATGTGCGGCAGCATCTCGCCGCTGCGCTCCTTGCAGCCGTCCGCGTACTCGGCGGCGAGCTTGCGCTGGGCGCGCTTGTCGGCCTCGCCCGAGGGGACCGGGTCGGCCTTGGGGGCCTTGACGAACTCCTGCGGGTCGATGCAGGAGATCGGCGCGGAGTGGCCGACGCCGCGGGGGTCGAAGCCCACGAAGTCGTACGCCTTGGAGGTGTTGACCCACAGCGGGCTCTTGGTGGTGACCCGGCGCGGGAAGCGCATGCCGGAACCGCCCGGGCCGCCCGGGTTGTAGACGAGGGCGCCCTGGCGCTCCTCCTTGGTGCCCGTGCTGACCGCGCGGTCGACCGCGATGTCGATGGTCTTGCCGAAGGGCTTCGTGTAGTCGAGCGGGACCTTCACCCAGCCGCACTGGATGGGCTTCTCGAAGCCCCAGTCGGCCGGGCAGTCCTTCCAGTCGATGCCGGTGCGCGCGGCGCGGGCGGCGGCGATCTGGGCGCCGACCGCCTCCGCGGCGCCGTTGTCCTTGCCGGCCGAGGCGGCCGAGGCGGACGGCGCGAGCAGCAGGCCCGCGGCCAGTGCGCCGGTGATGAGAGTGGCGGCGCTCCCCAGCGTCGCGTTGCGTATCACGTGGTTGATCCCCCTGGTCATGTGCCGCGTGAAGCGGCCGGGTTGGGTCAGGGGGATCCTTTCGTCTGACAGGTACCCGGCAACAGACCGAGGTCGAGTTCTTTGCCAACCCGATAACCGGAAACGGGTGTACCGCTGAGCGGTGTCCCATTCGCCCTGGATCCGCCCGCCCGTCACCCACCGGACACCCGCCGCCGGTACGGCCCTCACCAGCCGTACGTCCGGGCCGCCTCCTCCAGCAGCTCGCGCAGCCGCAGCGCGTCCGGGGCCAGGGCCGTCACCAGCACGGCCGGGCCGGCCAGCGGGGTGGCCGCCGCGAACTCCCCCAGCACCGCGGCCCGCGGCGGGTCCTGCTCGAACCGCGGGTCCACGACGAGGAGCTGGCCGAGCGCCCGGTGCCCGGCGATCCCGGCCGGGCCGTCCCAGCCGGCCGGGGCGCCGGGCCCGCAGCACAGCTCCTGGTCCAGCAGCGGGCGGCCGCCCCGGGTCACCGTGAGGCGGCTGCGCAGCAGGCCGGGGGCCTCCCCGGCGCGTCCCAGCACCTGTTCCTCGCGCAGCACCAGCCGGGCGGAGGGGGCCAGTTCGGCGCGGGTGGTGACCCGCAGGTCGCTGCCGCGCACCGAGACGAGCGGCTCCGGCAGCCAGCGCACCCGCGACTCCTCGGCCAGCGCCAGCCGTACGTCGTACCGCGCGCTCTCGCCGCTCCGGCCGGGCAGGGCCAGGGTGGCGGCCGCCGAGCGCAGGGCCAGCCGGGCTCCCGGTCCCGCGTCCGCCTCCACCGTGAGGTGGTCGCCGCCGAGGGGCGCGCTCATCGCGCCGACCAGCATCACCCCCGCCTCGGCGCCCTCGCCCCGGACCCGGCGCAGGGCGAGCGGCCCTTCCCCGGCCAGCACGGGCAGGGCGGTGCCGCCGCGCCCGTCGGCGGCCGCGGCGACGCGGGCGGTGGCCCGCAGCCCGGCCGGCGGCGGGGCGGCGGGGGGCGTGACGGCCGGGGGCGCGGCGGTGAGGGGTGCGGCGGTCACCGTACGGCCCAGGCGGCGAGCCGCTCGCGCACCCAGCCGGCCACCGGGGCCACGCCCTCGTCCCCGCGCAGCGACTGGAAGGCGACGGGCAGGTCCCCGCGCTGTTCGGCGGCGTCGCGCGCCATCCGCTCCAGGTCGGAGCCGACGTAGGGGGCGAGGTCGGTCTTGTTGACGACGAGCAGGTCGGCGGTGGTCACCCCGGGGCCGCCCTTGCGCGGGATGTCGTCGCCCCCGGCCACGTCGATGACGAAGATCTGGGCGTCGACCAGGCCCCGGGAGAAGGTGGCGGTCAGGTTGTCGCCGCCGGACTCGACGAGGATCAGGTCGAGGGGGGCGGTCCCCAGGTGGGCCTCCTCCAGTTCCTCCACGGCCTCCAGGTTGGCGGAGATGTCGTCGCGGATGGCGGTGTGCGGGCAGGCTCCGGTCTCGACCGCGCTGATCCGCTCGGGGGGCAGGACCGCCTCGCGGAGCAGGAACTCGGCGTCCTCCCGGGTGTAGATGTCGTTGGTGACGACGGCCATGGACAGTTCGGCGCGCAGGGCCCGGCAGAGCGCGGCGACGGTCGCGGTCTTCCCGGATCCGACGGGTCCGCCCAGTCCGATGCGCAGGGCGCGGCGGCTGCCGTCGGCGCGCAGGGGTGCGGCGCTGTGGGTGTGCCGGTGGGGATAGGTCACGTCGTGGTCGAGGTGCACGGCAGGTCTCCTTGGGGATGGTCCGGGGGGGGTGGGGGTGCCTGCGCTCAGGAGGCGAAGAGGCGTACCGCCCAGTCGGCATGGGCCTCCGCTGCGATCTCCAGCAGCGGCGAGGAGGCCGCGGGCAGCACGTCCGCTCCCTCGGTGCGCGCGAGCAGTGCCGCCTCGGCGGCCCGGGCGGCCACGGCGTCGAGCTCGGAAGCCAGGCCGGCCAGGACGGCGCTCGCCTCGAAGGGGTCGAGTCCCAGCAGCCGCACGGTGGCCGTGGCGGGCCCGCTGACGCTCTCGTACGCCGCCACGTGCGCGGCGTCCAGGGCGCCGAGCCCCGCGGCCCGGGCGGTGACGCCGAGCACCACGGGCTGGTGCGCCCCGCGCGGGAAGGCGGCGGCCAGCGCGTCGAGTTCGACGGCGGGCCAGGTGGCGCGGGCGGCCCGCAGGAGCTGCCGTCCGAGCCGGCGGGCGGCGGCGCGCAGTGCGGGCGAGGGGGTGCGGGCGTCGGCGGCGGCGTCGAGGTCCGCCGGGTCGAGGCCGAGGGCGGCCGCCGCGGCGAGGGCGGCGGCGGTCAGCCCGGCGGTGTGCAGCCGGCCCCGGCAGAACTGTGCCAGGGTGGCGGCGTCGTGGATCCGGCCCGCCTTGCAGGCGGCCTCCGCCCCGCCGGAGTGGGCGTGCCCTCCGGCGGGGAAGCGGCCGTCCGCGAGGACGAGCAGCGCGGCGAGGCTCATCGGGAGCGGCCCTCCATCAGAAGAGGAAGTAGCGCTGTGCCATGGGCAGCTCCGCGGCGGGGGCCGGTTCCACGACCTCGCCGTCGATGCTGACCGTGAAGGTGTCGGCGTCGACCTCGACCCTCGGCATGGCGTCGTTGTTGCGCATGTCCGTCTTGCGCGTGCTTCGGGTGCTCTCGATGGCCGTGAACTGCTTGGCGAGGCCGAGCCGTTCGGGCAGGTGGTCGTCGAGGGCGGCCTGTGAGGTGAAGTTGAGCGAGTTCAGGCCGGGTGCGCGTCCGACGGCTCCGTACATGGGCCGGGGCAGGACGGGCTGGGGGGTGGGGATGGAGGCGTTGGCGTCGCCCATCTGCGCGTACGCGATCTGACCGCCCTTGACGACGACCTCGGGCTTGACGCCGAAGAAGGCCGGGTTCCACAGCACCAGGTCGGCGAGCTTGCCCACCTCGACCGAGCCGATCTCGCGGGCGAGGCCCTGGGCCACGGCGGGGTTGATCGTGTACTTGGCGACGTAGCGGCGGGCCCGGTGGTTGTCGGCGGGGCCGTCACCGGGGAGGAAGCCGCGCCGCTTCTTCATCACGTGGGCGGTCTGCCAGGTGCGCAGCACGACCTCGCCGACCCGGCCCATGGCCTGGGAGTCGGAGGAGATGATGGAGATGGCGCCGAGGTCGTGGAGGACGTCCTCCGCGGCGATGGTGGAGGGCCGGATCCGGGACTCGGCGAAGGCGAGGTCCTCGGGGACGGCCGGGTTGAGGTGGTGGCAGACCATCAGCATGTCGAGGTGCTCCTCGACGGTGTTGACGGTGTGCGGCCGCGTGGGGTTGGTGGAGCTGGGCAGGATGTTCGGCTCGGAGACCACGGTGATGATGTCGGGGGCGTGGCCGCCGCCCGCGCCCTCGGTGTGGTACGAGTGGATGGTCCGTCCGGCGATGGCCGCGAGGGTGTCGCCCACGAAACCGGCCTCGTTGAGGGTGTCGGTGTGGATGGCGACCTGGGTGCCGGTCTCGTCCGCGACGCCCAGGCAGGCGTCGATGACGGCGGGGGTGGCCCCCCAGTCCTCGTGGATCTTGAAGCCGAGGGCGCCGCCGCGCAGCTGGGAGTACATGCCCTCGCGGGACATGGTGTTGCCCTTGCCGAGCAGGCCGATGTTGACGGGGTAGGCCTCCAGCGCGGCGAACATCCGGGCCAGGTGCCAGGGGCCGGGGGTGACGGTGGTGGCCTTGGAGCCCTCGGCGGGTCCGGTGCCGCCGCCGACGAGGGTGGTGATGCCGGAGGCGAGGGCCTCGTCGACGACGGTCGGCGCGATGAAGTGGATGTGGGTGTCGATGGCGCCGGCAGTGACGATCTTCCCGTTGCCGGCGATGATCTCGGTCTCGGGCCCGATGACCAGGGCGGGGTCCACACCGTCCATGGTGTCGGGGTTGCCGGCCTTGCCGATGCCGCAGATGCGGCCGTCGCGGATGCCGACGTCGGCCTTGACGATGCCCCAGTGGTCGAGGACGACCACGCCGGTGATCACCGTGTCGGGGGCGCCCTCGGCACGGGTGGTGCGGGCCTGCCCCATGGACTCGCGGATGACCTTGCCGCCGCCGAAGACGGCCTCGTCGCCGGAGTTGCCGGGTCCCCCGCTGAGGTCCTGCTCGATCTCGACGAAGAGGTCGGTGTCGGCGAGCCGGATCCGGTCGCCCGCGGTGGGGCCGAACAGGTCGGCGTAGGCCTGGCGCGAGATCTCAGCCATCGAGGGGTCCTCCGGTCTCCCCGCGCAGCCCGGGCACGGTGCGCAGTCCGCCGAGCGGTACGAGTTCCACCGCGACCGGGATGCCCGGCTCGAAGCGGACGGCGGTGCCGGCGGCGATGTTCAGGCGCAGGCCGTGGGCGGCCCGCCGGTCGAAGTCGAGGCCGGGGTTGGCTTCGGCGAAGTGGTAGTGGGAGCCGACCTGGACGGGCCGGTCGGCGGCGTTGAGCACGGTGAGGCGGGTGACGGGACGGCCCTCGTTGAGGCGCACGGGACCGTCCCCGTAGGCGATTTCGCCGGGGATCATGAGGTTCGTCCCCTTCAGATGATCGGGTCGTGGACGGTGACGAGCTTGGTTCCGTCGGGGAAGGTCGCCTCGACCTGGACGTCGTGGATCATCTCGGGGATCCCCTCCATGACCTCCGCCCGGGTGAGCACCTCGCGGCCGGACTTCATGAGCTCGGCGACGGTCCGGCCGTCCCGGGCGCCTTCGAGGAGGTGCACGGTGATCAGGGCGATGGCCTCGGGGTGGTTGAGCAGGACCCCGCGCGCCCTGCGCTTCTCGGCCACGTCGGCGGCCACGTGGATCAGCAGTCTCTCTTGTTCGTGTGGTGTCAACTGCACCTGTATCACCAAGCTTCCGGGACATGATCGTCATCGCGCCGTGGCGACGGTATCTGCCGTCAACACTTTGTTGACCTGCGCATATCCATGCCAAGCATGTCTTGCCCAACGCAGAGCGAGGCTTTCCGTCCCGATCACCGGTGCTTTACCGGCGCATGGGAGGCCATTGGCGCAAGCCCGCGGCCACACCCTAGAGCCGGTACTTTTCCGCCGGGTTAACCCACGTTTCCGGCAGGCGCCCGGTTCATCCCTTCGGGGGCCGCGCCCCCGTCTTCGTATACGGCCGCCGGACCCCTGCGGCTCAGCGGCCGGGCGCCGCGCCGGCGGGCGCGCCGGCCGGCCACGGCAGGGAGATCCAGACGGTCTTGCCGCCGTCCTCGGTGGGGCTGACCGACAGCCGGCCGCCCGCCTCCGCCGCCAGCCAGCGGATGATGACCATGCCCCGGCCGTTGTCCTGCTGGACGGCCGCGGGGAGCCGCCGGGGCCAGCGCGGATGGCTGTCGGTCACACCGACGCGCAGCCACTCCTCGCGCTCCAGGCGCAGGTCGACGGTGAAGGTGGGCGACTGCCCGAAGGTGTGCTGGACCGAGTTGGTCGCGAGCTCGGAGACGACCAGGCGCACGGTGTCGGCGGTGTCGGCGTCCTCGGGGAGTCCCCAGTCGCTCAGGACCTGCGCGGCGTAGCGGCGGGCGGCGGCCACCGAGACCGGGTCGCTCGGCAGGGTGACGGATGCTTCCAGCTGATCTGCCATGGCGACGTCCCTTTCCCACCGGGACGGAGCCGCCCCGGTTCTGCGCTGAGCGCCAGAGTGCCATCCATCGTCCCGCCGTTTCCTGCGTTCCCCCAAGATATGCATATATCTGTCGCCCAATGCGGTGAACTCTGCTACGGAAGAGCGTATTTGGACGGCAGACTGGTGCGATCCGCGCCGGTGGAAGGAGAGCGGGTATGCAGCACGGTCCCGCGGTGCGCCGGCGCAAGCTCGGCGAGGAACTGCGCGCACTGCGCGACCGCACCGGCCTCACGAGCGGCGAGGTGGCCCGCATCGTGGGTTGGCACCAGTCGAAGGTCAGCCGGATCGAGACGGGCCGCAGTGGCGTGAAGACGCAGGACATCCGGCTGCTCCTGGACGCCTACGGGGACGTGGTGAGCCCCCAGCAGCGCGCCCTGCTGGAGGCGCTGGGCGCTTCGGCGGCGGGGCCCGCGGCGGGCGGGGAGGAGGCGCGCGGCCGCCAGTGGTGGCACGACTACCGGGGCCTGCTCCCGCAGGAGTACCGGGACTTCATCAGCCTGGAGGCGGGGGCCCGCTCGGCGCGGACGGTGGAACTCTCGGTGGTGCCGGGTCTGTTGCAGACCCCGGAGTACGCGCGGGCCGTGACCCGGGCCGCCCTGGGCGGGCTTCCGGAGCCGAAGGTGGACGCGCTGGTCGACGTACGGCTGGCCCGGCAGGCGGTACTGCGGGCGGATCCCCCGCTGGAGCTGAGCGCCGTGCTCGACGAGGCGGTGCTGCGCCGGCAGATCGGCGGGCCGGGGGTGATGCGGGAGCAGCTGCGGCACCTCGCGGAGGTGGCACGCCTGCCCCAAGTACACCTCCAGGTACTGCCGTTCACTGTGGGGGGCCATCTCGGCCTGACCGGACCGTTCGTCATTTTCTCATTTCCGAACATCGCCGATCTGGATGTGGTGGTGCTCGACCATTTGACGAGTAGCCTCTATCTGGAGCGGAAGGAAGACCTAGAGGCGTACAGCGCCGCGTTCCGCACCATCCAGGCGCACGCCCTCCCGCCCCGTGACTCGTCGGATCTCATCAGCTCACTCGCTGACGACGCGTAAGGAGGCACCCCCGTGTCCGCAACCCCCTTATCCACCAGCGGACTTCTGAACAGCGCGCGGTGGCGGCGGAGCAGCCGCAGCACCGGAATGAACAACTGCGTGGAAGCGGCCGCCCTGAGCGGCGGACTGCTGGCCGTCCGCGACTCCAAGCGGACGGACGGCCCGGCCGTGCTCTTCACCGGGCCGGCCTGGGACGGCTTCCTCGCCTCCGTACGGACGGACGTGCGCGTGTGACGTCCTACCGCTGAACCGGGTCCGTGGCCCCGGCCGGAGCGGTCCGCAGGACCGTGTCGACGGCGCGGCCGATCTCCTCCCCCGTGAGATCCGCCCGGGCCGTCAGCCGCAGCCGGGAGATGCCGTCCGGCACCGACGGCGGACGGAAGCACCCCACGGACAGTCCCTCCTCGCGGCAGTCGGCGGCCCAGCGCAGTGCCGCCGCGGCCGACGGGGCCCGTACCGACACCACGGCCGCGTCCGGCCGGGCCGCGGTCAGGCCGGACGCGGTGAGCCTCCCGTACAGCTCGGCGGCCACCTCCCGGACCCGGACCGCGCGCTGCGGCTCCCGCTCCAGCAGCCGCAGGCCCGCCAGTGCCGCGCCCGCGGCGGCCGGGGCCAGCCCGGTGTCGAAGATGAACGCACGGGCGGTGTTGACCAGGTGCCGGATCACCTTGGCCGGACCCAGGACCGCTCCGCCCTGGCTGCCCAGCGACTTGGAGAGGGTCATCGTCGCGACCACACCGGGCGCGCCCGCGAGCCCGGCGGCGTGCAGGGCGCCCCGGCCCCCCTCGCCCAGGACCCCGAGTCCGTGCGCGTCGTCCACGAGCAGGGCCGCGCCCGCCTCCCGGCAGGCCGCGGCGTACGCGGCGAGCGGGGCGGCGTCCCCGTCGACCGAGAACACCGAGTCGGTCACCAGCAGGGCGCGGCCCCCGTGCCCCGCCAGGACCTTGCGGACCTGTTCCGCGTCCCCGTGCGGGGTCACCTCCACCTCCGCCCTCGAGAGCCGGCAGCCGTCGACGATCGAGGCGTGGTTCCCCGCGTCGGAGACCACCAGGGCGTCCCGGCCGCTCAGCGCGGTCACCGCAGCAAGGTTCGCGGCATATCCGGACGAAAGCACCAGGGCCGCCTCGAAACCGGTGAAAGCGGCCAACTCCCGCTCCAGTTCGGTGTGCAGCTCGGTCGTCCCCGTGACCAGCCGCGATCCGGTGGCCCCCGCACCCCAGCGCTCGGCCGCCGCACAGGCGCCGCGCACGGTCTCGGGGTGCCGCGAGAGGCCGAGGTAGTCGTTGCTCGCGAGGTCCAGGAGGGGCGAGTCGGCGGGGCGCGGGCGCAGGGTCCGCACCAGTCCCGCCTCCTCGCGCCGGCGCTCCGCGCCGTCGATCCAGGCGAAGACGTCCTCGGGTTCCGGGGTGGGCTGGGTCATCGGCGGTCCTCGCGTCGCGTCTCGCGATGTGTCTCGCGTTTTGTCGGCAGTCGACAGATCTGCTCGACCCTATCCGCCCGTGACCCAAGGGGCCGGTGTGGCGATCCACACACTCCCTTCCGGCCATGTTGTCCGTTCTCTCCTTGGCCGGGAGTGGTCGCGTGGGACAGGATCGGGCGCATGGACCTGCTGAACACCCTGGTGGAAAAGGGACTGCGGCGCGAGCTGCCGACCCGCGAGGAGGCGCTCGCCGTTCTGGCGACCTCCGACGACGAACTGCTCGACGTGGTGGCCGCTGCCGGCAAGGTGCGCCGCCAGTGGTTCGGGCGTCGCGTCAAGCTGAACTACCTGGTCAACCTGAAGTCGGGGCTCTGCCCCGAGGACTGCTCGTACTGCTCCCAGCGCCTGGGGTCGAAGGCCGAGATCCTCAAGTACACCTGGCTGAAGCCGGACGAGGCCTCCCAGGCCGCTGCGGCCGGCGTCGCCGGCGGCGCCAAGCGGGTCTGCCTCGTGGCGAGCGGGCGCGGCCCGACCGACCGCGACGTGGCCCGCGTCGGCGAGACGATCGCCGCCATCAAGGAGCAGAACGAGGGCGTGGAGGTCTGCGCCTGTCTGGGGCTGCTCTCCGACGGCCAGGCCGAGAAGCTGCGCGACGCGGGTGCGGATGCCTACAACCACAACCTCAACACCTCCGAGGCCACGTACGGGCAGATCACCAAGACGCACACCTACGCGGACCGCGTCGACACCGTGCAGAAGGCGCACGCGGCGGGCCTGTCGGCCTGCTCCGGCCTGATCGCCGGCATGGGCGAGAGCGACGAGGACCTGGTCGACGTCGTCTTCTCGCTGCGCGAGCTGGACTCGGACTCCGTGCCGGTCAACTTCCTGATCCCCTTCGAGGGCACCCCGCTGGCCAAGGAGTGGAACCTCACCCCCCAGCGCTGCCTGCGGATCCTGGCGATGGTCCGGTTCGTCTGCCCCGACGTCGAGGTCCGGATCGCCGGCGGCCGCGAGGTGCACCTGCGCTCGATGCAGCCGCTCGCGCTGCACGTGGCCAACTCCATCTTCCTCGGCGACTACCTCACCAGTGAGGGCCAGGCCGGCCAGGCCGACCTCGACATGATCGCGGACGCCGGCTTCGAGGTGGAGGGCGCCGGCACCACCACCCTGCCCGCGCACCGGGCGGACGCCGCCGCCGCCGCGGCCGCGGCCGCGGCCCACGCGGGCGGCGTGTGCGGCTCCGCGGCGGGCTCCGGCGGCTGCGGGCCGGCGGCCGACGCCGGGGCCCCCGGCTGCGGTTCGGCCTGCGGCGGCTGCGCCGGGCACGCCACCGGGGCTCCGGCCGAGGTGCGGGCCGAGGCCCCCGCGCAGGCCGAGCCGGGCGAGGTGCGCCCGGACCTGGTGGCGGTGCGCCGCCGCGGAGCGGGGACGGACCTCGCCCCCAATGCGTGACCCGTACCCCCTGCACGACCCGCTCGACCCCGCTTCCGCCACGGCCGGCCTGCTGGCCCTGGACCGGCAGCACGTCTGGCACCCGTACGGCCCGATGCCCGGGCGGCAGGAGACCCTCGTGGTCTCCTCCGCCTCGGGGGTCCGGCTGCGCCTGGCCGCCCCCGCACAGGGGTGCGACGAGCTGGTCGACGGCATGTCCTCCTGGTGGTCGGCCATCCACGGCTACAACCACCCGGTGCTGAACGAGGCGGCCCGCGCCCAGCTGGGCCGGATGTCGCACGTGATGTTCGGCGGGCTCACCCACGAGCCCGCCGTCCGACTGGCCGCCCGGCTCGTCGAGATCACCCCTCCCGGGCTGGAGCACGTCTTCCTCGCCGACTCCGGGTCGGTGTCCGTCGAGGTCGCCGTCAAGATGTGCCTGCAGTACTGGCGTTCGCTGGGCCGGACGGGCAAGACCCGGCTGCTGACCTGGCGCGGCGGCTACCACGGGGACACCTGGCAGCCGATGGCCGTCTGCGACCCCGAGGGCGGCATGCACGAGCTGTGGCAGGGCCACCTGCCCCAGCAGGTCTTCGCGGACGCGCCGCCCGGGGACTTCGACACCCCCGTGGACCCGGAGTACACCGCCCACCTGCGCGCGCTGGTCGCCGCGCACGCGGACGAGCTGGCCGCGGTGATCGTCGAGCCGGTGGTGCAGGGCGCGGGCGGGATGCGCTTCCACAACCCGGGCTACCTGCGGGTGCTGCGCGAGCTGTGCGACGAGTACGGGGTACTGCTGGTCCTGGACGAGATCGCGACGGGCTTCGGCCGCACGGGCGCGCTGTTCGCGGCCGACCACGCGGGCGTGACCCCGGACGTGATGTGCCTCGGCAAGTCCCTGACCGGCGGCTACCTCACGCTCGCCGCCACCCTGTGCACGGAGCGGGTCGCCGAGGGGATCTCGCAGGGCGAGGTCCCGGTGCTGGCGCACGGGCCGACCTTCATGGGCAACCCCCTCGCCACGGCCGTGGCCCTGGCCTCCGTCGACCTGCTGCTCGGCCAGGACTGGGCGGGCGAGGTCGCGCGGATCGGGGCGGGCCTGCGCAAGGGCCTGGCGGAGGCCTCCGGGCAGCCGGAGGTCAAGGACGTACGGGTGCTGGGCGCGATCGGCGTGATCCAGCTCGACCACCCGGTCGACGTCTGGGCCGCCACCCGGGCCGCGGTCCGCGAGGGCGTGTGGCTGCGCCCGTTCCGCGACCTGATCTACACCATGCCGCCGTTCGTCACCGGCGACGCCGATGTCGCCCGTATCTGCCGCGCGGCCGTCGCCGCGGCCCGGGAGGGCTGAGATGTCCGTGATCGTCGTGTCCGGTACGGGCACGGAAATCGGCAAGACGGTGGTCACCTCGGCCATCGCGGCGGCGGCCGTGGCCGCCGGCCGGTCGGTGGCGGTGCTCAAGCCCGCGCAGACCGGGGTGGGACCGGACGAGCCCGGGGACGCGGCCGAGGCCGTACGCCTGGCCGGTCCTGCCGTGACCGCGCTGGAACTGGCCCGCTACCCCGAGCCGCTGGCCCCGGACACCGCCGCGCGGCGCTCCGGGCTGGCGACGATCGGCCCGGAGCGGATCGCCGAGGCGGCCGCCGGTCTGGCGGCGACGCACGACCTGGTGCTGGTGGAGGGCGCGGGCGGGCTGCTGGTCCGCTTCGACGAGGAGGGCCACACCCTGGCCGACGCGGCGCGGCTGCTGGCGGCGCCGGTCCTGGTGGTGGCCCCTGCGGGGCTGGGCACCCTCAACTCCACGGCCCTGACGGCCGAGGCCCTGACCGCGCGGGGGCTGCGCGGGCTCGGCGTGGTGGTGGGCAGCTGGCCCGCCTCCCCCGACCTGGCCTCCCGCTGCAACCTGGCCGACCTGCCGAAGGCCTCCGGCCTCCCGCTGCTGGGCGCCGTCCCCGAGGGCTCCGGCACCCTGGCGCCGCCCGCCTTCCGCGAGGCCGCCCCGGACTGGCTGGCCCCCCGGCTGGACGGGACGTGGTCGCCGGAATCCTTCCTGGCCGCCTGGCCGGCCTGACCCGGGGACCGCAGGGCCAGCCTGACCCGGGGACCGCAGGGCCGGCCCGACCCGGGACCGCAGGGCCGGCCCGAACCGGGACCGCAGGGCCGGCCCGAACCCGGGGAACCGCGGGGCCGGCCTGACCGTGGACCGGCGGGGCCGGCCTGACCCGGGGAACCGCCCGGCCGGCCCGCCCCGGGGACCGCAGGGCCGGTTCGGCACCGGACCGGTTTCGCGGCGGGTCGGGGCGGGGAACAGGCCCCGGTGGGCCCACGCGCTCCGTGTGCCCGCGTGTCAGCCCCCGACCCGCGACCGGAGGCCGCCCTATGCCCGCCCATGCCCCCGATCCCGTCCACCACCCCTGCTTCGCCCGGTTCTACGCCCGCGCCAGCACCGCCGCCGAGACCCGTGCCGGGATCGGGGCGCTGCGCGAGGAGCTCCTGCGGGGGGTGTCGGGCCGCGTCATCGAGATCGGAGCCGGCAACGGCCTGAACTTCGCGCACTACCCGCGCTCCGTGTCCGAGGTCGTCGCCGTCGAACCGGAGCGCACCCTGCGCCGGCTCGCGGCGGCCGCCGCGATGCGCGCCGAGGTGCCGGTGGACCTCGTACCGGGGGTCGCCGAGGCCCTCCCGGTCAAGAGCGAGGCCTTCGACGCCGCCGTCGCCTCGCTGGTGCTGTGCACCGTGCGGAACCTGCCGCGCGCCCTCGGCGAGCTGCACCGCGTGCTGCGTCCCGGCGCGGAGCTGCGTTTCCTGGAGCACGGGATCGCCCCCGGTCCGGGGATGGCCGCCGTCCAGCGGGCGCTCGACCGGACGGTCTGGCCGCGCCTGTTCGGCGGCTGCCACACCGCCCGCGACCCGCTCGCCTCGATCGAGGCGGCCGGCTTCCGGATCGTCTCCCACCGCTCCTTCCGCCTGCCCGAACGCGGCCCGTCGCTCCCCACCTCGTACTGCGTCATCGGCTCGGCCCGCCGCTCCCACGACTAGGCCGTGTCTCCCGGATCCTGCCTGACCCGCGCCGCCCGGCAAGATCCGAAAGCCACGGCCCGGCCGGTGGTGCCCCGGGGAGGCGTGCAGCGCGCCTCCCCGGGACGAGGGGTGGGATCAGGCGGCCGCCAGGCTGATCTGGTCGTTGAAGACGACCCACTTCTGGCCCTGGTCCGCGGAGTCGCAGGGCTTCGTGGAGACGTTCGGGGTGCCCCAGGCGTTGGCGAAGCAGTAGGCCGGGGCGAAGGTCAGGGAGATCTGCTGGCCGGAGACGCTCCAGTACTGCCCCTGGTCATTGGCGTTGCACGGCTTCGTGGTGACCTGCGCGGTGCCCCAGGTGTTGGCCAGACAGTAGCCGCGCGCGTCGGTGAGGGCGATCTGGTTGCCCGAAACGGTCCAGCGCTGGCCCTGGTCGGCGGAGTCGCACGGCTTCGAGGAGACGTTCGGGGTGCCCCAGGCGTTGGCGAGGCAGTACCGGCCGGGGACGGCGGCCTGCTGCACGGCGCTCGCCGCCCCCGCCCCGCCGGCCGGCAGGAGGGAGGCGGTCAGTGCCAGCGCGGCGAGGGCGATGGTCTTGCGGAAGGCGGTTCCCATGATGCGAATTCCGTTCTCGGTGCAGGCCGGCGCGATGGGCGCACGACCGGAATGAGGTTTATTCGGCGCGGATCCGAGCGCAGGGAAATTGATATCAGCAATCACCTGTCGGTCCGCGAAATCTGCCCGTCCGCCACTCGAAACGCGCAGTCCCCGGATCATCCGATGATCAACGATCACGCCTCCCACCAGCACACCGACCCGCACACATCCCCACGCCAGGCCGGAATGAATTCCCTTTCGTCACGCACACGACCGGTCGCTCCCAACCCGCCGAAACGTTCCGGATATAAGGCTTCTCCATACCCGCAGCCGCCGGGTGGACGATATCGAGCCAACATTCTCGGAATAAACGCTTCGGCACCGGGGCGCATGGCCGGAAAAGCCTTGTCCGGCAGCGGGTGGCCCGAACCGGCGACCCCGGATCCCCTCGGGGCGGCGACCGCCGGCCGCGCCCCACGTACCCACTCGGCCACGAGGACGAGCCGTCGGCTTTGCCTTTCCTTTACCATGGGTGCAGAGGTCCTCCCGGCCCCTCGGAAGCCTTCCGAGCCCTCCCGACCCGAAAGGTGTGAGCGTCCGCCCATGGGCGAGCCTCCCGGTCCCCGGCATCCCCGCGCGCGACACCGCGCGGCACCTCCCGTCCTGGCCGATCATGGGACGGAGGTGATCGACCGATGACCGAAGTGCTCCTGCTCGTCGTGGCGCTGCTGCTCTGCCTTGCCTGCGGGGTCTTCGTCGCCGCCGAGTTCTCGCTGACCACCGTCGAGCGCAGCGAGCTCGAGCGGGCCGTGGAGCGCGGCGAGCGGGGCGCGGACAGCGCCCTCGCCGCCGTCCGCAGCCTGACCTTCCAGCTCTCCGGCGCGCAGCTCGGCATCACCGTGACCGGCCTGGTCATCGGCATGATCTCCAAGCCGTCGATCGCCGCCCTGATCTCGGGTCCCCTGGAGGCCATGGGCCTGTCCGCATCGGCCGCCTCCTCCACCGCCCTGGTGCTCGGCACGGCCGTGTCGACCGTGGTGCTGATGGTGGTCGGCGAGCTGGTCCCCAAGAACTGGGCGATCTCCTCCCCCCTGGCCGTCGCCAAGCGCGTGGCGACGATGCAGCGGGTCTTCAGCCGTACCTTCAGACCGCTGATCAGCCACCTCAACAGCACCGCCAACCACCTCGTCCGCCGGTTCGGGCTGGAGCCCGCCGAGGAGCTGGCCTCCGCGCGCAGCCCCGAGGAGCTGGTGGCGCTCGCCCGGCACTCCGCCAAGGCGGGCGCGCTGGAGAAGGACACGGCGGAACTGTTCGTGCGGACCCTGAACCTGGCCGACCTGACCGCCGAGAACGTGATGACCCCGCGGGTACAGGTCACCGCCCTCGACGTGCAGACCACCGCCGAGGACGTGGCCAACGCGACGATGGCCACCGGCCTGTCGCGCTTCCCCGTCTACCGGGGCAGCCTCGACACGGTCGTGGGGACCGTCCACATCAAGGACGTCCTGGCCCTGCCCGCCGAGGAGCGCCGCGGCCACCCCGTCTCGCAGCTGCTGCGCGAGCCCCTGCTCGTACCGGAGTCGCTGACCGTCGACCGGCTGCTGGACCGGTTGTCCGGGAGGCAGACGATGGCCGTGGTGATCGACGAGTACGGGGGCACGGCCGGCGTGGCCACCCTCGAGGACATCGTCGAGGAGGTCGTCGGCGAGGTCCGCGACGAGCACGACCCGCACGAGACCGCCGACCTGGCACCGGCCGGCACGGACGAGTACGGCCGGACCCTGTACTCCGCCGACGGCGCCGCGCGCACCGATCAGCTGCGGCGGATCGGGCTGCGCGTCCCGGAGGGCCCGTACGAGACCCTGGCCGGGCTGATAGCCGCCGAACTGGGCCGGATCCCGGCCGTCGGGGACCGGCTGGAGCTGGACGGCTGGCGTCTGGACGTGGTCGACGCGAGCGGCCGGCGCGCCGCGCGCGTGCTGCTGCACATGCCGACCGAGGTGCCCGGCGACGAGGGCGCGGAGGGGGACCGATGACCGCGATCCAGCTGCTGATCGGCCTGGCGACCCTGGTCGTGAACGCCTTCTTCGTCGGCGCGGAGTTCGCGCTGATCTCGGTCCGGCGCAGCCAGATCGAACCGTACGCCGAGCAGGGCGACCGGCGGGCCCGCGCGGTCGTGTGGGGCCTGGAGCACGTGTCCGCCCTGATGGCGGCGGCCCAGCTGGGCATCACCCTGTGCACCCTGGTGCTGGGCGTGGTGGCCGAGCCGGCCATCGCACACCTGCTGAGCCCGCTCCTCGACGCCGTCGGGGTGCCTGCCGGGGTGACGCACGCGATCTCCTTCGTGATCGCGCTGGCGCTGGCCACCTACCTGCACATGCTGTTCGGCGAGATGGTGCCCAAGAACGTGGCATTGGCCGAGCCGGTGCGCACCGCGCTGCTGCTGGGGCCGCCGCTGGTGGCGATGACCCATGCGCTCAAGCCGGTGATCTTCGCGATCAACGCCTTCGCCAACGTCCTGCTGAAGCTGCTGCGGGTGGACGCGAAGGACGAGGTCGCGGCCACCTTCTCGGACGACGAGCTGGCCAGGATGGTCCAGGACTCCAGCGACGCCGGGCTGATCGACGGCCGGGCGAGCGAGCGGCTGCACGACGCCCTGGAACTGGGGCGGCGGCCCGTCGCCGACGTGGTGCTGCCGGTGGACCGGGTGGTCACGGCCCGGCAGGGCATCACCGCCGACGCGCTGGAGCGGCTCTCGGCCGAGTCGGGCTACTCCCGCTTCCCCGTCGTCGACGGGCAACGGCGGATCCTCGGCTACCTGCACGTCAAGGACGCGCTGGACGCCCTGGAGCGGGACGAGCCCTTCCCGGTGTCGGAGCTGCGCCCGATCGCGCAAGTGCGGGCGGAAACCCCGCTGGACGACGTGCTGACCGCCATGCGGGCCAGCCGTACGCACCTGGCGGCGGTCCTCGGCGCGGACGGGGCCATGACGGGCCTGGTGACGATGGAGGACGTCCTGCGCGAGCTCTTCGGCAGGCCTGCCTCGGCGTAGGCCTCCCCGCAGGTGGCGTCGGGTGGCGGTGTCCCGGCCCTCCGGGGCCGGGATACCGCGCGGTAGCATCGCTGCGCCATGGGGATGAATGCGTCTTACACCAGTTTCGTCGCGGTCGGCGACTCCTTCACCGAGGGAATGTCCGACCTGCTCCCGGACGGCTCCTACCGGGGCTGGGCCGACCTCCTCGCCGCCCGGCTGGCGGCGCGCGAGCCGGACTTCCGCTACGCGAACCTCGCGGTGCGCGGGAAGCTGATCGGGCAGATCGCCGAGGACCAGGCACCGGCCGCGGCGGCGATGTGCGCGGACGTGGTGACCCTGGTGGGCGGACTGAACGACGCCCTGCGCCCCAAGGTGGACATGGGGCGCGTCCGGGCCCACCTGGAGGCCGCGGTGGAACTGCTGGCCCCCTCCTGCGGGCGCCTGGTCCTGATGCGCTCGCCGGGTCGGCACGGTCCGGTGATGGAGCGCTTCCGGCCCCGCATGGAGGAGCTCTTCGGCATCCTGGAGGAGCTCGCCGCCCGCCACGGCGCACTGCTGGTGGACCTGTACGGGGCCCCGGTCCTCGGGGACCCGCGCCTGTGGGACGCCGACCGGCTGCACCTGACGGCCGAGGGGCACCGGCGGGTGGCCGAAGCCGTCTGGCAGGCCCTCGGCCTGCCCGCCGAGGACGACTGGGCGGCCTCCCTGCCGCCGGCCTCCGCCCCGGGGTGGGGCGTGCGGCGCGGCGAGGACCTGCGCTTCGCGAAGCGGCACCTGCTGCCCTGGATCGGCCGCCGGCTGACGGGCCGCTCCTCGGGCGACGGCCGCCCCCCGAAGCGCCCGGAGCTTCTGCCATACGGAACCCCGCCGCCCTTGTAGCAAGCCACAATTGCAGGTGGTGCCCCCACCTGCGTAAACGCACAGCTCGAGCCCCAGTAGAATCCCTACACGTGACAGCCAAGCCCCGCATCCCCAATGTCCTGGCCGGCCGCTACGCCTCCGCGGAGCTCGCCGTCCTGTGGTCCCCCGAGTACAAGGTGACGCTGGAGCGGCGGCTGTGGCTCGCCGTCCTGCGCGCCCAGAAGGACCTCGGCATCGAGGTCCCGGACGCCGCCCTCGCCGACTACGAGCGCGTCCTGGAGACCGTCGACCTCGCCTCCATCGCCGAGCGCGAGAAGGTCACCCGGCACGACGTGAAGGCCCGGATCGAGGAGTTCAACGCCCTCGCCGGCCACGAGCACGTCCACAAGGGCATGACCTCCCGTGACCTCACCGAGAACGTCGAGCAGCTGCAGATCCGGCTCTCGCTGGAGCTGGCCCGCGACCGCACGGTCGCCGTGCTGGCCCGCCTCGGCAAGCTCGCCGGCGAGCACGCCGAGCTGGTCATGGCCGGCCGCTCCCACAACGTCGCCGCGCAGGCGACCACCCTGGGCAAGCGCTTCGCGACCGCCGCCGACGAGCTGCTGGTCGCCTACGACCGCCTTGAGAACCTGCTGGAGCGCTACCCGCTGCGCGGGATCAAGGGCCCGGTCGGCACCGCCCAGGACATGCTCGACCTGCTAGGCGGGGACGCCGCCAAGCTGGCCGACCTGGAGCAGCGCATCGCCGCCCACCTCGGCTTCTCCCAGGCCTTCACCTCGGTCGGCCAGGTCTACCCCCGCTCCCTCGACTACGACGTGGTCACCGCCCTGGTGCAGCTGGCCGCCGCCCCGTCGTCGATCGCGAAGACCATCCGCCTCATGGCCGGCCACGAGCTGGTCACCGAGGGCTTCAAGCCCGGCCAGGTCGGCTCCTCCGCCATGCCGCACAAGATGAACACCCGCTCCTGCGAGCGCGTGAACGGCCTGATGGTCATCCTGCGCGGCTACGCCTCGATGACCGGCGAGCTGGCCGGCGACCAGTGGAACGAGGGCGACGTCTCCTGCTCCGTGGTCCGCCGGGTGGCCCTGCCGGACGCCTTCTTCGCCTTCGACGGCCTGCTGGAGACGTTCCTGACGGTCCTCGACGAGTTCGGCGCCTTCCCGGCCGTCGTGGCCCGCGAGCTGGACCGCTACCTGCCGTTCCTCGCGACCACCAAGGTGCTGATGGGCGCGGTGCGGGCCGGCGTGGGCCGCGAGGCCGCGCACGAGGTCATCAAGGAGCACGCCGTCGCCTCCGCCCTGGCCATGCGCGAGCAGGGCGCCGAGCGCAACGAGCTCCTCGACAAGCTCGCGGCCGACGACCGGATGCCGCTGGACCGCACGCAGCTGGACGCCCTGATGGCCGACAAGCTGTCCTTCACGGGCGCCGCGGGCGACCAGGTCGCGAGCGTGGTCTCCCGTATCGAGGCCATCGCCAAGGAGCACCCGGAAGCCGCCGGCTACGCCCCCGGGTCGATCCTCTGACCCCCGAAGAGCTCGAAGCCGCCCGCGACCGCGTCCTCCCGGACGTGGTCGCGGGCGGTCTGCGTGTGCTGTTCTGCGGTATCAACCCGGGCCTCCTCTCCGCCGCGACGGGCCACCACTTCGCCCGCCCCGGCAACCGCTTCTGGCCGGTCCTGCACCTGTCCGGCTTCACCCCCCGCCTGCTGGCCCCCGCCGAACAGCAGGAGCTGCTCTCCTACCGCCTCGGCATCACCAACGTCGTCGCCCGGGCCACCGCCCGCGCCGACGAGCTGAGCTCCGAGGAGTTCCGCGAGGGCGGGCGGATCCTGACGGCGAAGGTGGAACGGCTGCGCCCCCAGTGGCTGGCCGTGGTCGGCATCACCGCCTACCGCACCGCCTTCCACGAGCCGAAGGCCGTCATCGGCCCCCAGGAGCGCACCATCGGTACCACCCGGATCTGGGCGCTGCCCAACCCGAGCGGCCTCAACGCCCACTGGACCGCCGCGTCCATGGCCGAGGAGTTCGCCCGCCTCCGCGAGGCCTCGGAAGAGCTCTAGGGCGGGTCGACCACGGTGATCCCCGCCATGAGCAGGTAGGGGAACTCCTTGTCCCACTGGGCGACGTACACCACCAGCCACTGCTCCCCGACCCGCCACAGGTGTACGTGGTCGGTGGTGTTGCAGACCTCGTCCCAGGGCTCCGGTATCTCCTCCCCGGCGAACCCCCGGTCCAGCAGGGAGCCCACGGCGAAGACCTGGGGCTCGCCCCACCGGCCGGTCAGGGCCTGGGTCAGCGCCCCGTACTCGGCGGCGATCTGGTCGGCCGCCTCGTCCCGGCCCGAACCGTCGTCGTCCCAGAAGTCCCGGGTCCGGCTCAGCGGGACGATGTGGTGGCCGGGGCCTGCGCTGCGCCCTTCGATGCCCGCCGGTTCGGCCGGGAAGGCCTCGGCGCGGAGCCGGTCGATCGTGTCGAGGTGCTCTCCCGTGGTCATGGCGTCAGTATCGCGGCGGGCACTGACAACTGGCCCTGTGTCAGGCCGCCCTGCGCCGCACCGCCACCCAGCCGCCGGCCAGGGCCGCGCCGGCCCACAGGGCCAGGACGCCCAGGCCGCTCCACGGCCCGAGCCGCCCGTCCGTGGCGCCGTGCATGACCAGCTGTCCGGCCCGGTCCGGCAGGAACTCGGCCACGCCGCCGGTGGCCGCGCCGACGATGAAGGACACCATCAGCACGAAGGGTATGAGCAGGCTCAGTACGAGCGCTCCGCTGCGGAGCAGGGCGGTCAGTCCGGCAGCGAACAGGGTGATCAGAGTGAGGTAGAGGCCACTGCCGACGACCGCGCGGTAGGTGCCCGGATCGCCGAGGCGGAGGGCGTGCGAGCCCATGAAGGCCTGGCCGGCGACGAAGGTGAGGAGGCCGGTGATCTGGCCTACGACGAGGGCGAGTCCGCCGATCACCGCCATCTTCGAGAGGTAGAAGCGGGTGCGGCTCGGCACCGCCGCCAGCGAGGTGCGCAGGGCGCCGTTGTGGAACTCGGCCGACAGGGCGGTCGTGCCGAAGGCCATGGCCGCGACCTGGCCCCAGATGATGCCGTAGGAGGAAGCGAAGAGGGGGTCGTCCCCCAGGGCGCCTCCGTCGGCCTCGCCCGTCGCGGCGGCGGCCAGCGCCTGGATGCCGACCGACAGGGCCAGGATGGTGATCAGCGCCGCCGTGCTGCCGCGAAGGGACCGTATCTTGATCCATTCCGAGTGCAGGACGGGGCGGGTGGGCAGAGCGGTGCTCATGGCGGTGCCTCCTTCGGTGCGGGGGGTCAGTGGGTGGCGGCGAACTGGGCGTGTTCTGCGGTCAGATCGAGGTAGGCCTGCTCCAGCGAGGCCCGCTCGTCGGCGAGTTCCAGCACGGGTATGCCCTCCCCGGCCGCGAGCCGGCCGAGCCGCTCGGCCTGTATGCCCTCGACCGTCCAGCGCCCGCCTTCGGCGTCGGCCAGCTCGAACCCCTCGCGGGCCAGGGCTTCCCGGAGCCGGGCCGGCTCGGAGGTGCGCAACCTCACCCGCGGGCTGCTGCGGGCGTCGATGAACTCCTCCATCGACGTGTCGGCCAGCAGCCGGCCGCGCCCGAGGACGACGAGGTGGTCGGCGAAGGCGGCCGTCTCCGACATCAGGTGGCTGGAGACGAGGACCGTGCGGCCGTCATCGGCCATCTCGCGCAGCAGCTCGCGGATCCAGACGATCCCCTCGGGGTCGAGGCCGTTGGTGGGCTCGTCCAGGAGCAGGACCTCCGGGTCGCCCAGCAGGGCCGAGGCGATGCCCAGCCGCTGGCGCATGCCGAGGGAGAAGGACTTGATCCGCCGGCCGGCCACCGAGGCGATGCCGGCCTGCTCCATCACCGCCTCCACCCGGCTCGCCGGGATGCGGGCGGCCGCCGCCAGCATGCGCAGGTGGTCCCGCGCGGTCCGTCCTCCGTGCGCCGCCTGGGCGTCGAGGAGCGCCCCGACGCGGCGCAGCGGATCCCGGAGGTCGTGGTAGCGCTCTCCGCCGATGGTGGCCGTGCCCGAGGTCGGGCGGTCCAGGCCGAGCAGCAGGCGCATCGTGGTCGACTTCCCGGCGCCGTTGGGCCCGAGGAAGCCGGTGACCCGTCCGGGTACGACGTCGAAGGTGAGGTGGTCCACCGCCGGGGAAGGACCGTATGCCTTGGTCAGTTCGCGGAACTCGATGCTGTTCATGGCTCAAGACTCCGCGCCGGCCGCTCCCCCTCCCTCCCCCGTGCGGGGGTCCCGTCTCCCCCGTACGGGGGAGACGCCCGGTGACCGGGCGCTGCGACCATGAGGGCATGTACCGACGACTCCTGCGCGCTCCGCTCCGACCGGTGACCTACTCGCGCTGGCTGCACCTGTGCGTACCCGTGCTGCTGCTGGCCATATGGCTGTTCATAGCGCCCGAGATGCCGTGGATGCCGCTGTTGATCGTCGTGCCGCTCGGCTTCGTGCCCTGGGTCAGGACGGCCGAGGGGCTCCAGGCCCAGTTCCTGCTCGCCCCCTACGAGCGCGACGGGCCCGACGGCACGATAAGCGCGGAGCCGTCCGCACGCTGGGGGGACCGCTGGCGGACGCTGGTGTGGCTGGAGACCAGGATGCTCTTCGCCTCGGTCGCCCTCTCGGTCACGGTCTGGCTGCCGGTCACCACCGTCGACCTCATCGGGTTCGCCCTCGGAGCCGGACCGAACGAGGACCTGGACTGGCTGCTGCCGTCCCCGCTCTCCCCGTGGGTCGCGCTGCTGCTGGCGCCCCTGCCGCTGGTCCTGCTCATGGTGATCGTGGTCCTGCTCGGCGAGCTCATCACCCTGGTGGCGGGGCTGCTACTGGGTCCGTCGGCGGCCGAGCGGCTCACCGCGCTGGAGGCGCGCACGGAGCAGCTGTTGGAACGGACCCGGATCGCGCGGGAGCTGCACGACTCGATCGGGCACGCCCTCACGGTGGCGGTGGTCCAGGCCGGGGCCGCGCGGGCCGCCGGCGACCCCGAGTTCACCGCCCGCGCGCTCAGCGCGATCGAGGAGACGGGCCGGGCCGCGCTGGAGGACCTGGAGCGGGTGCTGCTGGTGCTGCGCGAGTCGCCGCAGCCGGCGTCGCAGCGGCCGACCCTGGCGGAGGCGGACCGGCTGCTGGAGTCGGCCCGCGCCTCCGGGGCCGCGGTGGACGCCGAACTGACGGGCCCGTTGGAGAAGTTGCCCGGCCCCGTCACCCGGGAGGGGTACCGGATCCTCCAGGAGGCGCTCACGAACGTGCTGCGGCACTGCGGTCCCGTTCCGGTCCGCGTCCGGGTCGGGATGGCCGACGGCCGACTGGAGCTGGAGGTGACGAACCCGCTGCCGGAGCGCCCCTCCGTCAGCACGGGCGCGGGAAGCGGCCTGCGCGGGATGCGGGAGCGGGCCTCACTGCTCGGCGGCGAGGCCGAAACCGGTCCCCACGCGGGCGGTTGGCGGGTGCGCGCGCGGCTTCCGCTGGAGCGAATACGCTGACCCGATGCCGGTTACCGTACTGCTCGTCGACGACGAACCCCTGGTGCGCGCGGGTCTGCGCGCGGTCCTGGACGCCCAGCCCGACATCGAGGTGGTGGGCGAGGCCGCCGACGGAGCCTCCGTCATCCCCCTCGTGCGCCGACTCCGGCCGGACGTGGTGGCGATGGACGTGCGGATGCCCCTGCTCGACGGCATCGAGGCGACCCGGGCCGTCCTGCGGTCGGTGGACTCGCCACCGAAGATCATCGTGGTCACGACCTTCGAGAACGACGAGTACGTCTACCAGGCGCTGCGCGCGGGGGCGGACGGGTTCCTGCTGAAGCGGGCCCGGCCCGCGGAGATCGTGCACGCGGTGCGGCTGGTGGCGGAGGGGGAGACGCTGTTGTTCCCCTCCGCCGTGCGGTCCCTCGCCGCCGAGTACGGCAACCGGCGGGCGCGCGCCGTCCTGGAGCATGCCGCGCTGACCGAGCGGGAGGAGGCGGTGCTGCGGCTCATGGCCCGCGGGCTGACCAACGTGGAGATCGCCCGCGAGCTGATCGTGGGCACAGAGACGGTCAAGTCGCACGTCAGCGCGATCCTGGGCAAGCTGGGGGCGCGTGACCGGACCCAGGCGGTGATCACCGCGTACGAGTCCGGGTTCGTCTCGCCGGGCTGAGGGGCCGCTTCTCGCCGCCGCGCCGGAGGCGCAGTACGATCCGGCTGACAGGGCCGCTAGCTGGGAGGACACACGTTGGGGCAGCTGACCGGCGGGGATCCCTCTCTGCTCAGGCGGATCAATTCGGCCGTGGTGCTGCGCGCGTTGCGTGCGGCCGAGTCGCCGACGCTCACCGACCTCACCCGGGTGACCGGGCTCTCCCGGCCGACGGTCGAGGGGGTGGTGGAGGGTCTGATGGGCGCGGGTCTGGTGGTCGAGGCCGACGCGGAGGAGGGTGCGCGGCGGCAGGGCCGGCCGGCGCGGCGGTTCCGCTTCCGCGCCGAGGCCGGCCACCTGCTGGGCGTCGAGATCGGCGCGCACCGGATCGCGGTGCTGCTGTCCGGGCTGGACGGCCGGGTGATCGGGGCCGGAACCAAGGACGTGGCCGAGACCGCGTCGGCCGACGAGCGGCTGGAGCGCGTCAGGGCGGCGGTGGCCGATCTGCTGCGCCGGGCCGGTATCCCGCGCGACTCGCTGCGGGCGGTCGGTGCCGGCAGTCCCGGCATCGTGGAGGCCGACGGAACGGTCCGCCTCGGGACGGCGCTGCCCGGCTGGACCGGGCTGCCCCTCGGGGAGCGGCTGCGGCGCTCGTTCCGCTGCCCGGTCCGGGTGGAGAACGACGCCAACGCGGCGGCCGTCGCCGAGCACTGGAAGGGTGCGGCGCGGGACACCGACGACATGGTGTTCGTGATGGCCGGTCTCAGTCCGGGTGCGGGCTCCCTGATCGGCGGCCGGCTGCACCGCGGCTTCGGCGGCGCGGCGGGCGAGATCGGCGCGCTGCACCTGCTGGGCCGCGAGGCCACCCCGGAGCGGCTGCTGTCAACGACGGGCGAACCGCTGCATCCGCTGGACGAGCCGGCGGTCGCCGAGGTGTTCGCGATGGCCAGGCGGGGCGACGAGCGGGCGGTGGCCGCCGTGGACCGGTTCCTCCAGCGGCTGGTGCACGACGTGGCGGCGCTGGTGCTGGCGATGGATCCGGAGCTGGTCGTGGTCGGCGGGTGGGCGGCCGGCCTGGACGGGGTGCTCGATCCGCTCCGGCGGGAGCTGGAGCGGTACTGCCTGCGGCCGCCGAGGGTGGCGCTGTCCCTGCTGGGGGAGGCCGCCGTGGCCACGGGGGCGTTGCGGCTCGCCCTGGACCACGTGGAAGAGGAGCTGTTCGCGGTGGAGAAGACCGTCACCGCCCGGTGACGCCTCCGGTTCGGCGTCGGTCGCTTCCGGCGGGACGGCCGTGCCGCCGCTGCGCGGAGCGGTCCGCCTGCCCCGCCCCGGCTCCGCTTGCGCTGCGGACGCGGGCGGGGCCGTGAACGCCCCCGCCGGTCAGGAGGCGGCGCGGGTCTCCGTGATCTCCATGCCGGTGTCGCCGAAGGTGAGGCGGCAGGTGTCGGCGCGATAGGTGGCCACCGAGACCGCGGCCGTGCCCTCGGCGGTGAAGTAGCGGGTGGTGACCAGGAGCACCGGGGCGCCCGGCAGCCGGTCCAGCTCCTTGGCGTCGTCGGCGCGGGCGGAGCCCAGCTCGACCGAGCGGTCCTGCCCGTCCAGCTCGAGCCGCTGGAGTTCCCGCAGGACGGCTCGCGCCCGCGCGGGCCCGGCGGGGGCGTCGATGGCGGAGAGCCCGGGGACGGAGGCGGCGGGTACGTAGAGCAGCTCGGCCGCGACGGCCTGGCCCTGCGTGACACGGGTCCGGCGCACGGTGTGGACGGGCTGGCTCGCGGCGGTGCCCAGCAGCGCGAGGACCGCACCCGCGGGAACGGTGTCGACGGCGTCCACGGCCTCCCAGCCGTCGGCGCTCTCACCGGGCCACGCGTGTCCGGCGCTGCCGACGGCGACGCCCACGCGCGGCGGGGCGACGGTCGTGCCGACGCCGCGGCGACGCTGCAGGCGGCCTTCGAGTTCGAGCTGTTCCAGGGCCTGCCGCAGGGTGGCGCGGGCGACTCCGAAGCGGGCGGCGAGCTCACGCTCGTTCGGCAGGACCTCGCCGACCGCGAAGTCCCGGTCCAGCGCCTCGCTGAGCACGGTCTTGAGGTGCCAGTACTTCGGCTCCGGTACCGATTCGAGCTGCGTGGTCCCCACCCTGACTCCTCCTGCAATCGCCGCCGTCGCCGTGTCGGGCGGCATTTCCAGCGGCAGTTCCGCGCCGCAGTTCCGCGCCTTTGTTTATTAAAGGTTCCTGCACTATCCCTGCGACCATAGGTCGGCACCCCCCCTTGGTCAAGACCAATCCTCGCCACCCCGCCGGGCAGATCGGGCATATGTAGCAAGACGTTCACAGGATGTTCGTGCCCCCCGCACGTTTCCCGAAGGCCCCACCCGGCCGGCTACCGGACGGTAATGATGGGGGCGGTCTCTCCGACGGCCCCTCCCACTCGCGTCCACCCGACGAGGAGCAGCATGACCGCCACCGTCTCCTTCCCCATCGACTCGCCGCTGGGCCCCCGCACCGCCACCGTCGCCTACGAGCGCAAGGGCGCGGGCGAGCCCCTCCTCCTGCTGCACGGCATCGGCCACCACCTCCAGGCCTGGCACCCGGTCTCCGACCTCCTGGCGGCCGAGTACGACGTGATCGCCGTCGACCTGCCCGGCTTCGGCGCCTCCGGCCCCCTGCCGCCGGGGGTCCCGTACGACCTCGCCACCGTCGTCCCGGCCCTCGGAGCGCTCTGTGCCGCGCTCGGCGTCGAGCGCCCGCACCTCGCGGGGAACTCCCTCGGCGGGCTGCTCGCCCTCGAGATGGGACGCCTCGGCACCGCCCGCTCCGTCACCGCCCTCTCCCCCGGCGGGTTCTGGTCGGAGGCCGAGCGGGTCTACGCCTTCACCGCCCTGCGCGCGATGCGGGCCGGCGCCCGGGCCCTGCCCCGCCCGGCCCTGGAGCGGCTCGCGCGCAGCGCCGCGGGCCGCGCCGCGCTCACCGGCACCATCTACGCCCGCCCGGGCCGGCGCGCCCCGGAGGCCGTGGTCGCCGAGACCCTCGCCCTGCGCGGGGCCGCGGGCTTCGAGCGGACGCTGGCCGCCGGCGGATCCGTACGGTTCGCCCACGACCTGCCCGGACTCCCCGTGACGATCGCCTGGGGCTCCCGCGACCGGTTGCTGCCGCCCCGCCAGGGCGTGCGCGCCAAGCGGGCGCTCCCCGGGGCCCGGCTGGTGCGGCTGCGGGGCTGCGGGCACGTGCCGATGAACGACGATCCGGCGCTCGTGGCCCGGGTCGTCCGCCAGACGGCGCGCGCCGCCGGGCCCGTGGAGGCGTGACCGCGGGCCCCCTGCCGTGATCCGCTGGCGGGTGTTCACCCGCGGTTCGCGTGGGCGACCCGGCCGGTCTGGTGTGCGACGCCACACTGGACCGGCCACCCCCCCCAGCCGCCCCTGGAGCCGCACCCATGGCCTCGATGCCCCACACCCGACGGTCCCTGCTCGGCGGGTCGCTCGCCGTCCCGGTGGGCCTGGCCCTGTCCACGGCGCTCGCCGCGCCCGCGCTGGCCGCCTCGCCCCGGGTCCCCGCCTTCACCCGCTCCGGCCGCCCGGCCGCCCTCTGGGGCGTCCAGTGCGGTGAGATCACCGCCCACTCGGCCACCGTCTGGGTCCGCTCCGACCGGGCGGCGCGGATGTACGTCGAGACCTCCCCGAGCGAGTCGTTCCGGTACGGCGTCCGCCGCCACGGCGGCCCCTTCCTCGGCCCGGCCACCGACTTCACGGGCACCACCACCCTGCGCGACCTGCCGCCCGGCCGGCAGATCCACTACCGGGTCGTGCTCACCGACCCCGACGACCCCCGCCGTTGCAGCGATCCGGTCCGCGGCGGCTTCCGCACCACGCCCGTCTCGCGCCGCCAGGACGTGCGCTTCCTGTGGTCCGGGGACCTCGCGGGCCAGGGCTGGGGCATCAACCCCGAGCTGGGCGGCTACCGCGTCTTCGACGAGATGCGGCTGCGCGACCCCGACTTCTTCCTCTTCAGCGGCGACACGATCTACGCCGACGGACCCCTCAAGGCGGCAGTGCCGCTGCCCGACGGCCGCGTCTGGCACAACGTCACCACCGAGGAGAAGGCCAAGGTCGCCGAGACCCTCGACGAGTTCCGCGGGAACTTCCGCTACAACCTGCTCGATCACAACCTGCGTGCGTTCTACGCCCAGGTACCGGTCCTGGCCCAGTGGGACGACCACGAGGTGCGCAACAACTGGTACCCGGGCCAGCTGCTCGACGACCCGCGCTACACCGTCAAGGACGTCGACACCCTCGCGGCCCACGCCCGCCAGGCCTTCGGCGAGTACTTCCCCGTGACCGACCTGCGGGGCGGGCGCGCCGAGGGCCGGATGTACCGGGTGCTGCGGCACGGTCCGCTGCTGGACGTGTTCGTGCTCGACATGCGCACCTACCGCGACGCCAACTCCCCCGGCCGCCAGACCGACGACCCGGTCGGCATCCTCGGCACCGAGCAGCTGGCCTGGCTCAAGCGGGAGCTCTCGCGTTCCCGGGCGACCTGGAAGGTGATCGCCGCCGACATGCCGCTGGGCATCGTGGTCCCCGACGGGGCCGTGGACTTCGAGGCGGTCGCCCAGGGCGACCCGGGGGCCCCGCTCGGGCGCGAGCTCCAGATCGCCGACCTCCTGCGCCACATCAAGCACCAGCACATCACGGGCACCCTCTGGCTCACCGCCGACGTCCACTACACCGCCGCCAACCACTACGCCCCCGAGCGCGCGGCCTTCTCCGACTTCGCACCGTTCTGGGAGTTCGTCTCCGGCCCCGTCGGCGCGGGCGGCTTCCCGGCCGGCAGGCTGGACGCGACCTTCGGGCCGCGGACCGCGTACGTGCAGTCGGCGCCGGTCGCCAACATGTCCCCGGCGGAGAACCCCCCGTACTACGGCGAGGTCGAGATCGACGGCGACAGCGGGGAACTCACCGTGCGGTTGCGCCGCCAGGGAGGGGACGTACTCTTCACCCAGGTGCTCCAGCCGGGCCGCGTCGGCCAGCCGTGAGGCACCGGCGCGGCCGTTCCGGCCGCGGTGCCACCGGCTGAAACCCATCGGAAAACCGGGTGAAACGGGCCAGAGCGACACTTAACCAGTCGGTCACAGATCGTTCGTGGTCACGCAACACCCGGGCGTCACAGTGGTGTGCATGACTGACCGTAACCACACGACCGCCGCCCCGCACCCCCACCGCCACCACTGGCGCCGGGACCTCGTCGAACTCGCCGCCCTCTTCTGCGCCGTCGCGGTCGCCGACGGCATCGCCAATCTCGTCGCGCACGGTCCCCGCGGCCCGCTCCTGCTGGTCGCCTCGGCCGTCGCGCTGCTGGTGACGGCGGGCTTCCACACCTGGTGGGCCCGCCGGCACAGCCATGCGCCACCGGCCGCCGGGGGCGCCTCCGGTCCGCCCCCGGCAACAGCGCAGGAAACGGCCCCGACCACCGCGCCCGCCGCGGGCGCCCTGTGGCGGATGCGGACCACCGTGCGCGACGAGCCCGGCAGCCTCGCCTCGTTGTGCACCGCGCTCGCCCGCAACGGAGTGGACATCCTGACCCTCCAGACCCACCCCCTCCCCGAGGGCGGCACCGTCGACGAGTTCCTGCTGCGCGCACCCCAGCACCTGGCCACCGCCGGCCTGACCCGGGCCGTCGCCCGGGCCGGCGGCCGCAGCACCTGGATCGAACGCGCCGACGCCCACGACCTGGTGGACACCCCCACCCGGGTCCTGGGCCTGGCCACCCGCACCGCCCTGGACGCGGCCGAACTGCCCCTCGCGCTGCGCCAGCTGCTGGGCCGCTGCACCATCCACTCGATCCCCGCCACCACCCTCTCGGGCCGCCCCAACGCGGGCGGCGACGCCCCGGTGGAGGGCGTCCTGGAGGCCACGGTGATGCGGCTGCGCGACCCCTCGGGCGGTGCGATCACCGTGGAACGCCCGTACCTCCCCTTCACCCCCACCGAGTTCGCCCGCGCCCGCGCCCTCGTGGAGCTCGACGCCCGCCTCGGCCCGCGCGTCCCCCGGAGCCGGGACGTGCTGACCCTCCCCGAGGGCAACGAGATCACCGTGCGCCGCGCCGACGGCTCCGACCTGGCAGCCGCCCGCGCCATGCACGACCGGTGCAGCGAGCGCACCCTCGCCCTGCGCTACCACGGCCCGGTCGCCGACGCCGACCGCTACCTCGGCCACCTGCTCAGCCCGCGCTTCGGCCGCACCCTGGCCGCCACCACCGCCTCCGGCAGGCTCGTCGCCCTCGGCCACCTGCTGTGGGACGGGGACGAGACCGAGGTCGCGCTGCTCATCGAGGACGAGTGGCAGCGCAGGGGCATCGGTTCGGAACTGCTGCGCCGGCTCCTCGCGATGGCCGTGGAGGCCGGTTCCGACAGCGTGTACGCCGTGACCCAGGCGTCCAACACCGGCATGGTCGCGGCCATGCGCGGCCTCGGCCTGCCCCTCGACTACCAGATCGAGGAGGGCACCCTGGTGGTCACGGCCCGGCTGGACCCGGCCAAGGCACTCAGGCGTCCGGAATCCGGGCTCCGTCAGGAGAACAAGCCCGTATGGTGATGACGTAGGGGTGTCGGCCGTACGAAGATGTCCGCATGTCAGACACCCTCCACAGTGACAGCGCAGCCCTTCTGCCCCGGCAGGTCGCCGACGCCTACGTCGACGGACTCATCGCCATCGACCCGATCATGGGCACCTACCTCGGTGTCGCCGCCAGCTCCGGCTCGCTCCCCGACTTCTCCCCCGCCGGCCGTGCCGCCCGCGCCCGGCTGTCGCGCGACACCCTCGCGAAGCTCGACGAGGCCGAGCGGCTGCCCGGCGCCGACACCGACGGCGAGCGCCGCTGCGGCCGTCTGCTGCGCGAGCGCCTGACCGCCGAACTCGCGGTCCACGAGGCCGACGAGGACCTGCGCACCGTCAGCAACATCCACTCCCCGGCGCACGAGGTCCGCGAGGTCTTCACCCTCACCCCGGCCGACACCGAGGAGGACTGGGCCGCGATCGCCGAGCGGCTGCGCGCCGTGCCGGCCGCCTTCGCCGGCTACCGCGAGAGCCTCGCCCTCGGCCTGGAGCGCGGGCTGCTCGGCGGCCCCCGCCCCACCGCCACCTTCGTCGGCCAGCTCACGACCTGGGCCGGCCAGGACGGCGACGGCGAGCGGGACTTCTTCGGGGAGTTCGCCTCCGCCGGCCCCGACTCCCTGCGCGCCGAGCTGGACGCGGCGGCCGCCACCGCGACCGCGGCCGTGGTCGAACTGCGGGACTGGATGCGGGACGTGTACGCCCCGGCCGTCGCGGACGCCCCGGACCCGGTGGGCCGCGAGCGCTACGCCCGCTGGTCGCGCTACTTCAACGGTACGGACCTGGACCTGGACGAGGCCTACGCCTACGGCTGGTCCGAGTACCACCGCCTGCTCGGCGAGATGAAGGCCGAGTCGGCCAAGATCCTGCCGGACGAGGCCGATCCGTGGAACGTGCTGCGCCACCTGGACGAGCACGGCACCCACATCGAGGGCGTGGACGAGGTCCAGGCCTGGCTGCAGGGCCTGATGGACGAGGCCATCGCCAACCTCGACGGCACCCACTTCGAACTGGCCGAGCGGGTCAAGCGGGTCGAGTCCAAGATCGCCCCCTCGGGCGGCGCGGCGGCGCCGTACTACACCAACCCCTCGGAGGACTTCTCCCGCCCGGGCCGCACCTGGCTGCCCACCATGGGCCAGACCCGCTTCCCGGTGTACGACCTGGTCTCCACCTGGTACCACGAGGGCGTTCCGGGCCACCACCTCCAGCTGGCGCAGTGGACGCACGTCGCCGACCAGCTGTCGCGCTACCAGGCGAGCGTCGGTCTCGTCAGCGCGAACGCCGAGGGCTGGGCCCTGTACGCGGAGCGCCTGATGGACGAGCTGGGCTACCTCAAGGACGCCGAGCAGCGCCTGGGCTACCTGGACTGCCAGATGATGCGCGCCGCGCGGGTCATCGTGGACATCGGCATGCACCTGGGGCTGGAGATCCCGCAGGACTCCCCCTTCCACCCGGGCGAGCGCTGGACGGTGGAGCTGGCGCAGGAGTTCTTCGGGCGGCACAGCGGCCGTCCGGCGGACTTCATCGAGAGCGAGGTGACCCGCTACCTGTCGATGCCGGGGCAGGCGATCGGCTACAAGCTGGGCGAGCGCGCCTGGCTGCTGGGCCGGGACAACGCCCGTGCCGCGCGCGGGGAGTCCTTCGACCTGAAGGCCTGGCACATGGCGGCGCTCTCGCAGGGCTCGCTGGGCCTGGACGACCTGGTGGACGAGCTCTCGCGGCTCTGACCTGCCGGAACACGCACGGCGGCCGCCCGCTCCCCGACGAGGGGACGGGCGGCCGCCGTGCGTGCGGCGCGGCTCAGCAGCCGCAGTCGTCCGAGTCGGTGGGGGCGGTCAGCGGGTCGGCCTCCGCGCGCCGCTGCGGGCCCTCCCAGGTCTCGACCTCGAAGCCCTCGCGGATCCAGTACTCGATGCCGCCGAGCATCTCCTTGACCCGGAAGCCCAGTTCGGCCAGGGCGAGTGCCGAGCGGGTGCCCCCGTTGCAGCCGGGGCCCCAGCAGTAGGTGACCACGGGGAGCTCCTTGTCGAGGAGCTTCTCGGCCTGTTCGGGGATCAGCGCGGTGGGCAGGTGGACCGCACCGGGCACGTGGGCCTGGTCCCAGGCCGGGGTGGAGCGGGAGTCGACCAGCTGGAAGCCGAGCTCCGCGCCCCGCTCGCGGTGCGCCGCGAAGGCGGCGGCGACGTCGGACACGTCCGCGTGGAAGGCGAGGCTGGCCGAGAAGTAGGCGGCGGCCGCGGCCGGGCCGGCCGGGGGGACCCGCAGGACGGGGTTGGCGGGGGCGGGGGCGGTCGTGTGGTTCGTCGTCGTCATGGCTCAGAATCTATGAACTGCTGATCATTCCGGGAAGTGGGATTCCCCGGCCTTCACCTTGTTCGACCGGGGATTCCCCTGCTAGACCAGCGCCATGACCGGATATTCCCCCGACGCCACCGACTGGCGCATCCTGGCGGCCCTCCAGCAGGACGGCCGGGCCAGTTTCACCGAGCTCGCGCGCGCCGTCTCCATGTCCGCGAGCGCCGTCACGGAGCGGGTCCGCCGGATGGAGGAGGCCGGGATCATCACCGGCTACACGGCCGTCGTGGACCACGAGAAGCTCGGCAAGGCCATCCTGGCGCTGGTACGGCTGCGCTATCCGCACGGCAACTACAAGCCGTTCCACGACTTCCTGGAAGCGACACCGGAGATCCTGGAGGCCCACCACGTGACGGGCGACGACTGCTTCGTGCTCAAGGTCGCCGCCCGCTCGATGGGACACCTGGAGGAGGTCACCGGCCGGATCTCCGGCCTCGGCCCGGTGACCACCAGCGTCGTGTACTCGTCCCCGCTGGCGCGGCGGCCGCTCAGTCCGTGACCCCCGCCGTGCGGTGGCGCACCACCGAGCCGCCGCGCTGCTTGACGATCTCCAGCTGGGCCTGGACCCGGGTGCGCAGGTCGCCGACGTGGCTGACGATGCCGACGCTGCGGTCGCGTTCGCGCAGCGAGTCCAGTACGTCGAGCACCTCGTCCAGGGCCTGGTCGTCGAGGCTGCCGAAGCCCTCGTCGATGAAGAGGGTGTCCAGCCGCATGCCGCCCGCCTCGTCGGTGACCACGTCGGCCAGCCCCAGGGCCAGGGCGAGGGAGGCGAAGAAGGTCTCGCCGCCGGAGAGGGTGGCGGTGTCCCGCTCGCTGCCGGTCCAGGCGTCCACCACGTGCAGCCCCAGGCCGGAGCGTCCGCGTCCGCCCGACCGGGCGTCCGAGTGGACGAGGGTGTAGCGGCCTCCGGACATGCGCAGCAGGCGCACGGTCGCGGCGGCGGCCACCTGCTCCAGGCGGGCGGCCAGGACGTACGACTCCAGCCGCATCCTGCGCTCGTTGTCGGCGGAGGTGCCCGCGGTGAGCCCGGCGAGGCGGGCCACGCGCTCGTAGGCCTCGCGCAGCGGTCCCAGGGCGCGCAGCTCCTGCTCCGCCTGGCGGGAGAGCCGGTCCAGCTCGGCGCAGCGGACCCGGGCGGCGTCCACGGCCGACCCGGCGGTGCGCAGCCGGGCGGCGGCACGTTCCCGGGCGGCCTCGGCGGCCGCGGGGTCGGCCGGGGGCAGGGCGGCGGCCGCGGCGGTGTCGGCCTCGGCGCGGCGGTCGCCGAGCATCGCCTCCTCGGCCTGCCAGGCGTCCAGGCGGTGCTGGAGGGCGGTGCGCTCGTACTCGGGGAGCACGGCGCCTGCGGCCTCGGCGGTGGAGTCGAACCCGGCCTTGAAGGCGGCGTCGGCGAGCTGGCCGTCGGCCTCCTTCAGCCGCGCGGCGGTGGTCTCGGCGCGGCGCAGTGCGGCGGCGGCCGTCGTGACCATCCGGATGCGGTCCTCCAGGATCCGGGCGCGGGCCGCGACGCTGGGCGAGTCGCCCCGGACCAGGACCAGTTCGGCCTCCAGGGCGGCCTGCTCCCGGTCGAGGGCCTCGCGCCGGGAGGCCCGGGCGGCGGCCCGGCGCTCGGCTTCGAGCCGGTCGGAGCTGCGCGCCTCGTGTTCCCGCTCTGCGCGGGCGAGGCGTTCGCGGGCGGTGTGGAGCCCGGCGGCCTCGGCCTGGGCAGCGGCATGACGGGCGCTCAGGTCGCCCGTGAGGGCCAGGAGTTCCGCGGTGGTGGCGTCCCCGGCGGCGGCCGCCGCCTCGGCTTCGGCCTCCCGGACGGCGGCGAGCCGGCGCTCGACGGCGGCCCGGCGCTCCTCGGCCCGCTCGAAGCGGGCGTGGGCGGCGTCCTCGGCGGCCCGGTCGACGTGGCCGGGGGCGGGACGGGCCGGAGCGGGGTGCTGCGCCGATCCGCACACGGTGCAGGGCTCGCCCGGGGCCAGGGCCGCGGCCAGCTCGGCGGCGATGCCGCGCAGCCGGGCCTCCTTCAGCTCCAGCCAGCGTTCCCTGGCGGCGTACGACTCCTCGCGCACGGAGTCCAGCTCGCCGGCGGCGGTGTCCGCGTCGGCGGCGAGGGTGTCGCGGCGCCGGGCGGCGGTGAGCTGCATCCGGGCGGGCTCGAGCCGGCCGGCGAGCTGCTCGGCCAGGGTCAGGGCCTGCTGGGCGGCGTCGACCCGCTCCTGGAGGGAGGCATGGGTGGCTTCCCAGCGGGCCAGCCACTCGGCGGACTCCTGGTGCTGCTCGTCGGCGTCCCGGGACTCACGCTCCAGCGTGGCGCGCTCGCGGCCGATCTCGGCGCTGCGCTGTTCGGACCGCTGGGCGGCGCCGGCCGCGCCGAGGTCCTCGCGCAGGCGCTGCTCGACGGCGCCGAGCTGCTCGGTGCCCGCTTCGGCGAGGGCGGGCGGCAGCTCCGCCCGGGCGAGGGTCTCCGCGTGCGCGGCGGTGAGGTGGGCGGCGGCCGCGGACCCGCGCAGTTCCAGGGCGGGGGCCACGAGGGCGCCCCGGCGGGCCCGGTCCAGCAGCTCCCGCACGCGCTCGCGCTCCGGCGCGGCCTGCGCCAGCAGGTCGGCCCGGCGGGCGGTCTCGGCGTGGCGGCGCTGGAGCCGGTCGAGTTCGCGGGCCTCCTCGGCGGCGCGCCGGGCCGCGGCGTGCCGTCCCTCGGCGGCGGCCAGGGCGCACTCGGCGACGGTGAGCCGCTCGCGGGCGGAGCAGCGGGCCACGGCCGCCCAGGACCGGACGGCGCCGGCGAGGCCGGGGTCGCCGGGCTGGTGGGCGGGGAGCGGCCAGGCCCGCAGGTCGGCGCTGTCGCCGGCGGCCTGGGCGAGGCGCTGGGCGGCGGCGAGCACCTTCTCGTCGCCGGCGCGCACCCTGGCCTCGGCGGCCCGGCGGCGTTCGGCGAGCAGGGTCTCGACGGCGGCGAAGCGGCGGGTGTCGAAGAGCCGGCCGAGGAGCCGGCCGCGGGCCTCGGCGCCGGCCCGCAGGAACTGGGCGAACTCGCCCTGCGGGAGGAGGACCACCTGGCAGAACTGCTCGCGGCTCATGCCGAGGAGCTGTTCGACCTCCTCGCCGATCTCCTGGTGGGAGCGGCTGAGCGCGGTCCAGCCGTCGGGCGTGTGCTCGCGGAGCCAGGACTGGGCCTTGTCCCTGGTGGTGCCGGTGCCGCGCTTCTTGGGCCGGTCCTGTTCGGGGCGCCGGGTGATCTCCAGACGGCGGCCGCCGACGGTGAGTTCGAGGGCGACCTCGGTCGGGGTGTCGGGGGCGGCGTGGTCGCTGCGCAGGGTGGTGCCGGGGGCCTGGCGGGAGCCGGGCACGGAGCCGTAGAGGGCGTAGCAGACCGCGTCGAGGACGGAGGTCTTGCCCGCGCCGGTGGGGCCGTGCAGCAGGAAGATCCCGGCGCCGGACAGGGCGTCGAAGTCGATCCTCTGGGGTTCGGCGAAGGGTCCGAAGGCGGTGACCTGGAGCCGGTGCAGCCTCATCGGGCGGCCTCCCGGCGGCCGTCCTCGGACGCCGCGGCCTGGACGCGTACCTCGTCGAACGCTCCCCGCAGCACGGCCCGTTCGGCTTCGTCGGCGCAGCCGCCGCCGCGGACGTGGGCGACGAAGTCCTCGGCGATCTCCTGGTCGCTGCGGCCGCGCAGGCGCTGGGCGTAGGAGGCCGCGCCGTCGTCCTCGCGGCCCTCGGGCTCGAAGGCGAGGCTGAGGGCGTGGGGGAAGCGGGCGGTGAGCCGGGCCATCGGGTCCTGGGGGCGGACGGGGTCGGTGAGGACGGCCTCGACCCAGCTGTCCTCACGGCCGGTGAGGGCGGGGTCGTCCAGGAGGTCCTCCAGGCGGCCGCGCAGCCGGGCGAGGGGCCGCGGGACGGGGGTGTCGAGCCGCTCGGCGGCGACCTCCCCGGCCGGGCCGAGCTCGACGAGCCACATGCTCTTGCGGTGGTCGGCCTCGGAGAAGGAGTAGGCGAGCGGGGAACCGGAGTAGCGAACCCGTTCGTTGATCGTCTGGCAGCCGTGGAGGTGGCCGAGGGCCGCGTAGTCGACGCCCTCGAAGACCGAGGCGGGGACGGCCTCGACCCCGCCGACGGCGATGTCGCGTTCGCTGTCGCTGGCCTGCCCGCCGGTGACGAAGGCGTGCGCGAGCACGACCGAGCGGGTGCCCTCGGGCCGGCCGGCCAGGTCGGCGCGGACGCGGTCCATGGCCGCGCCGAGGACGGCCTCGTGGCTGACCCTCTCCGCGGCGAACTCGTCCTTGACCAGGGCCGGTTCCAGGTAGGGCAGCCCGTACAGGGCCACGTCGCCGTGCGCGTCGGCCAGCACCACGGGGTCGGCGCAGCCGGCCGGGTCGGTCCTGAGGTGGATCCCGGCCCGGCCGATCAGCCCGGCGCCGACGCCGAGCCGGCGGGCCGAGTCGTGGTTGCCGGAGATCATCACGGTGGGCACGCCGAGGTCGGCGAGCCGGTGCAGCGCCCGGTCGTAGAGCTCGACGGCGGGCAGCGGGGGCACGGCCCGGTCGTAGACGTCCCCGGCGACGAGGACGGCGTCGACGCCGTGCTCGCGCACGGCTCCGACGAGGTGGTCGACGAAGGCGGCCTGGGCTCCGAGCATGTTCACGCGGTGGAAGGACCGGCCCAGGTGCCAGTCGGAGGTGTGCAGGAACTTCACTCGACCGCTCCGACCCGCACGCTTGCTCTCCTCCGTGACCCGCTCCGACCGTCCAGGCTAACCGGTCCGCCGCCCGGCCCGGGCCCCGTCCCGGACACCGGACGGGTCGACCGCCCCGACGACCGACCCGGCGGACGACCCGGCGCCGGGGCGGTGGACCGGCCCCCGTCCGGCCTGTCCGCCGCCCCGCCGGGCCCGGTCCGTTTCGGGGGCGTGGCGTCGGCGCGAAACCTCTGCGGCCGGTGCTCCGTGGCGGCTTCGCGTGCTTGTCCGGCGTCCCGGGCGCCGGCCGGCTTCGCGGGCGGGACTACCCGTCGCCGTAGGCCTCGCCGCCGAGCTCGAAGCCCGCGGTCCCGGCGGTGACGTCGGCGAGCCAGGCCCGGAAGGAGTCGACGTCCGCCTCGGGGAGGCCGATCTCGATCGAGACGGCTTCCCCGTAGCGCACGTCCAGTACCGCGCGGCCGGTGGAGCGCAGGTCGTTCTGCGTCTTGCCGGCCCGCTGGTGGTCGACGGTGACGGTGGCCAGCCGGTAGCGGTGGCGGGTGACGGTGCCGAGCGCGTCGAGGGCCTCGCCGACGACTCCGCCGTAGGCGCGGATCAGTCCGCCCGCGCCGAGCTTCACGCCGCCGTAGTAGCGGGTGACGACGGCGACCGCGTAGCGGATGTCGCGCCGGGTCAGCATCTGGAGCATGGGCACGCCGGCGGTGCCGCCCGGCTCGCCGTCGTCGCTCGCCTTCTGGACGGAGGCGTCGGCGCCGATCACGTAGGCGAAGCAGTTGTGCGTGGCGGTGGGGTGCTCCCGGCGGATCCGCGCGATGAAGTCCTGCGCCTCCTGCTCGGTCGCGGCGGGCGCCAGCGAGCACAGGAAGCGCGAGCGGTTGATCTCGGACTCGTGCGATCCCTCGCGGGCCACCGTCACGTACTGGTCTGCCTTCACCGCTCCACCCTACGGGGAATCGGACAGGTGTCCTTTCCGTTGTTCCGGCGGACCCATTCACCCCGGCAGGCAGCAGGAGGCGGCGCACGTGTACGGCGACCAGGAGACCATCCGCAGGATCCTCACCGAACTCGGCGACACCTGGGCCGTCGTCGGGCTCTCGAACAACGAGGACCGGGCGGCCTACGGGGTGGCCCGGGTGCTCCAGCGCTTCGGCAAGCGCGTGGTGCCCGTCCACCCGAAGGCGGAGACCGTGCACGGCGAGCAGGGCTACCCCTCGCTGGAGGCGATCCCGTTCGAGGTGGACGTGGTCGACGTCTTCGTGAACAGCTCGCTGGCCGGCCGGGTCGCCGACGAGGCGGTCGCCGCCGGTGCCGGGGCCGTCTGGTTCCAGCTGGGCGTGGTCGACGAGGCCGCCTTCGCCCGGACCCGCGGGGCCGGGCTGGAGATGGTCATGGACCGGTGCCCCGCCATCGAGATCCCGGCCCTGTAGCCCGCCCCGGCCCGCGCCCCCTCCCGTCGTGCGTCAGCGGTGGCCGTCGGCCCCGTGCACGGGCGGGATCGACACGGCCATGGTCATCTCCATCGGCACCGCCCCCTCGTTGCGGTAGGCGTGCGGGACGTTCGCCTCGAAGGAGACGGCGCCTCCCGCCGGGACCACGTGCCGGTCGTCGGCGATCTCCAGGGTCAGTTCCCCGGCCGTGACGTGCAGCATCTCGAACGTCCCGGCCGGGTGCGGGTCGGAGGCCGTCCCGTCCCCGGCCTCCAGCCGGTAGATCCACATCTCCACCGGCCCGCGCCGGTCGTCCCCGAGCAGCATGCGTGCCTCGCTGCCCATGCCACTGGACCACATCCGCACCCCCTGCCCCGGGGGTACCACGTGCACCTGCGGGCTGCGCTCGTGGTCGAGGAGCGTGGTGATGCTCACCCCGAGAGCGTCGGCCAGTTTGACCGTGGTGCCCACGCTCGGGTTCGTACGGGCCTGCTCGATCTGGATGATCATGCCGCGGCTGACCCCAGCGCGGGCCGCGAGCGCGTCCAGGGTGAACCCGCGCTCCCCGCGCCACCGCTTGAGGTTCCGGGCGAGCGCCTGGGTGAGCTGTTCGAGATCCGACACCATTCCGTCCAATATTTTGGATGACACAGTTCAACAGACTGAACTAACCTGCGGTGTATTCGATGCTGCACTCCACCGTTCACCGCACTGTACTGCGAGGTCCCGCCATGACCGCCCTCTTCGCCCTGGCCACCGCCCTGCTGTGGGGCCTCGCCGACTTCGGCGGAGGGCTGCTGACGCGCCGCCTGCCGGCGCTCACGGTGGTCGTGGTCTCGCAGATCGCCGCCGTGCTCGTCCTGGGTTCCGTCGTCCTCGCCACGGGCGCCTGGCACGAGGCCGGACCGCAGCTGTGGTTCGCGGTGGCGGCGGGCCTGGTGGGACCGGCGGCGATGCTCAGCTTCTACAAGGCGCTGGCCCTGGGCCCGATGGGCGTGGTCTCCCCGCTGGGCTCGGTCGGCGTGGTCGTGCCGGTCGGCATCGGGCTGGCACTGGGCGAGCGGCCCGGGCCCGGCCAGTTCGCGGGCATCGCGGTGGCCGTCGTCGGCATCGTCCTGGCGGGCGGGCCCGAGCTGCGCGGTGCGCCCGTGCAGCGGCAGGCGGTGCTCCTGACCCTGGCCGCGGCCTTCGGCTTCGGTGCGGTGATGGCCCTGATCTCGCAGGCCTCGACCACCGTCACCGGCCTGTTCCTCGCCCTCCTCGTCCAGCGGGTCACCAACGTCGCCGTCGGCGGGGCCGCGCTGTGGGCGCGGACGCGGCGCGGCGTGCCCGCGCTGCCGCAGGGCACCGGCCCGCGCGTGCTGTGGGGCCTGCTGCCCGCGCTGGCCTTCGTCGGCCTCGCGGACGTCGCGGCCAACGGCACCTACTCGATCGCCGCCCAGAACGGCCCGGTGACGGTCGCCGCCGTGCTCTCCTCGCTCTACCCCGTGATCACCGCCCTGGCCGCGTTCGCCGTGCTCAAGGAGCGGCTGCGCAGCGTGCAGGCGGCGGGCGCCGGCCTGGCCCTGGCGGGCACGGTCCTGCTCGCGGCCGGCTGAGCACCGGCCCGCGGGGCCTACTGCTCGGCCTCCGCCAGGCGGGCCAGCCCGCGCAGCTGCTCGGAGGTCACCCCGTCCGGGATCGGCACCGGCGCCGGGGTCCGCAGCGGCGGCTGCCAGCCCGTCTCCGGCTCCCAGCGGCGCACGACCTTGGCCGGGGCCCCCGCCACCACGGCGTGGTCCGGCACCTCACCCCGTACGACGGCCCCCGCGGCCACCACGACGTTGCGGCCCAGCTTCGCCCCGGGGAGGATCACCGCCCCGGTGCCCAGCCAGCAGCCCGGCCCGATCTCCACCGGCGCGCTGCGGGGCCATTGCCTGCCGACGGGCTGGTGCGGGTCGTCGTAGCTGTGGTTGGTGGAGGTGATGTAGACGCCGGGGCCGCAGAAGGTGTCGTCGCCGATGCTGATGCGGGCGTCGGCGATCACGTGGCTGCCGCGGCCGAGGACCACGCCGTTGCCCAGGACCAGCACCGGGTCGGGTCCGAGGTCGAGGTCGGGCATCATCCCGGCGGTCAGGGTGACCTGCTCCGCGATGATGCAGTGCCCGCCCATGCGGATCCAGGGCTCGCCGAAGACGGTGCCCTGGGGGAAGGCCAGCCGGGTGCCGTCGCCGATGGCGCCGAAGCGCAGCCGGCCCGGGTTCTGCGCGGTGACCGCGCCGGCCTGCTGCATCCAGCGCCAGCCCGCGTGGACCGCGCGGCTGGCGACGCGGCGGCGCAGGGCCGCCAGGGATGAGAACGTGTTCTGGTTCTTCGGCACCCGGCCACGGTAGTGGGCCCCGCGCCGGACGTCCGGACCGCGTTCCTGTGATCTTCACCCCATCGCGGGTCCGGCGCGGCGCGTGCCCTACGGTGCCGGTAGCGCGGCATCCGGAAACAGAGGGAAACGATCATGACGAACGACACGGGCCGACCGGGCCGGGCCGGCCAGGGAGCTCTCATCGCGGCCGTGGGCGACCGGCGGCCGTCCGTGGACCCGACGGCCTTCACCGCCCCGACCTCGATCGTGGTCGGCGACGTCACCCTGGGCGCGGGCACCAGCGTCTGGTACTCGGCGGTGCTGCGCGGCGACTGCGGCCCGATCACGCTCGGCGCCGGCAGCAACGTCCAGGACAACTGCACGCTGCACGTGGACCCCGGCTTCCCGGTCTCGGTCGGCGAGCGGGTGTCGATCGGCCACAACGCCGTCGTGCACGGCTGCACCGTGGAGGACGACTGCCTGATCGGGATGGGCGCGACCGTGCTGAACGGGGCCGTGATCGGCGCCGGTTCGCTGGTGGCCGCCCAGGCGCTGGTCCCGCAGGGGATGGTGGTACCGCCCGGCTCCCTGGTCGCGGGCGTGCCGGCCAAGGTGCGGCGGGAGCTCACCGCGCAGGAGCGCGAGCACATCAAGGTGAACGCCGCGATGTACACGGAGCTGGCGCAGCAGCACCGCGCCTCGGTCACCCCGGAGTCCTGAGCCCCGGAGTCCTGAGCCCGGGAGCCCCCGGGGCGAGCCGCCCCGGGGGCCGGGAGCTCAGTCCGCGGCGCCCGCCGGGGCGGTCACGCGTGCGGCCGCCTCCTCGCGGGCCTCGGCCGCCGCCTTCTTCATCCGGCCGCGCACCACCAGCGTGACGACGAGCCCGATCAGCAGGGCCAGCACGAGGGCCAGCCAGGAGAAGCGCTTGAGCCACGGCTCCGCGACGATCCCGACCGTGTAGATGACCGCGGTGGTGCCGCCGGCCCAGAGGACGCCGCCGAGGACGTTGGCGATCAGGAACCGCCAGTAGGGCATGCGCAGCACGCCCGCCAGCGGCCCGGCGAAGATCCGCAGCAGGGCCACGAACCGGCCGAAGAAGACGGCCCACATGCCCCAGCGGTCGAAGGAACGCTCCGCCACGGCCACCTGGTCGGGCCCGAAGTGCTTCGGGAAGCGCCGGCCCAGCTTCTCCAGCAGCGGCTTGCCGCCGCGGCGCCCGATCGCGTACCCGATGGAGTCGCCGACGATCGCGCCCGCGATCGCGCACAGGCCCAGGACCACGGGGTCGATGTGCCCGTGCTGCGAGGCCAGCAGGGCCGCGCTCACGAGGATGATCTCCCCCGGCAGCGGGATGCCGAGGCTCTCCAGTCCGATGACCAGACCCACCAGGAGATAGACACTGATCGCCGGAATCGTCTCCAGCCAGTCCTGGACGTGCACCGGTTCGCCCTCCCTCGTCGTCACCGGCGCGCCCGGGGGACACGCCGAACGAGCAGCCTATCCGCTCCCCGTCACGGGCTTCGCCCGCAGTGCGGGTTCCCGGGGCGAACGGCCGGCGAACACCTCCCGCCGCCCCGGACCGCCCGGCGGCCGCCGGGCGGCGGGTCGGTGATCGCGGGCGGTGATCAGGCGGTGATCAGGCGGTCGCGTGGGGGCGCAGCGTCCAGACGACCGTCATCTCGCCCGTGACGGCCTCGTCCTCGCGCTGGATGGCGATGGTCACGGGGAACTCGGGGCGGCCGCCGGCGTCGAGCTCGGCGACGACCTCGGAGGCCGGGCGGCCGAGGGTGGCGGTGGCCGTCACGACCCCCTTGGCGAGCTTCTTGTAGCCGATCTCGGCCTTGACGGCCAGCGGCACCGCGCGCGAGAGCTGGTCGCCGAAGGCGGCCAGGACGATCGCGCCGCTGGCGGACTCGGCCAGGGTGAACATCGCGCCGGCGTGCGGGCCGCCGACGTGGTTGTGGAAGTCCGGCTGGTCCGGGAGGCGGACGACGGCGCGCTCCGGAGTGGTCTCCAGGAACTCGAGGTTGAGGGTGCGGGCCATCGGCACGGTCTGGGCGAGCAGTTCGCCCACGTTCATCTGTTCTGCGCTCATGGCACGCGATGTTACCCACGAGTAGATGAAGTTGGCCAGCGTCGGGGAGGGGGCGGACGTGGCTCCCGCAGGGCTCTCCCACTATGGTTACCGGCCATGTGGCCAGGACAGCAGCAGCCGCCCGGGGGACAGCAGAACCCCCAGGACGCGCAACAGAACCCGTACCAGCAGCAGCCGGGTCAGCCGAACCCGTACCAGCAGCAGCCCCAGCCGGGATTCGGTCAGCAGCAGCCCGGCTACGGCTACCCGCAGGCGGGCGGCTACCAGACCCCGCCGCCGGTCCAGCCGTGGGGGCAGCCCACTCCCCAGCCCGCCCGGAGCCCGTCCGGCGGGAGCCCGTTCTCGACGAAGACCGTGGCCATCGTGGCGGCCTCGGCGGTCGTGGTGACGGCGGCGGCGACCGCCGCCTTCGTCCTCACCCGGGACGACAAGGGCAGCAACCAGGCCAACGACAAGCCCCCCGCCGCCTCCTCCGCCCCCGTCAGCCCGGCGGCGCCGCCCGCCGCGAGCGGCAACCCGCGCGGCGGCGGCGACATGAAGCCCGTGATCCCGGGATGGAAGGTGGTCGTCAACCCGAAGCACGGCACCGCCTTCGACGTCCCGCCGGAGTGGAACGTGGCGAGCTCCGGGGTGATCTCCGGCTTCGAGGACGAGAAGAAGAAGGACGGCTCCCCCCTCGTCACCTTCTCGGCACCCGCCTTCCTGAAGGAGGACTGGTGCAAGGTGGACTCCAACAAGGACGGCAAGGAGGAGAGCACCGGGCTGGCCGGGACCGGCACCAAGGGCGGCCAGGGCGCCAAGGACACCGCCGGGGCCGCCCACAGCGAGGCGGGCACCTGGGTGTTCGCCGCCTACTCGCAGAAGCTGCCCGAGGACCGGGTCAAGATCTCCGAGTCCAAGGAGTACACCACCCTCTCCGGCCTCAAGGGGCACTACGCGACGGCGACCGTGAGCGACGTCCCCAAGGAGAACAAGTGCTCCTCGGACGGCAAGAGCATCGCCTTCAGCTTCCGCAACGCCAAGGGTGACTTCGCCAGCTGGGTCATGTGGGCCGCCGCCGGGGTCCCCGGCGAGGTGGACCAGGCCACCGAAGAGAAGATCATGAGCTCGGTCCGCCTCGTCGGCAACTGACCTCATCCCACGCACCACCCCCCCCGGGGCCGATTATCCGTTTTCCGGTTATTCGTTTGGATTCTCGGCCCGGGGCAGGGATAGTCCCGGGGTGAGCCCTCCCCCCGCCGACTCCCCCGCCGCCCCGCGCCGCCTGCCCTCCTGGGCGGGGCGCAACTACACCCTGCTGACCGGCGCCGCGGTCGTGACGAACCTCGGCAGCCACGGAGCTCTCATCGCCTCCGCCTTCGCCGTCATGGACGCGGGCGGCTCCGGCGGCGACGTCGGCCTCGTCGCGGCCGCCCGTACGCTGCCCCTCGTCCTCTTCCTGCTCGTCGGCGGCGCCCTCGCCGACCGGCTCCCGCGCCACCGCGTGATGGTCGCGGCCAACGCCCTCAACTGCCTGTCCCAGGCGGCCTTCGCGGTGCTGGTCCTCGCCGGCGACCCGCAGCTGTGGCAGATGATGCTGCTCACCGCGCTCTGCGGCACCGGCACCGCCTTCTTCAACCCGGCCGCCGAGGGCATGCTGCTCTCCAGCGTCTCCGGCGAGCACTCCAACCGGGCCTTCGCGCTCTTCCGGATGGCCATGAACGGCGCGGGCATCGGCGGGGCGGCCCTCGGCGGCGCCCTGATCGCCGCGATCGGCCCCGGCTGGGTCCTGGCCGTGGACGCGGCCGCCTTCGCGGTCGCCGGCGCCCTGCGCGCCTTCCTCGACGTCGGCCGCGTGGCCGAACGCGCGCCCGGCGGGGGCCTGCTGGCCGACCTCCGCGAGGGCTGGGCGGAGTTCCGCAGCCGGACCTGGCTGTGGACCATCGTGCTCCAGTTCTCCGTCGTCGTCGCCGTCGTCGGGGCCGCCGAGTCGGTGTACGGGCCCCTCGTCGCCCGCGACCGGCTGGGCGGGCCGGCCCCCTGGGGCGTGGCCCTGGCCTTCTTCGGCGTGGGCACCATCGCGGGCGCCGTCCTGATGATGGTCTGGAAACCGCGCCGCCTGCTGCTGGTCGGCACCCTGTGCGTCTTCCCGCTGGCCCTGCCCTCGGCCGGGCTGGCGGTGCCGCTGCCCGCCTGGGGGCTGTGTGCGGTGATGTTCGTCAGCGGTGCGGCCGTCGAGGTGTTCGGCGTGAACTGGATGACGACGATGCACCAGGAGATCCCCGAGGAGAAGTTCTCCCGGGTCTCCGCCTACGACTGGTTCGGCTCGGTCTCCATGCTCCCGCTGGCCACCGCCCTGGCCGGGCCGGCCGAGACCGCCCTGGGCCGGACCCCGGCGCTGTGGGGCTGCGCGGCCCTGGTGGTCGTCCCCACGGCCCTGGTCCTCCTGGTCCCGGAGGTCCGCAGCATCGCCCGCAGACCCGTCCCCGCGAAGTCCCCGGCGGCCGCCGGCACGCCCGCACCCCCACCCGCCGCCGCACCGGCCGTCACCCCAGGCTGAACGCCCCCTCCGGCGGCTCCGGCGAGGCCACGGCGTCGGCGTCCGCCACCACCCGCGCCCCGCGCATGAACCGGACGAGGCCCTCCCCCGACTCCACCCGCGCGGGAAACGCGTCGGCGGCGCACCGCCGGGCCAGCGCGGCCAGCGGCAGCGGCGCGTCGGAGGCCAGCAGCACCGCGTTGCCGAAGCGCCGCCCGCGCAGCACCCCCGGCTCGGCGATCAGCGCGAGCTCCCCGAACACCGCGGCGAAGTTGGCCAGCTGGGCCTTGAGGAAGCCGAACGGCGCCCCGTCGGCCAGGTTCGCCGCGTAGAGCCCGCCGGGCCGCAGCACCCGGGCCGCCTCGCGCGCGTACTCCACCGAGGTCAGCTGGGCCGGCACCCGCGAGCCGCCGAACACGTCGGCGACCAGGACGTCCGCGCTCGCCGCCGGCGCCCGCTCCAGCCACGCCCGGGCGTCGGCGGCGTGCACCTCCACCCGCGCCCCGGCGGCCAGCGGCAGGTGCTCCGCCACCAGCTCCACCAGGGCCGCGTCGAACTCGACCACGGTCTGGCGGGAGCCCGGGCGGACCTCCGCGGCGTAGCGGGGCAGGGTCAGCGCGCCGCCGCCCAGGTGCAGCAGGTCCAGGGCCGCCCCCGCCTCGGCCGCGCAGTCCAGTACGTGCGCGAGACGGCGTACGTACTCGAACTCCAGGTGCTCGGGCTCGTCCAGGTCCACGTAGGACTGGGGCGCCCCGTCCACGGTGAGCAGCCAAGCCCGCTCCCGGTCCACGTCCGGCATCAGCTTGGCGGTGCCCTGGCCCACTTCCCGGATCACCGGGATCTGTTCGTCGCTCACCCCTTCATTGTCGGGCCCGGCGGCCGCGGTCCCGGCCCGCGCACGCGGCCTCACGCGGCCGACCAGACGGCGGCCGCCTCGGCCGCGTGCGCGGCGGCCTGGGCCAGCCCCGCCCGCGCCGCGGGGGCCCGCCGGGCCGGGTCGAGCACGTTGCGGCCGAAGGCCTTGCGGGCCTCCGGGGACGGGGTGACCAGCAGCACCCGGGCCCCCTCGGCCCGCAGCCGCGCCGCCTCCTGCGCCGGCGAGGGGAGCTTCCCCCCGCCGAGGGCCATCGGCGCGAGGATCACCACGCGCCGGCAGCCGACCGCCAGGTCGGCGTTGGTGGCGGAGCGGACGCCCCCGTCCACGTACCGGCGGCCGTCGATGGTGACGGGCGGCCACACCCCGGGCACCGCGCAGCTCGCCGCGACGGCGTCCACCAGTGCGGCCCCGCGCTCCCGGTCGAAGGGGGAGCCCTCGCCGGTCAGCGCGTCGACGGCGGTGACGACCAGGCGCCGCTCGGGCCACTCGTGCGAGACGAGCCGGGCCGCCAGGACCTCGCGCCGCTCCTCCTCGGCGGGGGTGTCGGCGGCCAGGGCCATGGCGCCGACCCGCCGGCGGTACTCCGCGGCGTCGCGCGAGCGGATCATGGCGACGGCGTACCGGGCGAGGAGCCCCGCGCCCAGCTTCGCCGCCACCTCACCGGCGGGGTCGGCGAGCTGGCGCTCGTACAGCTCCCGCGGGGTGAGCAGCCCGGAGGCCAGCTGGGCGCCGACCACCGAGCCGGCCGAGGTGCCGACGACGAGGTCGGCGCCGGCGAGGTCCACTCCGGCACGGGCGAGCCCGTAGAGGATCCCGGACTCCCAGCCGACGCCGGTGAGCCCGCCCCCGCCGAGCACCAGTGCCGTGCCGCCCGCCGTCCGGCCCGCCGTGTCGCCGCTCATCGCCGCCCGCCCCTCGCTCCGCCCGCAGGCACCCGTGTGGTGACGGCAGTCTGGCAAAGCCGGACCGCCGCCACCACGGCCGGGGCTACCCGAGGACCTCGGTCACCGTCCCCGCGCCGACGGTGCGCCCGCCCTCGCGGATCGCGAAGCCGAGCCCCGCCTCCAGGGGCACGTCCCGGCCCAGCTCGACGGTCATGGTCACCGTCTCCCCGGGGCGCGCCACCCCGGCCCCGCCCAGGTCCACGTCTCCGACCACGTCGGCGGTGCGGATGTAGAACTGCGGCCGGTAGCCGGTGGACAGGGCGGTCGTCCGGCCGCCCTCGCGCCCGGAGAGCACGTACACCCGCGCGGTGAAGCGCCGGCGCGGCGCCACGCTGCCGGGCGCGGCGACCACGTGCCCGCGCCGCACCCCGTCGCGGTGCACCCCGCGCAGCAGCAGCGCGACGTTGTCCCCCGCCTCGGCGGACTCCATGGGCTTGCCGAAGGTCTCCAGCCCCGTGACGACGGTCTCCACGGGCTCGCCCTCGCCGCCGAGGAGCGCGACGCGGTCGCCGAGCCGGACGGTGCCGCGCTCGACGGCTCCGGTCACGACCGTGCCGCGGCCGGTGATGGTCAGGACGTTCTCGACCGGCAGCAGGAACGGCGCGTCCGTGTACCGCACCGGCATCGGGACGTAGGTGTCGACCGCGTCGAGCAGCGCCTCGATCGCTGCGGTCCAGCGCGGGTCGCCCTCCAGCGCCCCGAGCCCGGAGACCCGGACGACCGGCGCCTCCTCGCCGCCGTAGCCGTGGGCGCTGAGCAGCTCGCGGACCTCCAGCTCGACCAGGTCGGTCAGCTCCGGGTCCCCGGCGTCGGCCTTGTTGAGCGCCACCACGATGTGGTCCACCCCGACCTGCCGGGCGAGGAGCACGTGCTCGGCGGTCTGCGGCATGACCCCGTCGAGGGCGGAGACGACGAGGATGGCCCCGTCGAGCTGGGCGGCGCCGGTGACCATGTTCTTGATGTAGTCGGCGTGGCCGGGCATGTCGACGTGGGCGTAGTGGCGGGTGTCGGTCTCGTACTCGACGTGCGTGAGGTTGATGGTGATGCCGCGCCGGGCCTCCTCGGGGGCGCGGTCGATCCGGTCGAACGGCACGAAGGAGGCGCCGCCGCGCTCGGCGAGGACCTTGGTGATGGCGGCGGTGAGGGTGGTCTTGCCGTGGTCGACGTGGCCCATGGTGCCGATGTTGAGGTGCGGCTTGGTGCGGGTGAAGGCCGTCTTGGCCATGGTCTCTTTCCCGTGTCTCGAAGCTGGAACGGGACCCCTGGAGCGAACCGACCCTCCCCCTGCGGGGTCCGCCGGACGATCCGGGAAGGGTCAGCTTCGTGCGCCGTCGAACGCGGCGTGTGCCGCTGCGGCGAAGGCCTCTGCCAGGGCGACGGCCGAGGAGGCGGAGAGGGCAGCCTTCGGCGCGTCCGCGACTGCGGACGGCGCTGCGGGGAAGGCGTACCGGGACATGGCGCCGATCCTGCCGGAGGCGGCGGGCGGCGTCGAGCGAATTAACGTCGAATGAATTGTCGGTGTACCCCTGGCCGTCCGCGGGAGTCCCTTCCCCGCCCTCCGTCCGTCCGTTCTGCGTTCGTCCGGATGAGGCCTGGATTACGGCGGGCCGCCGCACCGGTCGGATAACCTCCCCGGATGTCCCTCCTCCTCGCGCCGTGGACGCGGCTGTCGCTGCTCGTCGTACTGCTCGTGGCGGCCGGGGTCTGCGTGCTGGTCTACCAGCCCCAGCGGATGCTCTCCGAGGGCTGGCCGCCGGGACTTCCCGTGGGCGCGGCGGTGCTGCTGTTCGCGGGCGCGTACGGACTGTGCACGGCGGCGTTCGTGCCGCGGCCGCTGCTGAACCTCGCGGCGGGGGCGGTCTTCGGGACCCAGTTCGGGCTGGTGGCGGCCCTCGGCGGCACGGTGCTCGGCGCCGGGATCTCCTTCGGCCTGGGCCGGGCCATGGGCCAGGAGGCGCTCCGCCCCTTCCTGCGCGGGCGCTGGCTGAAGGCGGCCGACGCCCAGCTGACCCGGCACGGCTTCCGCTCCGTGCTGGCGGTCCGGATCTTCCCCGGGGTGCCGTTCGCGGCCGCCAACTACCTGGCGGCGGTCTCGCGGTGCGGTTGGCTCCCGTTCCTGCTGGCCACGGCCCTCGGTACGGTGCCCAACACGGCCGCGTACGTGATCGCCGGCGCCAGCGCCGCCACCCCGGGATCGCCCGCGTTCCTCGTCTCGTCCGGGTTCATCGCGGTCTCCGGAGCGATCGCCGCCGCGGTCGCCTGGCGCAAGCGCCACCGGCTCTCGGCACCGGCCGTGAGCGAGCCGTCGGGCGTGCACCCCCCTGTGGTCGGAGCCGCTCCCCACGGGCCCTAGCATCGGACCCGAACTGTCCGACGATCACAAGGACGAGCGCACCCCGACATGAGCTGGTTCGAATCCCTAATCCTCGGTCTCGTCCAAGGCCTCACGGAGTTCCTGCCGATCTCCTCCAGCGCGCACCTGCGGCTGACCGCGGCCTTCGCCGGCTGGCACGACCCGGGTTCGGCCTTCACCGCCATCACGCAGATCGGCACCGAGGCCGCCGTGCTCATCTACTTCCGCAAGGACATCGCGCGGATCATCTCGACCTGGTTCCGCTCCCTGTACACCAAGTCGCTGCGCTCGGAGCAGGACGCGCGGATGGGCTGGCTCGTCATCGTCGGTTCCGTCCCGATCGGCGTCCTGGGCGTCGCCTTCAAGGACCAGATCACCGGCCCGGCCCGTGACCTGCGGCTGACCGCCACCACCCTGATCGTGATGGGCCTCATCCTCGGCTTCGCCGACTGGCTGGCCTCGCGCGACGAGGAGGGCGGCCGGCACCGGGTGGTGAAGCAGCGCAAGACCCTCAAGGAGCTGGGCGTCAAGGACGGTCTGATCTTCGGCGTGTGCCAGGCGATGGCGCTGATCCCGGGCGTCTCGCGCTCGGGCGCGACGATCTCCGGCGGTCTGCTGCTGGGCTTCACGCGCGAGGCCGCGGCCCGCTACTCCTTCCTGCTGGCCATCCCGGCCGTACTGGCCTCGGGTGCGTTCGAGATCAAGGACGTCATCGAGAGCCCCGGCCACATCACCTGGGGTCCGACGATCTTCGCCACGGTGATCGCCTTCTTCGTGGGCTACGCCGTCATCGCGTGGTTCATGAAGTTCATTTCGAGCAAGAGCTTCATGCCCTTCGTGATCTACCGGATCCTGCTCGGCATCGTGCTGTTCGTGCTCATCGGCATGGGCGTGCTCGAAGCGGAGGCGGGCGCGACCGGCACCTGAGCCGGTCGTCCGGACACGCTCAGACGGCGGAGGCCGCCCGGGAACGTTCCCGGGCGGCCTCCGCGTCGTTGTGCCCGGAGAGACCTGTACGGCGAGCAGCAGGGGGTGTCCCATGGGTCGGGTGGTACTGGAGCGGTTTCCGGCCGGAAGTCCGCGGGGGAGCTGGCCCGCGGAGGAGTACGCGGCCCAGCGGATGCGCGAGGGCGTTCCGGCGGAGGTGGTGATGGACCTGGCCAGTGACGCGTTCCTGGTCGTGATCCGGCAGCGGGAGACGCATTCCGGCCACTGAGGGCAGCCGGGAAGATCCCGCGGCCGCACGCCCCTTGGCCCCGTGGCCCGCCGGCCCCACACTGACCCGATGACGCAGCGTGTGGACCTGGCGACGGTGATGGACCGGCTGGCGGTCGACGAGGTGGTCTCGGGGTACGCGGCGGCCGTCGACGACGGCGACTGGGCGGCCTACCAGGCCCTGTTCGCACCCGGCGGGCGGGCCGACTACGGCTCGGCCGGCGGCATGGAGGGGCCGGCCGGGGAGGTGGCCGACTGGCTCGCGGAGACCATGCGGCTCTTCCCGGTCCGCCAGCACCTCATCGTCAACCGGCGGATCCTGCTGGAGGACCGGGACGGCTTCCCCGGGGACACCGCGCGGGTGCTGGCCGACTTCCTGAACCCGATGCGGCCGGCGGGCGACGGGGACGGGGGCACCGCCCCCCATTTCGTCACCGCGGGGCGCTACACCTTCACGCTCGCCCGCACGCCGGAGGGCTGGCGGCTCACCGGGGTGACCGTGCACGAGAAGTGGCGCCACGTGCGGGCCTGAGGGACGCCCGGAACGTGCCCGCGCGGCCCGCGGGGCGCGGTCCCACACTGGATGCGGAGGCACGTCATGGTCGCGGAGCTGAGCGGGCGGACCGGGCGCGGCGCGCGGGGCGGGCGCGGCGCGCGGACCCGGTGGTGGCGGGCGGCGGGCGCGGTGGCCGCCGGGGCGCTGCCCAGTCTGGCCTTCCCCGCCCCGGCGCTGTGGTGGCTGGCGTACGTGGCCCTCGTGCCCTGGATGCTGCTGTTGCGCAGCGCCCCGACCGGGCGGCGGGCGGCGCTGGAGGGCTGGCTCGGCGGGGCGGGGTTCATCGTGGCGGTGCACCACTGGCTGCTGCCGAGCCTGCACGTGTTCCTGATACCCGTCGCCGCGCTGCTGGGGCTGTTGTGGATCCCCTGGGCGCTGCTGGTGCGGGAGCTGCTCGGCGGGGCGCCGGCTCCGGGACGGGCAGCGGCGGCACTGGTCCTCGTGCCGGCGGGGTGGCTGCTGTCGGAGCTGGTCCGGTCCTGGCAGGGGCTGGGCGGGCCGTGGGGGCTGCTGGGGGCGAGCCAGTGGCAGGTGCCCGCGGCCCTGCGGCTGGCCTCCGTGGGCGGGGTGTGGCTGGTGAGCCTGCTGGTGGTGGCGGTGAACTGCGCGGTGGTGCTGGCGGTGGCCGCGCCGGGCGCGCGGCGGGTGGCGGTGGCCGCGGTGGCGGGGGGCGCCGTGCTGACGGGGGCGGTGTGGCTGTGGCTGCCGCGCCCCGAGCCCGCGGGCGGGCTGCGCGTGGCCGTCGTACAGCCCGGCCTCCTGGACGGGGCGGACTCCGCGGAGCAGCGCTTCGCGACGGAGGAGCGCCTCACCGCGGGCCTGGAAGGAACCCGCCCCGACCTGGTGGTGTGGGGCGAGAGCAGCGTCGGCGCGGACCTGGCGGCGCGGCCCGACCTGTCCCGGCGGCTGGCGGAGCTGTCCTCGCGGGTCGGGGCCCCGCTGCTGGTCAACGTGGACGCCCGCCGCTCGGACCGGCCCGGGATCTACAAGAGCTCGGTCCTGGTCGGACCCCAGGGGCCCACCGGGGACCGGTACGACAAGATGCGGCTGGTGCCCTTCGGCGAGTACGTACCGGCCCGCTCGGTACTGGGCTGGGCCACCTCGGTCGGCAAGGCGGCGGGCGAGGACCGGATGCGGGGCGCGGGGCCGGTGATCATGAACCTGCCGGACGGCGTCCGGATCGGTCCGCTGGTGTGCTTCGAGACGGCCTTCCCCGACATGAGCCGGCACCTGGCCGGCGAGGGAGCCGGGCTGCTCGTCGCCCAGTCCTCGACCTCGACGTTCCAGCACAGCTGGGCTCCGGCCCAGCACGCCTCCCTCTCCGCCCTGCGCGCCGCCGAGACCGGCCGCCCGACGGTGCACGCCACCCTGACCGGGGTCAGCGCGGTCTTCGGGCCCTCGGGCGAGCGGATCGGCGGGGTCCTGCCCACCTCGTCCAGCACGGCCGCCGTGTACGAGGTGCCGCTGGCCCGGGGCACGACCCCCTTCGTCCGCTTCGGGAACTGGCCCGGCGCGGCGTCGGTGGCGGCGCTCGCCCTGTACTGCGCGGTCCGCGGCGCCCGGGCGGTCAGGGTCGCCGGCTCTGCTCCAGAGCCGTCAGCACCACCCGCTCGCACAGCTCGTGGGTGAGCAGGGCGTCCCGGGCGCTGAGCACCTTCCCGGTCTCCACGGCCTCCAGGAAGGTGTCCACGGCCTGCTCGATGCCGCGCTGGCGGGCCACGGGGACCCAGTCCCCGCGCCGGCGGACGGTCGGCTGGCCCTTGTGGTCGATGACCTCGGCGAGGTTGACGACCTGGCGCTTGGAGTCCTGTCCGGACACTTCCAGGACCTCCTCGGTGGAGCCGGACAGCCGGTTCATGATGCCGAGGGCGGTGAAGCCCTCGCCGGACATCTGGAGCACCACCTGGGACATCAGCCCCTCGCGCACCACGGCGCGGACGTCGATGTGGTCGGCCTCGCCGGGCAGCAGGAAGCGCAGTGTGTCGACGACGTGGATGAAGTCGTCGAGGACCAGGGTGCGCGGGTCCTCGGGGAGCCCGACCCGGTTCTTCTGCAGGACGATCAGGTCGCGCGGGAGGTCGGCGCACTGCGCGTAGCCGGGCGCGTGGCGGCGGTTGAAGCCGACGAAGAGCGAGGTGCCGCGCTCCTCGGCCAGCTCGACCAGGCGGCGCGAGTCCCCGAGCTCGTAGGCGAGCGGCTTGTCCACGTACGTGGGCACGCGCGCCTCCAGCAGCCGCTCCACGATCTCGGGGTGGGCGGCGGTCGCGGCGTGCACGAAGGCGGCGTCGAGGCCCTGGGCGATCAGCGCGTCGAGCGAGGCGTGGCGGCGGCCCTCGGGGACGTGGTGGACCGCGCCGAGCCGCTCCAGCGTGGCGGGGGTGCGGGTCTGCAGGTGCAGTTCGACCCCGGGACGGGTGGTGAGGACGGGCAGGTACGCCTTCTGCGCGATGTCGCCGAGTCCGATGACGCCGACCTTCACCGGGAGCCTCCTGGTATGTGCCGTATGGGACTCCGCAGCTTAATCGCTGGTCGCCGGTGGCGCGTTCGACCAGGATGGCGGCCATGACGACCTCCTCGGCGGACCGCCGCCCCGAGCCCTCCACCACCGCCGACGAGCGGGAGATGCTGGACGGCTGGCTCGAGTACCACCGCGCCACCCTCGCCTGGAAGTGCGAGGGACTCTCCGACGAGCAGCTGCGCAGCACCCCGCTGCGGCCCTCCGCGCTGAGCCTGATGGGCCTCGTACGGCACATGGCGGAGGTGGAGCGGTACTGGTTCCGGGAGATCGCGCTGGGCGAGGACCTGCCCGACCTGTACAGCACCCGGGAAAACCGGGACGGGGACTTCGACTTCACCGCCCGGGACACCTGGGCCGAGGCGGAGGAGGTCTGGCACGACGAGGTCGGGCTGGCCCGCCGGGCGGCGGCGGACCGCTCCCTCGACGCGCTCTCCGACGCGGCGAGCCACCACCGGGGCGAGGTGTTCAGCCTGCGTTGGATCTACACGCACATGATCGAGGAGTACGCCCGCCACAACGGCCACGCCGACCTGCTGCGCGAGCACATCGACGGCGCCACCGGCGAGTAGGGGCGGCCCGGTCCCCGGAGGGGGGTGTCCGCCGGACACCCCCCTCCGCGTCACCCGTGCGGGGTGAATATCGGCTCAGGGTTTTCGCAACGGGGCCCTCGCGGAGCAGAGTTGCGCGGGTGCATCCAACCCGAACCTCGACGAAACTGCTCCTCGGAGCCGCCTGCGCCGTCTCGGCGGTCTCGGCGGTCTCCGGCTGCGTGAACGTGAGCCCCGCGCCGATGCGGCCGGCGGGATCCGCCGACGGGGGGCAGCCCCGGCACGAGCCGCGCAGGGGCCCGGGGCCGCTCGTGCCCGTGGTGGTCGAGGCGCCCGCCCTGGAGGCGCTGAAGGCGGTGCCCCGGGACGGCTCCGTCCGGCCGTCGGCCCCCACGGTGGCGGGCCCGGGGACGGCGCGCACGGCTCCCCCGAGCCGTGCGGGCGGCCCGGAGTCGGAGGAGGCCGCACAGGACGCCCGGGCCGTCCCCGACATCCCGGAGCCCCGCCGGCCCGCCGGGCACGCCCAGCGGCTCCCGGACGGCCTTCCCGGGCCCGTACGGCCCGACGCGCGGGTGCCGCGCGAGCTGGCGCGGGAGCTGCCGGTCCGCCCGGCGGACGTGTGCGCGCTGGGCCGGCGGCACGGGCACTGGCAGCCGGACAGCCCGGAGAGCCGCATCTGCGCGGGCGTCCACGAGGGCTGAGCAGGGGCCCGACGGCGGCCCGTGCGGCAGCCCGCCCGGAGGCCCTAGGGAGACTGCTCGGGGAACGGCCGGGGTCCCGGCCCCGCCTCCGCCGCGAGCCGGCGCTCCAGCCGGGCGAGGGAGTCCCGCACGCCGTTGCCGTACCCGTCGTCGGGCAGGGCCCGGGTGGCGGCCCGGGCCCGCGCGAGGTGCACCCGCGCGGCCTCGGGCCGGCCCAGTTTCACGTAGTCGGCCGCGAGGCTGAGGTGCAGCGAGGGGTAGAAGACCCGGACCGCCTCGCCGAGGCCGTCCGCGGCGCTCAGGGCCCTCAGGTCCCAGGCCAGTTCGTCGGCGGGGTCGTCCTGGGTGTCGGCCATGTAGTGGGCGAGGGTGCAGCGGTGCAGGGAGTCGCCCTCCTCGCCGATCTCGGACCAGATCTCGCAGAGCCGGTTGCGGGCCTCCTCGCGGTCCCCGGCGTGCAGCAGGATGACCGCCTGGCCGATCCTGGTCATGACGGCGTCCTCCGACGCCTCCTGCTGCTGCTCCGTCAACGGGGCCTCCGGCTCGCTCCGCCGGACCTGATCCGGTCCGATCATCAAGAAGCTAACCGGAGGCAGCGCCTCTGGCGCCGAGGCGCGGTGGGGTGTCAGCTCAGGTCCGGGATCCGCCAGTCGATCGGCTCATGGCCCTGGGCGGCGACGGCCTCGTTGATCTGCGTGAAGGGCCGGGAGCCGAAGAACTTCTTGGCCGACAGCGGCGAGGGGTGGGCGCCCTTGACGATGACGTGCCGCTCCTGGTCGATGAGCGGGATCTTCTTCTGGGCGTAGGCGCCCCAGAGCACGAACACGGACGGGTCGGGACGGTCGGAGACGGCGCGGATCACCGCGTCCGTGAACTTCTCCCAGCCCTTGCCCTTGTGCGAGTTGGGCTCGGCCTCGCGGACCGTGAGGACGGCGTTGAGCAGGAGGACGCCCTGCTGGGCCCACGGCATCAGGTACCCGTTGTCCGGGACCTCCAGGCCGAGCTCCTCCTTCATCTCCTTGTAGATGTTGCGCAGCGAGGGCGGGGTCTTGACCCCGGGCTGCACGGAGAAGCAGAGCCCGTGCCCCTGGCCGGCGCCGTGGTACGGGTCCTGGCCGAGGACGAGCACCTTCACCTTGTCGAACGGCGTCGCCTCCAGGGCGGCGAAGACCTGCTCGCGCGGCGGGTAGACCGGCCCGTTCGCCCGCTCCTTCTCGACGAACTCGGTGAGCTCCTTGAAGTAGGGCTGGTCCAGCTCCCCGCCGAGGACGGGGAGCCACGACTCGGGCAGCATCTGGGTCACGTCGACAACCTCCGGTACAAGTTCGTGCAACTGGTCAGAACCTACCGGGCACCACTGACAACGGAACGCCCCGGTCTCCGCGGCCACCCGCCGTCACGCGGCCGTCACGCCGCCGTCACCAGCTGGTCTTGCGGTACAACTCCCACATCTGCATGGCGGTCTGGGGGTCCAGGGCCCGCTCGGCCCCGGCGATGTCCTCGCGGGCGCCGACGTAGAGCTTGCCCTGCCACAGCGGCAGCAGCCGGACGTCCTGCGCGAAGATCTGCTGGGCCTGCTCGAACTCCCGGACGCCGGCCGCCCGGTCGCTCTCGCGGCGGGACTTGGGCAGGATCTCGTTCAGGATCGGGGCCGGCTCGTACGGGGTGCCGACCGCGTTCTCCTTGCCGACGAAGGGCGCGATGAAGTTGTCGGGGTCCGGGAAGTCGGGGAACCAGCCGCGGCCGAAGACCGGGTATTCGCCGTTCTTGTAGCCGACCTGGAAGTCCTTCCAGGGCTTTCCGCGCAGGGTGATCTTGAACAGGCCGCTCTCGTCCAGCTGCCGCTTGAGCTCGGTGAACTCGTCGGCGGTGGAGCCGCCGTAGCGGTCGGTGGTGTACCAGAAGGTCAGTTCCACGGGCGTGTTGATGTTGGCGCCCTGGAGGATCTTGCGCGCCTTGTTGACGTCGGCGTTGCCGTAGAGGTCGTAGAAGGGCGTCTTGTGGCCGACGACCCCCTTGGGGACCATCGAGTACAGCGGCTCGGCGGTGCCCTGGTAGACCTTGGTGACGAGCGCCCCGCGGTCGACGATCTGGGCGATGGCCTGGCGCACCTGCGGCTTGGCGACCTGCGGGTCCTTGGGGTTGAAGACCAGGTAGCGGATCTCGGCGCCGACGTTCTCGACGACCTGGACGCCCTGGTTGTGCGAGGCGGGGCTCTGCAGGTCCTTGATCTCCGCCGCCGACAGGCCTCGGTAGGTGGCGTCGATGTCCTTGTTCTTCAGGGCCGCGACCATCTCGTCGGACTTCTTGAAGTAGCGGATGGTGACGCCGTCGTTGCGGCGGTTGGCGAAGCCCTGGTAGGTCTCGTTGCCGCCGAGGACCGCCTCGGAGCCCTCCTTGTACGAGGTGAGCAGGTACGGGCCGGAGCCGGTGACCTTGCCGTCGGTGCGGACCTTGTCGGCCGGGTACTCCTTGGGCGCGACGAGCGAGGCGGCGGGCGAGCCGAGGACGTACGGGAAGGTCGCGTCGGGGGTCTTCAGGTGGAAGACGACCGTGAGCGGGTCCGGGGCCTCGATCTTGTCCAGGCTCTCGAAGAGGCCCTTGGGGCCGACCTGGGAGTTGATCGTCCTGATCCGGTCGAGGGAGTGCTTGACCGCCTTGGAGTCGAGCGGCTCGCCGTCGGAGAACTTCAGTCCCTTGCGCAGGACGCACCGGTACGCCATGTTCGCGGTGTCGGTGAACTCGCAGCTCTGGGCGGCGTCGGGCTGCGGCTTGGTGCTGCCCGTCGGGAACGCCAGGAGGGTCTGGTAGATGTTCCGGTAGAGCTCCCAGGAGCCGTCCCACGCCGCGGCGGGGTCGAGGGTGCTCGGGGCGCTCGTCGTGCCGACGGTGATCCTCTTCGCGGCGGCGTCGGTGTCGTCCGACAGCAGACCGCATCCGGCGACCAGGGATATGGACGCAAGGGCCGCAGGGATCTGCAGGCATCTGGTCCGGTTGAACACGTGCACGCTCCTCGATCAGCCACCGGGTGCGGCAGACCCTACCTCAGAGCGTCACAAATCCAATGGGCAGGTTTCGTGAGGCTCTTGACCGATTTCGCGCATGTTCGATACGTATTTGCCTCCCATTGGGAGGCAAATACGTCCGGTTATCGGTCAGTGCACACCGGCATTCAGGAACATTCCCCCGTCGACCACCAGGGTTTGTCCGGTAATCCATTCCGCTTGTGCAGATGTAAGAAATGCGGCCGCGCCCCCGATGTCCTCCGGGACCCCGAGCCGGCCGAGCGGGTAGGCCGCCGCGGCCTCCTGCTCGCGGCCCTCGTAGAGCGCCTGCGCGAACCTCGTCTTGACCACGGCCGGGGCGATCGCGTTGACCCGGACCCCCGGCGCCATCTCGTGGGCGAGCTGGAGCGTGAGGTTGATCATCGCGGCCTTGCTCATGCCGTACGCCCCGATGAAGGGCGAGGCGGAGACCCCGGCGATCGAGGCGATGTTCACGATCGCCCCGCCGTTGTCCTTCTGCCAGGCGTGCCAGGTCCGCTGGGCGAAGCCGAGCGCCGAGATCACGTTGGTCTCGAAGACCTTCCGCGCCACCTGGAGGTCCAGGTCGGCGATCGGCCCGAAGACCGGGTTGGTGCCCGCGTTGTTCACCAGGAAGTCCACGCGGCCGAAGGACTCCATCGCCCGGTCCACGGCGACGGCCTGGTGGGCCTCGTCGTGCGCCTTCCCGGCCACGCCGACCACCCGGTCGGCCCCGAGCCGTTCGACGGCCTCCTTGAGCGCGTCCTCGTTGCGCCCGGTGATCACCACCCGGTCGCCCCGGGCGACCAGCGCCTCGGCGATCCCGTAGCCGATCCCCCGGCTCGCACCGGTGACCAGTGCGACCCTGCCGCTGTCCGTGCCGTTGTACGCCATGCCGTACGCCCTGCCTCTCGGGGGTGTCGTCAGTTGAGCGGGCCGCCGGCCACGTAGAGCACCTGGCCGGAGACGAAGCCGGCGGCCTCGCCGGTGAAGAAGGCGATGGCGTTGGCCACGTCGTCGGGGCGGCCCACGCGCTGCACCGGGATCTGCGTGGCGGCGGCGAGCTGGAACTCCTCGAAGCCCATGCCGACGCGGGCGGCGGTCTGCGCGGTCATCTCGGTGGCGATGAAGCCGGGGGCGACGGCGTTGGCGGTGATGCCGAACTTGCCGAGCTCGATGGCCAGGGTCTTGGTGAAGCCCTGGAGGCCGGCCTTGGCGGCGGCGTAGTTGGCCTGGCCGCGGTTGCCCAGCGCGGAGCTGCTGGAGAGGTTCACGACGCGGCCGAACTTGGCCTCCACCATGTGCTTCTGACAGGCCCTCGCCATCAGGAACGCCCCGCGCAGGTGCACGTTCATGACGGTGTCCCAGTCGGTGTCGCTCATCTTGAAGAGGAGGTTGTCGCGGAGCACGCCCGCGTTGTTCACCAGGATGGTCGGGGCGCCCAGCGTGCTCGCGACCCGCTCGACGGCCGCCTCCACCTGGGCCGCGTCGGAGACGTCGCAGCCGACCGCCAGGGCCTTGCCTCCGGCCGCCGTGATCGCCTCCACGGTGTCCTTGCAAGCCGACTCGTCGAGGTCGAGCACGGCGACGGCCCGGCCCTCGGCGGCCAGGCGCAGGGCGGTGGCCGCGCCGATGCCCCGGGCCGCCCCGGTGACGATCGCGACGCGCTGCTCGGTGGTGGACATGCTGGTTCTCCTCGCCCTTGAGAGACGGCCGCCCGAGGTGAGCAACCGCTTAGTAGCTTCAGCTGAGGAGACGCTAGGAGTCGCGGCACCGCGTGTCAACGGGGTCCCGGCCCGGCGGCGTTCGCGCCGCGGGGCCGCCCTGGCCGGAGCCGCGGGGGGGGGGCCGCCGGGCGGCGGCCGCGGGGGGGCCGGGGGGCGGGCCGGGGAGCGGCC
>NZ_JBFBDP010000025.1:27956-135409 GCF_040701585.1 Streptomyces sp. NPDC093801 | reverse complement strand
AGCTACCTCGCAGGCCTCCACCTCCGCGCCGCCATGATCTGGATCAAGGACCTCACCCGAACCAGCCCTTGATCACGACCAAATACGCGCCCTAGGGGGTCCGGTGCGCCGCCGGTCCGCCCCCGCCGCGCGAGGGCTCGCGGCCGGGGGTCAGCGCGGTGCGGTAGGAGCGGCCTCGCGGGGGCTCTCCCCGGCGGCGGGCGCGGCCGGCGCGAGGCGCTCCCGTTCGCGTTCCCGCTCCAGCTCCCGTTCGCGGGTGAGGGCCCGGGGGCGCAGGCGGAGGATCTGGGTGAGGCCCAGCAGTTCCACGGCGAACACGGAGGAGAAGGCGATCCGGTAGTCGTCGCCGGTGGCGTCCAGCAGGACGCCCACCGACAGCAGGGTGGTCATCGAGGCGAGGAAGCCGCCCATGTTGGTGATCCCGGACGCGGTGCCCTGCCGTTCGGCGGGGTTGGCGGGGCGGGCGAAGTCGAAGCCGATCATCGAGGCGGGGCCGCAGGTGCCCAGCACCACGCACAGCGTGCCCAGCAGCCACATCGGGGCGCGGTCGCCCGGGTGGAGCAGGACCGCGGCCCACAGCAGGGCGGTGACGCCGATCGTGCCCAGGGCCAGCGGCAGCCGCGCGGCCGGGCGGCGGCCGATGATCTGTCCGTAGGCCAGGCCCCAGCCCATGTTCGCGGCGACGATCAGGGTGAGCAGGCCGGCGGCGGTGGTCCGGTCCAGCCCCTGCGCCTCGACCAGGAACGGCATGCCCCACAGCAGCAGGAACACCATCGCCGGGAACTGCGTCGTGAAGTGCACCCACAGGCCCAGGCGGGTGCCGGGCTCGCGCCAGGAGTCGCGTATCTGGCGGCGGACGAACCCGCCCCCGCCGGAGGCCGCGGGCGGCAGGGCGTGGCCCGGGGGGTGGTCGCGCAGGAACAGCGTGAGCGGGACCAGGACGACCAGCCCGGCGAGCGCGCTGCCCGCGAAGGCCGGCACCCAGCCGGCGCCGTGCAGGACGGGGGCCAGGACCAGGGTGGAGACCAGGTTGCCGGCCATGCCGACCAGCCCGGCCAGCTGCGCCATGAGCGGTCCGCGCCGGGCGGGGAACCAGCGGGTGCCCAGGCGCAGGACGGAGATGAAGGTCATCGCGTCGCCGCAGCCCAGCAGGGCGCGGGCGGCCAGCGCCATCGCGTAGGTCGGTGAGAGGGCGAAGCCGATCTGGCCGGCGGTGAAGAGGACGGCGCCGAGCGTCAGCACCTTCTTGGTGCCCAGCCGGTCCACCATCAGCCCGACCGGGACCTGCATGCCGGCGTAGACGAGGAGCTGGAGGAGGGAGAACGTCGACAGGGCGGAGGCGTTGACGTGGAAGCGGTCGGCGGCCTCCATCCCGGCCACGCCCAGGCTGGTCCGGAAGATCACGGCGACGAAGTAGACGGCGACGCCGATGGACCAGACGGCCACGGCCCGCCGTCCGCCGGGCGGGTCCTGGACGGCCGGGGGCGCGGCGGCCGGGCTCATCGGTCCGTCCCCCGCGCCAGCGCCTCGGTCTGCATGCGCACAGGATAGATACCTGGGTCATACATCTGTTTCCTCCGTCCGCGATGTGGACCCTGCCGGGCCCGGCCCGGCCTGCGGTACGGGCACCGCTCCCGGCCGGGCCTCGCCCGTACTGGGGAGCGCGCCCGTCCCGGACTGCGCCGAAGGATGTACCGCCGCTTCGTCCACCGGCAGGACGTACCGGGCCCGGACCGCCGGGAGCCTGGGGAGATGGCCCACACCACCCTCGTCGCCCCAGGGGTGACCGCGACCCGGCTCCCGCTCCTCGACGTCCTGCGCGGCGCCGCCGTCCTCGGCACGCTCATGACCAACGTCTGGATCTTCACCTCCCCCGGCTCCGAGTGGAGCGTGCTCCAGGGCTCCTTCCACCTGCCCGACCCGCTGGCCGACCCGTCCGCCGCGACCGTGGCCGAGACCGTCTTCCGCTTCCTCGCCGACGGGAAGTTCCTCTCCCTGCTCACGGTCCTGTTCGGGGTGGGCCTGGCCATCCAGTACGACTCCGCCGCCCGCCGGGGCGAGCGGTGGCCCGGGCGCTACCCGCGGCGGGCCGCGTTCCTCTTCCTGGAGGGGACCGTCCACTTCCTCCTCCTCTTCGCCTGGGACGTGCTGATGGGGTACGCCGTCACCGCCCTGCTGACGGCCTGGCTGCTGGCCCGGTCCGAGCGGGTGCGGCGGGTGGTGATGTGGGTCGCGGGCGGTCTGCACCTGTCCCTGATCGCCCTGCTGACGCTGGGGCAGCTGGTCTCCCCCGGCTCCGGGCCCGCGTCTCCCGACCCGGAGGCCGTCCGGCTGTACGCGCACGGCGGCTGGGGCGAGCAGATCGCCTTCCGGCTCGACCACGCCCTCGCGCTGCGCATCGAGCCCGTCTTCTCCTTCGGGCTGCTGCTCTTCCTCTTCCTCCTCGGCGTCCGCCTCCACCGCGCCGGAGCCTTCGCCCCGACCGCCGCCGGGCGCCGGATCCGGGTCCGGATGGCCTCCTGGGGGCTCGGCCTCGGCCTGCCTCTGGGCGCCGCCGCCGCGCTCGGCGGCCCCGACTTCTTCCTCCTCGGCCGCTACGCCGTCGCCCCGCTGATCGCCCTCGGGTACGCCGGGCTGATCGGCTGGGCCCTGGACCGCTTCACCGTCCCCGGGGCCGGCGCCCTCGGCTCCGTCGGGCGCACCGCCCTGTCCTGCTACGTCGGCCAGAACCTGCTGTGCGTCCTGCTCTGCTACGGCTTCGGTCTCGGCCTCGCCGACCGGATGGCCGGGTCCGGCCCCTGGTGGGTGATGGGCCTGTGGGCGGCGGTCGCCCTGTTCCTGGTCGCCGCGTCGGGGCTGTGGCTGCGCCGCTTCGGGAGGGGCCCGCTGGAGGCCGTGCAGCACCGGGTGCTCAGGCCCCGCCGGTGACCTCCACGTCCAGCAGGAACTCGTCGTACGGGGCCTCCTGCGGGTAGGGCGGGCGGACCTGCGCGAACCGGATCCGGGCCCGCCCGCCCGGACGGCGGCCCCGGACCACGTACGTCCGCTCCACCGTCTCCCCCGGCAGGGCCCCCGCCGCCCGCCCGGGCGCGGTCTCGCTCACGGAGACGGCGTCGGCGTCCCCGGAGACCCGCCAGGTCCACACGTACCCGCGCGCCCCGCGCCCGGTCAGCCGCAGTTCGTACGGCTCACCGGTGGCGAGGACCACCCTGCGCACCTCCACCCGCGGCACCTCCTGGTTCAGGCCGGGCCGATGACGTCCCCCTCGTGCCAGCCCGCGCCGTCGCGCCAGTAGTGCTGGAGCAGGCGGTCGGTGCGCAGGACGACGACTTCCAGGTTGAACCCGAAGCTGCCCTGGAGCATCCCGGTGACGGTCAGCGCGTCGTGCCCGAAGACGGCGCTGCGGGTCCAGGGGGCGCCGGCGGCGTTGCCCCGCCACCAGTGCTCGATCCGCCCGTCGGCGACCGCCACGCACAGCTCGTAGTTCCCCGCGGTGTCCTCGTCGAGGGCGCCGTACTGCCCCTCGATCAGGCAGGGCGCGGAGGTCGCCCCGCTGCCGAACACCTCCCCGGCCTTCCAGGCGAAGCCGTTCGGGTCGTCGCGCCACCACAGCTGCATCCGGCCGTCGGTGCGGGCGGCGACCAGGTCGAGGGTGCGGGCGCGGGTCTGGACGAGGGCCGGTCCGTAGTGGGCGATGCCGGAGCCGAAGCGGCCGCCGTCGTTCCAGGTCCAGGGGGCGCCGTTGATCCGCCACCAGTGGTTGAGGCGGCCGTCGGCGGTGCGGACGACCACCTCGAAGTTGCCCGGCCGGCCGTAGTCGCTCTGGATGAACGCGGGCGTCGAGCCGATGGCGGCGTCGCCGGGCCCGAAGGCGCCGCCGTCGCGCCAGACGCCGACGGCCTGCTCGTAGTACCAGTGGCGGAGCCGGCCGCCGGTGGTGACGTGCAGGGACTCCATGTTCCGGTTGTAGGTGCTGCCGGTGAAGGCGGGCTGGCCGGAGGCGTCCCCGGCGAAGGTCCCGGCGCCAGCCCAGGCGAACGGGGGGTCGCCCTCGCGCCACCAGTGCCGGAGGTGGCCGCCGCCGGCGGTCGCGGCCATCTCGAAGTTGCGGTGGGCCCGGCCGTTGCCGCTCTCGTAGACGCTGCCCGCGTGCAGGCGGCGCTTGCTCCAGGGGTCGATGTTGGTTCCGCGCAGGCCGCACTTGGCCCAGTAGTCGATGTTGACCTCGCCGTACGCGATCCGGCCGTAGCCGCCGACGTGGTAGCCGGTGCCCCAGGAGTTCTTGAACAGCCAGCAGCCGGCCGCGTCGTCGTAGCCGACGACCAGCACGCAGTGCCCGCCGGCGAGCCGGTCGCTGGTGCGGTGGTAGACGCCCGCGCCCAGGCCGAAGAAGTCGTCGTACACGTCGAAGCAGGCGGTCAGCGGCCCCACCGTGTCCAGCCAGACCTTCTGCTGCTCGACGTCGCCGAGGCGCACGTAGTCGGTGATCCGCACGGTCCGCCCCGAACGGTCCCAGCTGGGCGTGTACTCGGCCCGCCAGGCGTCGCGCCGCTCGGCGGGCAGGCCGGGGGGCGGGGTGGTGTACGGCCAGCACCCGGGGTCGGCGAGGCCGCCGTTGTCCTTGATCCAGTCGAGGGCGGTCTCGGGGTTGCCGGTCTGCCCGCAGGTGCACTTCAGCCCGTCGTGGACGTCCCCCTCGGAGCGCTCCGCCCACACGTCGTGCTCGATCCGGGCCATCGACTCGACCAGGCCGGCCGCCCCGAACGCCCAGCAGGAGCCGCACGGGTTCTGGTCCTTGACCTTGGTCAGCCACGGCCACCCCCACCGGCTGCGCCAGTCCACGGCCACGGGCCGCCCGGCGCCCGCGGCCGTCCCCGGCAGCAGCCCGTGGGCGGCCCTGCGCCGGCTGAGGTGCGGGTTCCCGCTCTCCCTCCCCACGAGCGCCCGCAGGTCCACCGTCCCCGCCTCGGCGGCGGGCGTCAGGTTCGGCCCCGGCTCCAGACCCAGCGAGGGCCTCGGTACGGGATCCGCGTCGGCGAGGTGCTCGACGACCGACCACCGCGCCCCGCGCGCCACGAGCCGCGCCCGCAGCTCCCCCACCGTCTGGACAGACTCCTCCGGCATCCCGGCCCCCCAGCTGCACTCCGTCGTGAGCCCCGGAGCGTCTCCCCGCCACCGGACCCCGTCAAGGGGGGCCGCGCGGTCGCGCGGACGCACGGGGGGTCGTACGGTCCGCCCGGCCGCGCACCCCCGGCCGGCCCTACGAGGACATGGCCTGCCCCCCGATCCCGGCGGCCCCCGCCAGCTGCGCCTGCCACCAGCCGGCGACGTCGGCGGCGCTCATCTGCGCCCACGGCGGCGTCCGTTCCACCTGGGCCCGCCCGAGCCGCCGCGCCAGTGCGACCAGTTCCCGTCCGGCCGCCCCCCGGGCCGCCTGGTAGCCGGCCACCAGCTCCTCCCAGGACCCCGCCCGCGCCCAGGCGGCGCCGAAGGCGGTGGCGTCCTGGAGGGCCTTCGCCGCCCCGCTGGTGTTGTGCGGGCGCACCACGCTCGCCGCGTCCCCGGCCAGCACCAGCCGTCCCGCCGCGGCGGGTTCGGTGACCAGGTCGTAGATGGGCTGCACGAACGTGTCCGCGGGCGCGGTCAGCGCCAGCGCCCGCCCCCAGTACTCCGGGAACTCCCGCTCCAGCAGCGCCCGCAGGTGCCCGGCGAGTTCCCCGCCCAGCGCCCCCGGCGGGAAGCTGGTCGGATCGTCGAACCGCAGCCCCGCGCCCTGCGGCGGGGCCGCGTACAGCACCCAGTTCACCCGCGGCCCCTCCGGCCCGGGGATCCGGTAGATCACGCAACTGCCCCCGGGGAAGCAGACGGTGGTGACGGCCCCGGGGTGCGACGGCGCCCCCTCCAGCCCCTCCACCAGCGCGGCGTCGACGTTCCCCCGCCAGCACACGTACCCCGCGTAGTGCGGGCTCGCCCCGGGGCTCACCGCCTCCCGCACCACGGACCGGTACCCGTCGGCCCCGACGACGAGGTCGAACCGCTCGAAGCCCCCGCCCCCGAGCCGCACGCCAGCCCCGTCCCCGAGCCCGTCCACGCCCTCGACGGCCACCCCCTGCCGGTAGTCCACCGCCCCCGGCACCGCCGCCCGCAGCCCGCGCCACAGCAGCCCCCAGTGGTAGGAGTGGAAGGGGAACGGCTGCTCCCAGACGAGCCGCCCGCCGGGCCCCTCCGAGGCGTCCCGCACCACCCACCGCCGCCGCTCCAGGCGGTGCGCCGGGATCCCCGGCGGCAGCGCCCCGGCGGCCACCAGCTCCGCGGCCCGGTCGTCGTGGACGCACAGCCCGACCCCCCGGTCGGCGAGCCGCCCGCCCGTGCGCTCCAGCACGACGACCTCCCCGGCCCCCGCCTTCACCGCGGCCGAGGCGAACGCACACCCGGCGATGCTCCCCCCGACCACCGCGACCGTTCCACCGCGCACAACCGCCTCCACCCGTAGCCCAGTTGACTGACCGGCCAGCCTACTGACGCGGACGGCCCGCGCCGGAGCGACGCGACGGATCCGGCCGCCCGCCCGCAGTGCCCCGGGCCGGCGGGCCGGGGCGGAGGGGGCGGAAGGGGGCGCGGTGTCCGAAGCGCCGAGCGGCCGCGGCACGCGTAGCGTGGGGAGGGGCAAGGAGGTGAGGGCCATGTCCGGACCGGTGTTGAGCGAGGTCAGCGCGGTCGTGGCGGCCGAACGCGAGGCCGACCTCGTCGCCGCCTACCGCGCGCTCCTGACCCACCCGCTGCCCGACGGGCTGGTACGCACGGAGCTGCTGGCCGGCGAGGACGGGCACTGGCGCATCCAGTCCCTCTGGCGCGACCACGCCTCCCTGGACGCCGTACGGGCCGCCCCGGGCGGTGCCCCGGCCCCCCGCCTCTTCCGCGACGTGGGCGCCAAGCCCAGCCTGGCGGTCTTCGAGGTCGCGGTCCAGGTCACCGCCCAGGTGGGCCCGGTCTGACCCTACGGGCGCCCCGCGGTACGGCGCGAAATCCCCGGGCCACCGGCGCCCGGCGGGCACTAGGCTGCTCGCCGCGCCGAGCCCGAGGGGGATCATGGAGGTCGTCGACCAGCCGCTGGGGAGCATCCGTACGCCGTGGAGGACCGCGGCCTTCCGGCGGTTCGTGTGGGCGGGCCTCGTCTCGGCCGCCGGGTCCGCGACGGCCCCCCTCGCCCTGGCCTACTCCGTCATCGAGCGGGGCGGGGGCGCCGGCTCCCTCGGCCTGGTCCTGGCCACGAACACCCTCCCCACGATCGTCTTCCTCCTCGTGGGCGGCGTCTACGCCGACCGCCTGTCCCGGAGCCGGATCCTCTTCCTCGGCAACCTCCTCGCGGCCGCCGCGCAGGGGGTGCTGGCCGTCACCGTGGCCACGGGACAGGCGTCGACGGCGTCCATCGCCGCCTGCGGCCTCCTCTCGGGCACGGCGGCCTCGTTCATCCTCCCGGCCCTCCAGGGCGCCGTCGCGCAGATCGTCCCCGCGGAGCACCTCCAGGAGGCCAACGCGCTGCTCCGGCTCCCGGGCAACGCGGTCAAGGTGCTGGCCCCGGTCGCCGGCGGGTTCGTCGTCGCCGCGAGCGGCGCCGCCTGGGCGCTGGCCTGGGACGCCCTCACCTTCGCGGTGGCCGCCTTCCTCCTCCTCGGCCTGCCCCTGGCGGCCCCGCCGGCCCCGGCCGAGGGCGTCCTGGCCGACCTGCGGGCCGGCTGGGCGGGCTTCCGGGCCCGTACCTGGCTGTGGACGTACACGGCCGCCGGCACGGTCCTCGTCGCCGCCTGGCTGGCGGGATACCAGCTCCTCGGCCCCCTCGTCGCCGCCCGGCAGTACGCCGGGGCCCGCGACTGGGGCCTGGTCCAGGCGGCGTTCTCCTGCGGGCTGCTCGCCGGAACCCTGGTGTGCCTGCGGTGGAAGCCGTACCGGCTGCTCGCGGTCGCGGTGGCCGCGTCCGGCGCCCTCGCGCTGCCCCTGGCCGCGATGGCCGCCGCCCTGCCGCTGCCCCTGGTCCTGGCGGCGGCCCTGCTGGCGGGGGTGGGGCTCGACGTCGCGATCGTCGCCTGGAGCACCGCGTTCCAGCAGCACGTGCCCGAGGCGGAACAGGGCCGCATGAGCGCCTTCAACGGCCTCGGCGAGCGCCTCGCCATCCCGCTCGGCTACCTCGTCACCGCGCTGGCGGCCGACACGTGGGACACCCGGACGACGCTCCTGGGGTGCGCGGTGCTGATCGCCGCCGCGGCCGCCCTCAACCTGTGCGTCCCGGACGTCCACCGCGTCAACCGGCGCACGCCGCAGGCCCGGGCGCGGTAGCACGACGGAGGCGGGCGGGGACGAGCGGTACGGGCGGGGGCCGGCCGTGGTGGGCGCCGTCGCGCGGCGGTGGGGGCGTCCCGGCCGGCGGTGGGCAGGGCCGCGCGGGCCGCGTGCGCCCTTCCGGGGCCCGACCGGGGGAGCCCGGAGCCCGTATAGGGTCCCGGTGTGGACGAGTGGACGGCGCCGAGTGCGATCGAGCGCGAGCTGTACGGGGCGAAGGCGCGCGGGGACTGGGACGGCTACCTGGGCGCCCTGGCCCGGGCCGAGCTGTTCCTGCCGCAGCACCGCGCCCAGATCGACGCCGACCCCCGCGCGGCCCGGTTCCACCCCGCCGCGAACGGCACCCTCGCCGTCTACACCCGGGGCATGCTGCCCGCCCCCGACGCCCACACCGTCTACCTGCGCCAGAGCCTCGCCTGGTTCGCCAACGCCTGGGACGCCCGGGACCCCTCCCACCTGGCCGTGAACCCCGGCAGCCCGGTCGAGGCGTACCTCACCACCACCCCCGCCGACCTCGCCCGCTGGCGGGCCCACTGGGACGCCGCACCCTCCTGGGGCCTGGCCCCCGGCGCCGTGCACGCCCTGCACTCCGGCGGCCCGCTGCACGGGCCGGTGGCCCGCGGACTGGCCGCCGGAGCCCATCTGGCCGTCGCCAACGGGGAGTTCTGGAACGCCCTCGCCTACCACGGCAACGGGTACACCCGCGAGCGCGAGCGCCTGCGCACGATGTGGGAGATCACCGACACCGCCGGCTGGCTCGACGTGCTCCAGCGGATGCTGGAGGCCGACATCGTCAGCCCCGTCTGGGAGTTCGCGCTCCGGGTGCGCCGCGTCCTCGCCTGCGACTTCGCCGGGCCGGTCGACGTGGAGCACTGGCGCCACGCCGCCGAGTCCGGGCTGCGCCGCAGCGCCGAGCGGGCCGCCGAGCCGCGCCTGACCCCCGACGGGGTCACCGTCGCCCAGCCGCGCCCCGCCGCCGAGGTCGAGGGGGAGATCGCCGGGGTCCGGCGGCTCATCGGCCGGATCACCCGCTACGAGCAGCGCTTCCGCGCCGACGGGCTGCTGCCCGACGGGGGCTGGGTGCGCTCGGTCGAGGCGTGGGACTACGGGCGGGCGTCCCAGATGGCCCGCTGGGGCGTCGCCACCCGCTACGGCACCCTCCAGGACGCCGAGCGGGCCGTGATCCGCGCGGGCGAGAAGGCCAGGGGGGCGTACCGCTCGTGGACGGAGTTCTCCGCCGGGTACTGCCTGGCCCGGTGCCTGCACTTCGACGAGGAGGAGTTCGGCAGCTGGTACGCCTCCTCCCTCGCCACCCATCTGACGCTGACCACCGACCCGGCCAGCCCCTTCCTCAACATCCCCTGGGAGTGACGGACTTCGGGTAGTCCCTCGCCGCCCGCCCCGCGGGCCAGCGCGGGACGCCCCGGGCAACTAGCCTCGGCCGTATGACGATTGCACTGAACGACACCGTGCGACAGCTGCTCGACTCCCCCCACCCCGCCGTGCTCTCCACTCTCAACCCCGACGGCAGCCCGCAGAGTTCCGTGGTCTGGGTGACCCGCGACGGCGACGACCTCCTGGTCTCCACCGAGCGCGGCCGCCGCAAGGAGCGGAACCTGGCCCGGGACGCGCGGGTCGGCCTGACCGTGTTCGACCTGGCCAACCCCTACCTGTACGCCGAGATCCGCGGCACCGCCACCATCAGCGAGGACGCCGGCCGGGCCGTCGCCGTGCGGATCGCCGAGGAGTACCTGGGGCCGGGCGCCGGCAAGGAGTACGCGGACGCCTCCGACGGGGCGGTACGGGTCGTCGTGCGCATCACCCCGTCCAAGGTGCTCGGCAACGCCGCCAAGGCCTGATCCGGCGCCTCCCGCACCCCGCCCCCGGGCCCGCCGGACCGGGCGCGGTGCCGCGCTGCGGCAGCCGGGGGTAGGGGCGGGCCTCGGGGTACGGCAGGCGGGCGGTTCGGCGGCGACCCGGGCGCGCGGTCGGGGCGGGGCCGGACGGAACCTGATATTCCGTCATGTGGCGCCCGCCTGAAGCCCACCGAGAGGGGCCCGGTCCATGCCGCACACGCCGAACGTCCGACGACTCCTGCACAGGGTGCTCACCGCCTCCCTGGGCGCACTTCTCGCCGTCACCGCCTCCACCGTGCCGGCCCGGGCAGGCACGGGACAGGTGGGAGACGTGACGGAGTACCCGCTCACGACCCCCGACAGCTACCCCGCCGGCATCACGGCCGGCCCGGACCGGGCCCTGTGGGTCGCCGAGTCCGGGGTCAACCGGATCGCCCGGGTCACGACCGCCGGCGCCGTCACCGAGTACCCCCTGCCGACCGCCGACAGCTTCCCCCAGGGCATCACCCAGGGCCCCGGCAGGGCGCTGTGGTTCACCGAGGGGACCGGGGACAGGATCGGCCGGATCACCACCGGGGGCCGGATCACCGAGTTCCCGCTGCCCGGGCCGGACCGCTTCCCCGTGGGCATCGCGGTCGGCGGCGACCGCGCCCTGTGGTTCACCGAGCCGGGGACGAACACGATCGGGCGGATGACGGCGGACGGCAGGGTGACCGAGTACCCGGTCCCCACGCCGGACAGCGTCCCGTACTACATCACCGCCGCGGCCGACGGCTCCCTGTGGTTCACCGAGCTGTACGGCGGGAAGATCGGGCGGATCGCCCTCGACGGCCGCATCACCGAGTACCCGCTGGCCGACGACTCCGCGTACCCCTCGGGCATCGCGGCCGGACCCGGCGGGGTGTGGTTCGCCGCGAGCGGGCTGAACGCGGTCGGGCGCATCGGCGCGCGGGGAGAGATCAGGCTCTTCCCCGTGCCCGTCCCCGACTACCAGGTCTACGACATCACCCGGGGTCCGGACGGGCACATGTGGTACGCCGAGCAGTCCGGCCGCATCGGCCGGATCGGGCGCAACGGGACGGTCACCGAGTACGCGGTGCCGGGCGGGGCGGACAAGGTGCCCTTCAACATCACGGCCGGACCCGACCGGAACATCTGGTTCACGGAGCTGGTGGCCGGCGCCGTCGGCCGCGTCCAGGCCCGTTCGGGACGCGGGACCGGACACACGACGCTCCCGGCGCCCGCCCGGCACGCGGCGCCCGCCGGCCACCGCCCGCCCCGCCTCACGCCCGGCCTGGAGCGGCTGCTCCGCTCCCACCGGCCCTAAGGCCCGCCCTGCACCCGCTTGTGCCCCGGCAGGCGCAGGGCCGCGACCAGGGAGAGGGCGATCAGGCCCGCCGCGACCGCGTACGCGGTGCGGAAGCCGGCCGGGGTGGTGCCCGACGCGCCCAGGACCACGGACGTCAGGGCCGTCCCGACCGAGGCGCACAGCTGGGCGTTGATGCTGAGGGCCGTGCTCGCCGCCGCCATGCGCGCGGCGGGCAGGTCCCGGCCGGCGGTGGTCATCGTCGGCATCAGCACCGTGCCCGCGCCGACGCCCATCAGCATCAGCGAGCCCACGACCTGCCAGCCCGGCACCCCCTCGGCACCGGTCCGCAGGCCGGCGAGCAGCATCCCGAGGGCCGCCACCGCCACCCCGGCGGGGATCAGCCGGCGCGGGGCGACCTCGTCCACCCGCCGGGAGGCGATCTGCATGGTCACCCCGACCGCCAGCCCGACGGGCGCCACCAGCAGCCCCGCCGCGCTCGCGCTCAGCCCGCGCTCCTGCTGCCAGTACACCGGGGCCAGCAGCATCGAGCCGAAGTAGCCGCAGGTGAACGGGGCGAGCGTGCCGATGGCGGCGCCGAACGTACGGTCGCCGAGCAGCCGCAGGTCGAGCAGCGGCTCCGGGACCCGCAGCGCCCGCCGGACGAAGGCCGCGACCAGGACGGCGCCGCCCAGCAGGGGCAGCAGCACGCCCGGGGAGAGGAACGCGCCGCGCTCGCCGCCCCGGGAGAGCCCGTACAGCAGCAGCGCGAGGCCCGGGGAGAGGCTCAGCAGCCCCGGGACGTCGAGCCGCGGCGAAGCCGCCGCGCCCGGGGGGGAATCCGGGCGCAGCAGCTTCGCCGCGAGTATCAGGGCGGCCGCTCCGACGGGCAGGTTGACGAGGAAGATCCACCGCCAGGAGGCGGTGTCGATCAGCCAGCCGCCCAGCATCGGCCCGGCCACCGGTCCGACGAGCACGGGCAGCCCCAGCAGGGCCATCGCCCGCCCGAGCCGGCCGCGGTCGGCGGCCCGCATCACCATCGTCATGCCGACCGGCATCAGCAGTCCGCCGCCGAGCCCCTGGACGGCGCGGAAGGCGATCAGGCTGCCGGCGCTCCACGCGCACGCGGCGAGCAGGGAGCCGAGGGTGAAGAGGACCAGGGCCGTGAGGTAGGTGCGCTTCGCGCCGATCCGGCCCATGGCCCAGGCCGCCGCCGGGATGACGGCGGCGAGGGCCAGGGTGTAGGCGGTGGCGGTCCACTGGATGGTCTCCAGCGGCGCTCCGAAGGACTCGGAGAGCCGGCCGAGCGCCACGTTGACGATCGTCATGTCGAGGACGGACATGACGGCGCCGGTGATCACGACGGTGAGGATGCGCCCCAGCCGTCCGGGCGCGGTCGCTAACGCCGCCGGGGTGTCCTCGGCGGTGGGTGCGGTAGGCATCGTGCCACGTCCCTCCCCGGAGAACCGGACCGGATGGTTGGTTTTGGCGGCCTTCCGGTAAAGTACAACGACCGTTGTAATCCGCACAACGGCCGTTGTGGAGAGCGACCGGAGAGACGCTGGAGGCGTGATGGAGGGGGACGGCGCGGGCCTCGTACCGGAGGGGGCGGCGGACGCGGCACTCCCGCCCCGGAAGCTGGCCAAGCGGATCGCCCTCGCCCGTGCGACCTGCGCGGTCTTCGGCCGCGAGGGGTACGCGCGCGCCTCCGTCGACGCCCTGGCCGCCGCGGCCGGAGTCTCGACGCGGACGCTCTACAACCACTTCCCCGGGGGCAAGTCGGAGCTCTTCCGGGCCGTCGTCACCTGGAGCTCGGGCGAGGTGCGCGACGCCCACGTGGCCCTCGTGCGCGCCCGGCTGGACCCCGCGCGCCCCCCGCACCCGGACGACCTGGAACGGGACCTGGCCGCCCTCGCCCGGGCGCTGATCGACGTGATGGTGGAGCACCCCGACCACTTCGCGCTCGTGCGCCACATCCACGCCGAGGCCGACCACGTGCCGCCGGAGGTGCTGGCGGCCTGGAAGGCCGCGGGGCCCGGGCCGGTCGCCGACGCCCTCGCCGACGGCCTGGCGGGCCTGGAGCGGGCCGGACTGCTCGACCTGCACGGCGACGCGGAGCTGGCCGGCGCCCAGTTCACGGCGCTGACCTCCACCTCCGTCGCCCAGCTCTCCCACTACGGGGTCCTGCCCCTGTCGCAGGCCCAGACCGACCGCATCGTCCGGGGCGGCGCCGCGGCCTTCCTGCGCGCCCACCGGGCCGGCTGAGCGGCCGCGGGGGCCTCAGGGCAACTGCCTGACCACCCGCCACCAGGCCTCCAGCGCCTCCGCCGACGGGTCCCCCGGCGCCAGGTGCGGCCGGGCCGCGCCGGTCCACCGCAGGAGGTTCCGGATCAGCCTCAGGTGCACGATCCGCTCCCGGGGCAGCTCGCGCCAGTCCCGGGCCCGCGCGGCCGCCTCCGCCGGGGTGAGGTCGATCAGCGCGAGCGCCTCCCGGCACAGGGCGGCCGGGTCCCCGCCCCGCCCGGGCCCGAACTCCCGGACCAGGTAGCCCCGTACGAAGGCCAGCTCGATCCCCCGCACCAGGTCCGACGCCCCCTCCGCCGCCGCGCAGCGGTACGCCGCCTCCAGCGCGACCCGGCCCCAGCGCAGCCGCACCCCGTCCGGCAGTCGCTCGTCCTGCATCCCGCCGACGGCCAGGGCGCGCAGGGTCCGCGGAAGGGGCTCGTCCGCGAGCGGGGGGCCGGCGGCCAGCCAGGCCTCCAGTTCCGCGAGTCCGTGTCCGTCGGGCGGTACGGAGGTCAGCACCTGGCCCCGGCTGAGCAGCGCGACCACGGCCCCCGCGAGGCGGACCCGGGCGGTGTGGCCGGCGTCGAAGGAGTCCACCGTGCGCCCGTACCGCTCGATCCCCCGCAGCCAGACCCGCGACTCCCCCGCCGCGTACACCTGCCCGGACCGGGCCGTCCCGCCGACGCACCGCACGAGGCACACCCCGCCGGCGACGTCGGCCTCCTCCACGGCATACACCTGCAACTCGGCGATCGGCATGGCCGGGAGGCTACCCGCCTCAGGAACCGGGCGGGGCCTCCAGGACGAGGCGGATCTCGGTGACCTCGTAGCCGGCCCGGTCGAAGGCGGCGGCCATGGGGGTGTTGACGGTGTCGGTGGTCGCCGTGATGCGCTCGGCGCCCGCGGCGGCGTGGAAGCGGGTGATCTCGGCGAGGACCTCGTCGATCAGGCCCTTGCCGCGCTGTTCGGGGACCACGCCCAGGTAGCCGACGTTGCGGTGGTAGGGGGTGGCCGAGGGGATCGCCAGGCCGGCGAGGGTGCCGTCGGGAAGGTGGGCGAGCCGCCACCAGGAGCGTTCGCCGGGGCAGTCGCGGTAGAACGCGAAGTCCTCGCGGGCGACTTCCTCCTCGGTCAGCACGTCCAGCTCGTAGCGGGTGGCCAGGTCGAGGCTGCCGCGCGAGAGGCGGACGAAGGCGTCGAGGAACTCCTCGTCGGTGCCCTCCCGGAAGACGAGCCCGCCGGTGGGTGCGGACGTTCCGGCGGCCGGGGTCCACTCGTAGCGCAGGCGCTCGATCCCGCGGGTCAGTCCGGCCCGCGAGGCGGCCTCCCGGCGCCAGGCGACCGCCGCGGCGAGGCCGGGATCCTCGCGCCAGCCGCGGGGCAGGGACAGGTGGTACCCCGGGCGCTTGCCGAACGCGGCGTGGCCGGCCCCCAGCAGGGCGGCGGCCAGGGACGCCGGGTCGGTGACGTCGGCGCGGACCTGGAGGCAGTCGAGGGCGACCGGCCGCTCGCTGTCGGCGCGGCCCCACCACAGGGCGCGGGCCAGCGGCCGCCCGTCCCCGTCCTCGGCCAGCCAGGTCCATTCGGGGCGGAACCGCCGGGCGGCGAGCTCCTCGCGGACGCGGTCGGCGGGGAGCGGGGCGAGGGGGCCGTCGGCCGGCCAGGCCAGGGCGCGGTCGAGGGCGGCGGGGTCCGTGAGGGCGTTTCGGAATCTCATCGGGCCGATGATCACCCCGGAGGCGGCCCCCAGGGTAGCGGTTTTCCTCCGGGTACGCCGATGGCCGGCCCCTCCCCGAAGGGGGGACCGGCCATCGGCGGGTGCCGTCCGCCGCGGCGGGCTACGACCAGGTGACCAGCCGGCGCGGGTGCTCCAGGACCGCCGCGATGTCGGCGAGGAACTTCGAGCCCAGCTCGCCGTCGATCAGGCGGTGGTCGAACGACAGGGCCAGGGTGGTGACCTGGCGGGGCTTCACCTTGCCCTTGTGGACCCACGGCTGGAGCTTGATCGCGCCGACCGCGAGGATCGCGGACTCGCCGGGGTTCAGGATGGGCGTACCGGTGTCGACGCCGAAGACGCCGACGTTGGTGATGGTGATGGTGCCGTTCTGCATGTCGGCCGGGGAGGTCTTGCCCTCGCGGGCGGTGCCCACCAGGTCCGACAGCGAGGTCGACAGCTCCGCCAGGGTCTTGGCGTGGGCGTCCTTGATGTTCGGGACGATCAGGCCGCGCGGGGTTGCCGCCGCGATGCCCAGGTTGACGTAGTGCTTGAGCACGATCTCCTGGGCCGCCTCGTCCCAGGACGCGTTGACGTCCGGGTTGCGGCGGATGGCGACGAGGACCGCCTTGGCGATCAGGAGCAGCGGGTTGATCCGGAGCCCCGCGAGGTCCGGGTCCTCCTTGAGCTCCTGGACCAGCTTCATCGTGCGGGTCACGTCGAGGGTGATGAACTCGGTGACGTGCGGCGCGGTGAAGGCGGAGCCGACCATGGCCTGGGCGGTGACCTTGCGGACGCCCTTGACCGGGATGCGGGTCTCCCGCGCGGACGGCGCCGGGGCGGCCGCCTCGGCGGGGGCCGCCACGGGGGCCGGGACGGGCTCGGGGGCCGCGGCGGGGGCCGGGACCTGGACGGGGGCCTGAGGGGGCAGCGCGGCCGCGGCGGCGGCGTGCACGTCCTCGCGGGTCACGACACCGCCGTCGCCGGTGGGGACCACCGAGGCCAGGTCGATGCCGAGGTCCTTGGCGAGCTTGCGCACCGGCGGCTTGGCCAGCGGCCGGTCGGCCGTGGCCGCGCCGTTGGCGTGCGCGGTGCCGTTCTGCGCCGCCGGAACGGGCGCGGCGGGCGCCGGCACGACGGGCGCGGCGACCGGGGCAGCCGCGGCCGGGGCGGCGGCCGCGGCGACCGGGGCCTTGCGCGGGCGGCGCTTCGTGGAGGACTGGGAGACGCCGTAGCCCACCAGCACGGGCTGGCGGCCCTCGGGCGCCGGCTCCTCGGCGGCCTCCGGGGCCGCCTGGGCGGCCGGGGCGGCAGCGGCGGCGGCCGCGGGGGCCTCGGCGCCGCCGGCGCCGGCGGTCTCCACGGAGATGATCACCTGGCCGACGTCGACCGTCACGCCCTCTTCGAAGAGCAGCGCGTGCACCACGCCGTCGAAGGGGATCGGCAGCTCGACGGCCGCCTTCGCCGTCTCCACCTCGCAGACGACCTGCCCGTCGGTGACCGTGTCACCCGGCTGGACGTACCACTTGAGGATCTCGGCCTCGGTCAGGCCCTCGCCCACGTCGGGCATCTTGAATTCGCGGATCGTCATGGCGCGGGTCTCCTCAGAACGCCAGCGAGCGGTCGACGGCGTCGAGCACCCGGTCCAGGCCGGGCAGGTACTCGTCCTCCAGGCGGGCCGGCGGGTACGGGGCGTGGAAGCCGCCGACGCGCAGCACCGGCGCCTCCAGGTGGTAGAAGCACCGCTCCGTGATGCGGGCGGCGATCTCGGAGCCCGTGCCGAGGAAGACCGGGGCCTCGTGGACCACGACCAGGCGGCGGGTCTTCTCCACCGAGGCCTGGATCCCGTCGAAGTCGATCGGGGACATCGAGCGCAGGTCCAGGACCTCGACCGACTTGCCCTCCTCGGCGGCCGCGGCGGCCGCCTCCAGGCAGACCTTCACCATCGGGCCGTAGGCGGCCAGGGTGAGGTCGGCGCCCTCGCGGACCACCCGTGCCTTGTGCAGCTCGCCGGGGATGGCGTCGGTGTCGACCTCGCCCTTGTCCCAGTAGCGGCGCTTCGGCTCGAAGAAGATCACCGGGTCGTCGCTGAGGATCGCCTGCTGGAGCATCCAGTACGCGTCGCTGGCGTTGGACGGGGAGACCACCTTCAGGCCCGGGACGTGCGCGAAGAGCGCCTCGGGGGACTCGCTGTGGTGCTCGACCGCGCCGATCGCGCCGCCGTAGGGGATGCGGACGACGACCGGCAGCTTGATCTTGCCGAGGGCGCGCGCGTGCATCTTCGCGAGCTGCGTGACGATCTGGTCGTACGCGGGGAAGACGAACCCGTCGAACTGGATCTCCACGACCGGCCGGTAGCCGCGCAGGGCCAGGCCGATGGCGGTGCCGACGATGCCGGACTCGGCGAGCGGGGTGTCGATGACCCGCTCCTCGCCGAAGTCCTTCTGGAGCCCGTCGGTGATGCGGAAGACACCGCCCAGCTTGCCGACGTCCTCGCCCATGATCAGGACCTTGGGGTCGGTCTCCATGGCCTTGCGGAGCGACTCGTTGAGCGCCTTCGCGATCGACATCTTCTCGACAGCCATCAGTGACCCTCCTCGGCCGGCTCGAAGGAAGCGAGGTAGGCGGCGAACTGGGCGCGCTCCTCGTCGACGAGCGCGTGCCCGTCCGCGTAGACGTTCTCGAAGATCGCCATGGTGTCGGGGTCGGGCATCGCGCGCACGACCTCGCGGACCCGCTTGCCGAGGGCCTCGCTCTCCGCCTCCAGCTCCTCGAAGAACGCCTCGTCGGCGCCCCCGGAGGCCAGCAGGTGGGCCTTCAGGCGCAGGATCGGGTCCTTCGCCTCCCAGGCGGCCGTCTCCTCGTCCGCGCGGTACTTCGTCGGGTCGTCGGAGGTGGTGTGGGCGCCCATGCGGTACGTGAACGCCTCGATCAGGGCCGGACCCTCGCCGCGGCGGGCGCGGTCCAGGGCCCAGCGGGTGACCGCGAGGCAGGCGAGGACGTCGTTGCCGTCGACGCGGATGCCCGGGAAGCCGAAGCCCTGGGCGCGCTGGTACAGCGGCACGCGCATCTGGCGCTCGGTCGGCTCGGAGATCGCCCACTGGTTGTTCTGGCAGAAGAACACCACGGGGGAGTTGTAGACGGCGGAGAAGTTGAAGGCCTCCATCACGTCGCCCTGGCTGGACGCGCCGTCGCCGAAGTAGGCGATGACCGCGGAGTCGGCGCCGTCCTTGGCCACACCCATGGCGTAACCGGTCGCGTGCAGCGTCTGCGAGCCGATGACGATCGTGTACAGGTGGAAGTTGTTGGTGTTCGGGTCCCAGCCGCCGTGGTTCACGCCGCGGAACATGCCGAGCAGGTTCGTCGGATCGACCCCGCGGCACCAGGCCACGCCGTGCTCGCGGTAGGTCGGGAAGACGTAGTCGTCGTCGCGGAGCGCCCGGCCGGAGCCGATCTGGGCGGCCTCCTGGCCCAGCAGCGAGGCCCACAGGCCCAGCTCGCCCTGGCGCTGGAGGGCGGTCGCCTCGCCGTCGAAGCGGCGGGTCAGCACCATGTCGCGGTACAGACCGCGCAGGTCCTCGGTGGTGATGTCGGCGACGAACGCCGCGATCTCCGCGACGTCGGGGTGGCCCTCGGCCTCGACCCGTTCACCCTCGGGCGTCAGCAGTTGTACGAGCTGAGGCTCGGCGTCGTGCGGCTGTGCGGTGGCAGCGGCGGTCTTGCGGGCGCTCGCCGCGCCTGCCGCCCGCTTGGTGCCGCTGCTGCGTCGCGGCTTGCGCGCGGCAGTGCTCTCCACGGTCACGTGTGCTCCTCCGTCGGTCCGGCACCCGGGTTCTCCGGGGACCAGTGCGGCTCACCTGTATCCGTACCCGCACACGGGGTGGGTGCACGGCGCGTAACGGATTCAGGCGTGACAGGTGCCCCGGCGAGTGCCCTGCGCACAGCACGTTACCCAGTGCGACGCATAACTGCGAAACCCCGTTTGACCTGCGATTTTGCTTGGATATCCAAGTAAATCGGCCGCAGCGGGAACATCCACTGGTCACAGCCTTGCAGGGGGCCGGAACAACGGCACGTTATCCCGGGTAACTCCGCCAGGGAAGAGGCGAGTGTGTGAAGATGAGCTTGTGCGCGAAAACGGAAAAATCAAGGTATTTCTCCTGGACGACCACGAAGTAGTACGTCGGGGCGTTCATGAGCTTTTGTCGGTCGAAGAGGACATCGAGATCGTCGGCGAGGCCGGTACCGCCGCGGACGCCCTGGTGCGCATCCCGGCGACCCGCCCCGACGTCGCCGTCCTCGACGTGCGCCTGCCGGACGGCAGCGGTGTCGAGGTGTGCCGCGAGGTCCGCTCCCTGGACGAGGACATCAAGTGCCTGATGCTCACCTCGTTCGCCGACGACGAGGCGCTGTTCGACGCGATCATGGCGGGCGCCTCGGGCTACGTCCTCAAGGCCATCCGCGGGAACGAGCTGCTCAGCGCGGTACGCGACGTGGCGGCCGGCAAGTCCCTGCTGGACCCGGTGGCGACCGCGCGGGTGCTGGAGCGGCTGCGCGACGGCAAGAACGGCAAGGGCGACGACCGCCTCGCGAACCTCACCGAACAGGAGCGCAAGATCCTCGACCTGATCGGCGAGGGCCTGACGAACCGGGTCATCGGCGAGCGGCTGCACCTCGCCGAGAAGACCATCAAGAACTACGTCTCCAGCCTGCTGTCGAAGCTGGGCATGGAGCGCCGCTCCCAGGCCGCCGCGTACGTCGCCCGGCTCCAGGCGCAGAAGCGCTAGCCGCGCTCGACCCGGAGCCGAGCGCGCACCGCGCGCACACCGCGCGCACACCGGGCGCGCTCCACCCGCGACCGAGCGGTACGCAACCCCGTTCGAGCGCGTCGCGAGGGGGAGCCGAGTGGACGTGGAGGGGGACTGCGGCGGGTTGCGAGCGGGCCGCCCCCGCGGGCGCGCGGCGCTCCGGGGCGGGCCGTCCGATTCGGGACCAAGGTCCCCGCTCGTGGGGGCGGGATCCCCTTTCCCGGCCGGCGGCCGGGGCCCGAGAGTGGTCGCATGTCACCGGAGGAGATGCACGCCGTCGCCTTGCTGCGCCGCGTTCCGTACGGCCGGGTCGCCACCAGCGTGCGCGCCCTTCCCTTCCTCGCCGTCGCCCGACACATCGTGGTGGGCGGCCGGATCGGACTGAGAATGCACGCCGGTTTCGGACATCACCACGCCTGCAACGGCAGCGTGGTCTCCTACGGGGCCGACAACTTCAATTCCGGCGCTTCGTGGCTGTGGTCCGTGCAGGTCACGGGCATGGCGGAGCTCGCCGAGCCGACCACCGCAGAACTGGAACTATTCGGTCCGGGGCCGCAATTCGTGGAGGGCGAGGTGTTCGAGCCGGTCTACGTGCGCATCGATCCCCAGCTCGTCAGCGTGCACACCCTCGGGCCGGGAAATGCCGACCGGCGCCACCAGCGCGCACTGTGACGCGGGAAAAGCGGTAATGCGCACGAAAGAGGCCCGGCGGAATGGGAATTCCGCCGGGCCTCCACCCGTATGCGCCATCGACCGGCCGGCCGACCGGCCGACCGGGGCGGCCGCCCCGGCTAGTCGGCGGCCTCGGCACCGGCCGGGCTGCCACCGCCGCCGCTGGGCGGCGTCGGCTTCGTGGTCGGCGGCTCCACCGGGGTGGTCTTCGGCGGCGGGGTCGTCGGGTTCTTGGTCTCCGGCGCCGTCGAGCTGCCCGACGACGCCGTCGGGGTGGGGTTCGGCGTGAACTTGCTGCGGCTCGGGGCGGGCGTGAAGGTGTCGTCCTCGTGCGAGCGGCCCGTCTCGGGGCTCGACGAGGCCGACGGGGTCTCCTGGGTGCCGCCGCTGCTCTGCGCCGTACCGGGCGTGCTCACGCTGGTCTTAGGCTTGGCACCGCCACCGGCGCCGAGACCGCCGCTCTTGATCGCGTACGCGACACCGCCGGCGATGGCCAGCACCGCGAGCAGCGCGAAGAGCCAGACCTTCCACTTCCCGCCGCCGGAGTGGTTGTCGTACCCGTCGTAGCCGTCGTAGCCGTCGTACCCGCCGCGGCCGCCCGGGCCGCCGGCGTGGCCGTGCCCGCCGCCGGGGAAGGCCGTGCCGTCGTCCGGGTTCAGCGGGGGCACCATCGGCTGCTGGAACTGCGAGGTGGTGGCGTGCGAGTTGTACGGGGGCCGGGGGCCGCCGTTGCCGTTCGCGGGCATCTGCGAGGTCGGCGCGCCGCCGGGGTGGCCGTGCGGGAGCGCCATGACGACGGGGCCGGTGTTCCAGGTGCCGGTGTTCGGGCCCTGGTCCTGGAGCATCTGCAGGGCGTACTGGACGAGCCCGCGCATCTCCTCGGCGCTCTGGAACCGGTCGTCCGGGTCCTTGGCGAGCGACCGCATGACGAGGCCGTCGAGTTCCTGCGGGATGTGGTGGCCCTCGGGCAGCTGCGAGGGCGGCACCGGGGCGTCCTGGACGTGCTGGTAGACCACCGACAGCGGGGTCTCGCCGGTGAAGGGGGGCCGCAGCGCGAGCAGTTCGTAGAGCAGGCAGCCGGTGGCGTACAGGTCGCTGCGGTGGTCCACGGCCTTGCCGAGGGCCTGTTCCGGCGACAGGTACTGCGGGGTGCCCATGACCATGCCGGTCTGGGTCATCGTGGACTGGGCGCCGTGCAGGGCGCGGGCGATGCCGAAGTCCATCACCTTCACCGCGCCGGTGTGGGTGATGATGACGTTGGCGGGCTTGATGTCGCGGTGCACGATGCCGTGCTGGTGCGAGTAGGCCAGCGCCTCCAGGACGCCCGACACGATGATGAGCGCCTGCTCGGGCCCGGGGGCCTCGGCGCTGATCAGCAGGTCGCGGATGGTGCGGCCCTCGACCAGCTCCATCACGATGTACGGGACGACGCTCGGGCCGACCCGGTCCTCGCCGGAGTCGTACACGGCGACGACGGCGTGGTGGTTGAGGCCGGCGACCGACTGTGCCTCACGGGTGAAGCGGGCCTTGGACACCGGGTCCTCGGCCAGGTCGGGGCGCAGCAGCTTCACGGCCACGGTGCGGCCCAGCCGGACGTCCTCGGCCGCGAAGACCTCGGCCATGCCGCCGCGGCCCAGGCGGTGGGTCAGCCGGTAACGGCCGTCCCCCACGAGGCCGCCCGCGCCCCAGTGCTCAGGACCATCGGCCATCCCGGCTCCGTTTCCCTCGGGTTCGGGTGCCATCAGTCCTCGCCGTCGTCTCTCTCGTCCGCTCTAGCGGTGGGGCCTCTTCGGGTGCTCCGGTGAACGCTACAGCCTCTGAACCCGTCACCGTTCGGCTACAGACACCCCGTAGGCCCGTGGTCACGCAGCGGGCACCGGCTTGACGTGTGCTTGCCCTCCGGCAGACTGGGCGCGACATGCGCTCAGCCAGACGCGTAGCAACACAGCCCGAGGGGAAGCAACAGTCATGAGCCAGGACGGCACACAGGGCCGGTACGCAGGCGGCTCCCTGGCCGGTGGCCGTTACCAGCTAAGGGATTTGCTGGGCGAGGGGGGCATGGCCTCGGTCTACCTCGCGTACGACTCCGCGCTCGACCGCCAGGTCGCCATCAAGACGCTCCACAGCGAGCTGGGCCGCGAGGCGTCCTTCCGCGAGCGCTTCCGGCGTGAGGCGCAGGCTGTTGCGAAACTGTCGCACACCAACATCGTCTCGGTCTTCGACACGGGCGAGGGAACCGTCACCTTCGGCGCCGGCGGCGGCGACGAGGCGGTCATGCCGTACATCGTCATGGAGTACGTGGAGGGACAGCCGCTGGGCTCGGCCCTCGACGCGGACGTGCACCAGTACGGGGCCATGCCGGCGGACAAGGCGCTGAAGGTGACGGCCGACGTGCTGGCCGCGCTGGAGACCAGCCACGAGATGGGCCTGGTCCACCGCGACATCAAGCCCGGCAACGTGATGATGACCAAGCGCGGCGTGGTCAAGGTCATGGACTTCGGCATCGCCCGGGCCATGCAGTCGGGGGTCACCTCGATGACGCAGACCGGCATGGTGGTCGGCACCCCGCAGTACCTCTCCCCGGAACAGGCGCTGGGGCGCGGCGTGGACGCCCGCTCCGACCTGTACTCGGTCGGCATCATGCTGTTCCAGCTGCTGACGGGCCGCATCCCGTTCGACGCCGACTCCCCCCTGGCGATCGCGTACGCGCACGTCCAGGAGGAGCCGGTGGCCCCGTCCTCCATCAACCGGTCGATCACTCCGGCGATGGACGCGCTGGTGGCGCGGGCGCTGAAGAAGAACCCGAACGAGCGCTTCCCGACGGCCGCGGCCATGCGGGACGAGATCATGCGGATCATGTCGGCCGGCCACACCGGCGCCCCGGCGATCGTGCCGGGCGCGGCCACGGGCGGCAGCGGCGCGGGCGTGGGCTCGACGGTGTTCCCGCCGGTGGACGCGGGCTTCCAGCCGCCGCCGGCGCACTCGCTCCAGCAGCCGTACCAGGCCCCGCAGACCCCGCCGCCGGGCCCGTACGCGCAGCCGGCCCCGACGCAGCAGCAGCCGGGCGGCTACGCGTACCCGCACACGGCGCAGGCGCCGCAGCAGCAGTACGCGCCGCAGACCCCGCCGCCGTTCACCATCTCCCCGACCCCGGCGCCCGCTCCGGCGCCCTCGGGCGGCAAGAAGAACACGCCGGTGGTGGTCGGCGCGATCGTGGTCGCCCTGCTGGCCATCGGCGGGCTGATCGCCGTGCTGAACATGGACGACGACGACCCGGGCAAGAACAACACCGCGGGCCCCTCCGCCTCGACGGCCGCGTCGGCCCCGGCCTCGGCCAAGGCGGGGCACAAGGGTCCGGACACCTCGCGCACGATCGACGCCGACAAGTGCAAGAGCCCGACGAAGTCCTACAAGGACTCGACGAAGGTCATGGCCCCGGACTTCCGGTACAAGAACCTGATGTCGATCAAGCAGTGCATCCAGGCGGCCGGCTGGAAGTACAAGATCACGGAACGCGACGAGACCGTCTACGGCCAGGACACGGTGCTGGAGCAGCTGCCCGAGGCCGGGGCCGACGTGCCCAAGGAGGGCACGGAGTTCACGCTGATCGTCTCGACCGGGAACCCGCAGTAGGGGACCGCCCGCCGCGGACCGCGGACTGACGCCCGGGCATCCCGGGACACCCTGACGGGTGTCCCGGGATGCCCGTTTTGCACCCCTGTGCCAACCTGAGTTCGGCGCCTCGACCCCCGGCGTCCAGGCCGCACGGAACGGGAGGGGCACCCGTGGTCCAACGCCTCCGCGCCCCGCACTGGACGGCCGGAGCCGCACTGGCGGCCGCCGCCCTGCTGGCCACCGTGCCCGCCTGCGCGACCTCCGTCCGCGTCCCCGCCGCCGCGGTGCGCGAGAGCCCCGGACCGGGGGCCCCGGGGCAGCTCCCGGAGGTGGACGGGGAGGTGGTCCCCGAAGAGGCGTACGAGGAGCTCGCGGGGAGCGCCGGAGGCGTCGGGCGGGAGCACCCGGGGCGGCCCGCGAACGCCCCCGCCGACCCCGAGGTCACCACCGTCTCCCGGCCCCTGCACCCGGTCCGCCCGGCGCCGCGCCCGGAGCGCCCCGAGCGCCCCGAGCGCCGCGAGCGCCCCACCACCCAGCGCCCCACCGCTCCGGCGAGCCCCGCGCCCAGCCCCGCCCCGAGCGGATCCACCCCGGTCTCGGCGCTGGGCACGGAGCCGAACGAGCGGATCGCCGACCTGGCCGCGCACCTGCTGCCGCTGGGCACCGGACTGGCCCTGATGGGCGTCGGACTGGGGTACATGGGCGTCCGGCTGCGGCGGGGCCGCTAGCGGCGGACGGGGCGCCCCCACGGACGGCGACACGGGCGCGGACACGGGCGCCGACACGACGGGACGCCGACACGGGCATACCCGGTATACATACTGAGTATGCCCGTGTATACATACTCAGTATGTCGATCCGTCACGGCCTTCTCGCGCTGCTGGAACGGGGCCCCCGCTACGGCTCCCAGCTGCGCACCGAGTTCGAATCCCGCACCGGCTCCACCTGGCCCCTCAACGTCGGGCAGGTGTACACCACCCTGGCCCGCCTGGAGCGCGACGGACTCGTCGCGCCCGGCGGGGAGGACGCCGCCGGGCACACCCTCTACGCCATCACCGACACCGGGCGCGGCGAGCTGCGCGACTGGTACGAGCGCCCGGTGGACCGGGCCAACCCGCCCCGCGACGAGCTGGCCATCAAGCTCGCCATGGCCGTCGGGGCCCCCGGCGTGGACATCCGCGCCGTCATCCAGTCCCAGCGGCACGCCACGGTCAGGGCGATGCAGGACTACACCCGGCTCAAGGCCCAGGCCCTGTCCGCCATCGAGACCGGACAGGCGCACGAACGCGACGACGTGGCCTGGCTGCTGGTCCTGGAGCAGCTGATCTTCCAGACCGAGGCAGAGGCCCGCTGGCTCGACCACTCCGAGGCCCGCCTGGTCCGGCTGGCCGCGCTCGGCACCACCGGCGGCGCACCCGCCGCACCGGCCGCCCCGTCCGCCGGCACCGCCGCGCCGCCCCCGGCGGCCGCCACCGGCCCGACCACCGGCCCCACCGCCCGCACGCGGCGGGGCTGAACAGCCCTTTCAAGGGGGACCCTTCATGCCCGACCAGCAGCACAGCTCCCACCCGAACCACCCGGGCCACCCGGGGCACGCCGCCCCGCCCTCCGCGCCCGTGCTCCGGCTGGAGAACCTCGTCCGCACGCACGGCAGCGGCGCCACCGAGGTGCACGCCCTGCGCGGGATCGACCTCTCCGTCCACCCCGGCGAACTCGTCGCCGTGATGGGCCCCTCCGGCTCCGGGAAGTCCACCCTCCTCACGCTCGCCGGCGGGCTCGACACCCCCACCGGCGGCCGGGTCGTCGTCGAGGGCGTCGACCTCACCACCGCCGGACGCCGCAAGCTGGCCGCCCTGCGCCGCCGGAGCATCGGCTACGTCTTCCAGGACTACAACCTGATACCGGCCCTCACCGCGGCCGAGAACGTGGCCCTGCCCCTCGAACTCGACGGGACCTCTGCCCGCAGGGCCCGCACCGCCGCCCTCGCCGCCCTGGAGGAGATCGGCCTGCGCGCCCTCGCCGACCGCTTCCCCGACGAGATGTCCGGCGGCCAGCAGCAGCGCGTGGCCATCGCCCGCGCCCTCGTCGGCGACCGCCGCCTGGTCCTGGCCGACGAACCCACCGGCGCCCTCGACTCCGAGACCGGGGAGTCCGTGCTCGCCCTGCTGCGGCTGCGCTGCGACGCCGGCGCCGCGGGGATCCTGGTCACGCACGAGCCCCGCTTCGCCGCCTGGGCGGACCGGGTGGTGTTCCTGCGCGACGGCAGCGTCGTCGACGAGACCCTCCGCAGCCACGCCGACTCGCTGCTCTCCGGGCGGGCGGCCGGCCTGTGACCTCCCCGCTCGCCTCCTGGTACCACTCCTGGGTCGCTGCCCTGCGCATCGCCCGCCGCGACGCCTGGCGCGCCAAGGGCCGCAGCACCCTCGTCCTCGCGATGATCGCCCTGCCGGTCGTCGGGGTCAGCGCCGTCGACCTCACCCTGCGCAGCGCCGAACTCACCCCCGGGCAGACGCTGTCCCGCCAGGTCGGTGCCGCCGATGCCCGGATCGAGTCGACCGGCCTGTCCGGCCCGGTCCTCCAGAGCCCCGACGGCGAGCGCTACGCGCCCGTCGGCGGCTACGACAAGTACCGGCCCGACCCCGAGAAGAAGGACGCACCGCTCAAGGACGCGGTCCCGGCCGGTGCCGAAGCCGTCCAGGAGAGCCGCTCCAGCGTCAAGGTGCACACCCGGCACGGCCTGCTCGACACCCAGCTGCGCGAGCTGGACGTCCACCACCCGCTCACCGGGGGCCTGTTCACCCCCCTGCGCGGCCGACTGCCCCGGGGGCCGGGCGAGGTCATCGCCACCGCCGCCTTCCTGGAGCACTCCGGGCTGTACGTGGGCTCCTCCGTGACCCCGCGCGGCTCGAAGGCCCCGTACCGGATCACGGGGGCGTACGAGCTGCCCTCCGAGCTGGCCCGGGACGAACTGCTGGCCCTGCCGGGCACCCTGCTCGGCCCGCTCGACCGGGACCTGACGGCGGCCGGGGCGCCCGGACTCCACGCCACCGACTCCTTCCTCGTGAAGGTCGGCGGCGATGGTTTCACGTGGAACATGGTCAAGGAGGCCAACGCCAAGGGCGGGCTCGTGCGCTCCCGCGCCGTGGCCGAGCACCCGCCGGCCGACTCCGCCGTGCCGCTCTACGCCCAGGAACCCGGCCAGCGCTACGCAAGGCCCGGCCCGGACGGCGGCCGGATCACCGAGAAGGCCGTCGTGGCCACGGTCGTCGGTCTGGCCCTCCTGGAGGTCTGCCTGCTCGCCGGACCCGCCTTCGCGGTCGGCGCCCGGCGCTCGCGCCGCCAGCTCGGCCTGGTCGGCGCCAACGGCGGCGACCGCCGCCACATCCGGGCCATCGTCCTCTCGGGCGGCCTGGTCATCGGGGCCGTGGCCGCCGTCATCGGCTGCGCCCTCGGCGTGGGCCTCACGATCGGGCTGCGGCCGCTCCTGGAGGAGAAGATCGGCAGCCGCTTCGGCTCCCTCGACTTCCGCCTACCGGAACTCCTCGGCATCGCCCTGCTCGCCGTGCTGACCGGCCTGCTGGCCGCGTTCGTCCCTGCCGTCACCGCCTCCCGGCAGACCGTCCTGGCCTCCCTCACCGGCCGCCGCGGCATCCGGCGCGCCAACCGCGTCCTGCCCCTGGTCGGCCTGCTCGCCGTCGCCGCGGGCGCCGCGATCGCCCTCTACGGGACCCGCTACCGGGTCAGCCCGACCGTCGTCGCGGGCGGCAGCGCCCTCGCCGAGCTGGGCGTCGTCGCCCTCACCCCCGTGCTGGTCGGCCTGTTCGGGCGGCTGGGGCGGTGGCTGCCGCTGTCGCCGCGGCTCGCACTGCGCGACGCCGTCCGCAACCGGGGGCGTACGGCCCCGGCCGTGGCCGCCGTACTGGCCGCCGTCGCCGGGACCGTGGCGGTCTCCACGTACCAGCACAGCCGGGACGTCCAGGCCCGCCACGAGTACGTCGCCGAACTCCCCGCCGGCGCCGGCCTGCTCACCGCCAACGACAACAGCGCCCACAAGGACGTGCCGACGGCGCGCGAGACCCTCACCCGCACCCTGCCGGTGGCGGTGCGCGCCGATGTGGACCGCCTGTCGATCGGCAACCCCAACTGCGAGTCGTACGCCCGGGACCCGGGCTGCGGACGGGTCGAGCTCATCGTCCCGAAGGAACAGCGCTGCCCGCTGCACGAGTCCGAACACGGCCCCGCCGACTTCCCGAAGGAGGAGGTGAAGAAGCTGCGCCAGGACCCCCGCTGCGCCCTCCCGCGCCGCATGGGCTCCTCCTTCGACACGATCGTGGCGGACGAGAAGCTCCTCCAGGTCCTGGAGGTCAAGGACCCGGGTTCGGTGGAGGCGCTGAAGGCGGGGCGGCCGGTCGCCTTCGACCGCCGCGTCGTGAAGGACGGGAAGATCACCCTCCGGCTCGTCACCGACCCCGCCGCCGCGCAGAAGGCCGCCGCGGTCCATGCCGAACTGCCCGGCCAGGACAAGGTCCTCGCCGTCCACCAGGCGCCCGAGGGCGTCGACTCCTGGGGCGTTCGGGTCGTCCTGCCGCCCTCGGCGGTGAAGGCCGCCGGTATCGCCACGGCCCCGGTCGGGGCCTACTTCAGCCTGGCGCGGGCCGCCACCACCGAGCAACGGCAGCGGCTGGACGGGGAGATCGACCGCACGGGCGCCGACGTCCGCGTCTCGATCGAACGCGGCTACCAGGAGGACAGCACCATCGGCATGCTGGCCCTCGCCGTGTTCGCGGGCCTGGTCACCATCGGCGCGGCCGGCATCGCGACGGGCCTGGCCCAGGCGGACTCCGAGGCCGATCTGAAGACCCTGGCGGCGGTGGGCGCGGCCCCGCGCGTGCGGCGCACCCTCAGCGGCTTCCAGTGCGGGGTGGTCGCCCTGATGGGCGTCGTCCTCGGCTCGGCGGCGGGCATCCTGCCCGCGGTCGGTCTGCGCCTCACCCAGGAGCGCGAGCAGCGGAGCCTGCTCCAGCGCGCCGTCGAGATGGGCTACTCCACCGCGGACGAGCCCCTCTACGTGCCGATCGCCGTCCCCTGGGACACCCTCGCCGGCCTCCTGGTCCTCGTCCCCCTGGGCGCGGCCGTACTGGCCGCACTGGTCACGAAGTCGAGCGGCGCCCTGGCCCGCCGGGCCGCGGGATGACGTTGCCGCCCCCGCACAGGGTGGATCACGCCCGTGCGGGGGCACACCGTGTGAGAACGAAGGTGTGCGAGAGAATGACGGCATGGAGATGCCGAGGAGTGAACGGTCGCAGGACAGTCCCCCGCACGTCCTGATCGTGGGACAGGACGGGAAGGCGGTCGGCGGCGCCGATGACGAGTCGCGCGAGGTCCCGGTGACGGAGATGGTCGAACAGCCCGCCAAGGTCATGCGGATCGGCAGCATGATCAAGCAACTTCTGGAAGAGGTCCGCGCCGCACCTCTGGACGAGGCCAGCCGGGTCCGTCTCAAGGACATCCACGCGGCGTCGGTGAAGGAACTGGAAGACGGCCTGGCCCCGGAGCTGGTCGAGGAACTGGAGCGCCTCTCCCTGCCGTTCACGGAGGAGGCCGTTCCGTCCGAGGCCGAACTGCGGATCGCCCAGGCGCAGTTGGTGGGGTGGCTGGAGGGCCTCTTCCACGGCATCCAGACGGCCCTGTTCGCGCAGCAGATGGCCGCGCGGGCCCAACTGGAGCAGATGCGCCGCGCCTTGCCCCCCGGCGGCCCCCACGACGACGACGAGGAAGGCCCCCACGGCGCCATCCGCTCGGGCCCGTACCTCTAGCGTCCGGCGGTCCAGCGGGCCGACGACCCGGGCCGCGGCCCGGGCGGCACCCTCCGGGGCTCCGCCCCGAACCCCATTGCGCTCGGACCCCGGCGGGGCTGGAACGCGTACGGCGCATTGCCGGCCCCGCCGGCGTTCGAGGCGCGGGGGCCGGGGCGGATCCCCAGGGAACCGGGGTACGGGGCCCGCCCCGGGAGACGGAGAGGGGGCGGGGCGGGGCGGGGAGGCTGCTCCGCGCAGCGGCAGCCGCACCCGCGCCCGGCGCCGCCCGCGGCGTAAGCGGGGGGTAAGTGGGGTGCGACGGAACCCACATGCCCCGCGCATACTCAAGGGCATGAGCTACGACGCCATCGTCCTCGCCGGCGGCGCCGCCCGGCGCCTCGGCGGGGCCGACAAGCCCACCCTCCCGGTGGGCGGCCGCACCCTCCTCGACCGCGTCCTGGCGGCCTGCCAGGACGCCGCCGCCACCGTCGTCGTCGGCGGCCGCAGGCCCACCGCCCGCCCCGTCGACTGGACCCTGGAGGCCCCGCCCGGCGGCGGCCCGGTGGCCGCGCTCCAGGCCGGGCTGCTGCGGACGACCGCCGGGCTGGTCCTCGTGCTCTCCGCCGACCTGCCCTTCCTCGACCGGGACACCGTCCGCGCCCTCCTCTCCTCGGCCGCCGCCGGCACCGGGGACGGGGCCCTGCTCAAGGACCCCGAGGGCCGCGACCAGCCCCTCGTGGCCGCCTACCGCACCGAGGCCCTGCGCCGCGAGATCGCCCTGCTCGCGACCGAACACGGCAGCCTCCACGGCCTCCCCCTGCGCGCGCTCACCGCCGAGCTGGACCTGGCCAGGGTCACCGCCGCTGCGCCACTCGCCTCCTTCGACTGCGACACCTGGGAGGACCTGGCGACGGCCCGTGCCCGGATCAGGGAGCATGGGAACGTGCTGGAGCAATGGATCAACGCCGCCAAGAACGAGCTCGGCATCGACGTCGACGTCGACACCAAGACCCTGCTCGACCTCGCCCGTGACGCCGCACACGGTGTCGCCCGGCCCGCGGCCCCGCTGACGACCTTCCTGGTCGGCTACGCCGCCGCACGCGCCGAGGCGGCCGGCGCCGACCCCGCCGAGGCCGTCGCCGAGGCCTCCCGGAAGGCAGCCGGCCTGGCCCTGCGCTGGGCGGCGGAAGCCGAATCCCTCGACGCCCGGCCCACCGACCCCGAGGGGAACGGCTCTCCATGACCCGTACCGACGCCGACGGCGCCCTGGACGAGGCGCTCGCCCTGGTCAGCCGTACCCCCGCCGCCGAAGGCGGGACCGGTGGGCACCGCGCCGCCGCCTGGCAGCGCGCCCGGGAGGCCGCCGCCCTGGCGGGCACGACCGTCCGGGCCCGCAGCCACCGGGTGGCCCTCGCGGACGCGCTCGGCGAGGTGCTGACCGCCTCCCTGGACGCCCTCGGCGACCTGCCTTCCTTCGACACCTCCGCCATGGACGGGTGGGCCGTCGCCGGGCCCGGCCCCTGGGCGATCCGCCCCGGTGACGGGATCCTGGCCGGGGGGACCGCAGCCGCGTCCCCCGCCCCCCTCGCCGACGGCGAGGCCGTCCGGATCGCCACCGGCGCCCGGATCCCCGCCGACACCACCGCCGTGATCCGCAGCGAGCACGCCCGCGAGTCCGGCACCCAGCTGCACGCCACGCGCCCCGTCGGCACCGGCCAGGACATCCGCCCCCGCGGCCAGGAGTGCCGATCCGGCGACCCGCTGCTCCCGGCGGGCTCCCTGGTCACCCCCGCCGTCCTGGGCCTGGCCGCGGCCGCCGGGTACGACGAGCTCGTCACCCGGCCCCGGCCGCGCGTGGAGATCCTCGTCCTCGGGGACGAGCTGCTCATGGAGGGCCTCCCGCACGACGGGCTGATCCGCGACGCGCTCAGCCCCATGCTGGGCCCCTGGATCACCCGCATCGGGGCCGAGGTGCTCTCCACCCGCCGGCTCGGGGACGACCCGGCCGGGGCCGAGGCCCTCTTCGAGGCGATCACCGGCTCCACCGCCGACCTGGTCGTCACGACCGGCGGCACCGCCTCCGGCCCCGTCGACCACGTCCACCCCGTGCTGGAGCGGGCCGGTGCCGAGCTGCTCGTGGACGGGGTCGCCGTACGGCCCGGACACCCGATGCTGCTGGCCCGCCTCGGCGACCGGGCGGACGGCCGCCACGTGGTCGGCCTGCCCGGCAACCCCCTCGCGGCCGTGTCCGGCCTGCTGACCCTCGCCGAGCCGCTGCTGCGCGCCCTCGCCGGCCGCCGCCAGCGGCCCCGCTACGCCGTACCGGTCCAGGGCGACGTGCCGGGGCACCCGTACGACACCCGGCTGGTGCCGGTCCTGCTGACCGACGAGCACGCGGTACCGCTGCGCTACAACGGCCCGGCGATGCTGCGCGGGGTGGCCGCCGCCGACGCACTGGCCGTCGTACCGCCGCACGGCGCGCGGAACGGGCAGGAACTGGAGGTCCTCGACCTGCCGTGGGCCGCCGGGGGATGTTTCACGTGAAACTCCACGGTCAGGACGCGATGGCGCGCGGCGCGGACGAGAGGCTCGTCTCCCGGCGCATCAAACTGCCCAAGCGGGTGGTGGAAAGGCCGTTGCGCCAGGTCGCCAAACGGCTGCTGATGGCGCTGTTCGTGCTCTGCCTCACGGTCCTGATCGTCTGGCTCGACCGGGACGGCTACCACGACAACGCCAACGACGAGGTCGACCTCCTCGACTGCGTCTACTACGCGACGGTCACCCTGTCGACGACCGGATACGGCGACATCGTCCCGTACAGCGACAGCGCGCGGCTGGTCAACATCCTGCTGATCACCCCGCTGCGCGTGCTGTTCCTGATCATCCTGGTCGGCACCACCCTGGAGGTCCTGACCGAACGCACCAGGGAAGAATGGCGGTTGAACCGCTGGAGGAAGAACTTGCGCGAGCACACGGTCGTCGTCGGCTTCGGCACCAAGGGCCGCTCGGCGCTCCAGACACTGCTGGCGACCGGGCTCCCGAAGGAGCAGGTCGTCATCGTCGACCCCAGCGCCAAGGTCGTCGACATGGCCAACGCGGAGGGGTTCACGGGGGTCGTCGGCGATGCCACCCGCTCGGACGTCCTGCTGCGCGCCGAACTCCAGAAGGCCCGTCAGATCATCATCGCCACCCAGCGGGACGACACCGCGGTCCTCGTCACGCTGACGGCCCGGCAGCTCAACCGGGGCGCGCGGATCGTGACGGCGGTCCGCGAGGAGGAGAACGCACCGCTGCTGAAGCAGTCGGGCGCCGACGCCGTCATCACGAGCGCGAGCGCCGCCGGGCGGCTGCTCGGGCTGTCCGTGCTGAGCCCGAGGGCGGGCGCGGTGATGGAGGACCTGATCCACCAGGGCAGCGGCCTGGACCTGATCGAACGGCCCGTCAACCGGTCCGAGGTCGGCCTGGGGGTACGGGAGACCGGGGACCTGGTGGTCAGCGTGGTGCGCGGGCACCGGCTGCTCGCCTACGACGATCCGCAGGCGAGCCCGCTCCGGCTGACCGACCGGGTGATCACCATCGTGCGGGCGACCCCGCCGACGACCCCTCAGGTCACTCTCGGCCCGGCGGAGTAGCGGGCGCGGTAGATTCCGGGCCATGCATGCGATCACCATCGAGCAGCCGGGCGGCCCCGAGGCCCTCGTCTGGGCCGACGTACCCGATCCGGTGGCGGGCGAGGGCGAGGTGCTCGTCGAGGTCGCGGCGAGCGCCGTGAACCGCGCCGACGTCCTGCAGCGGCAGGGCTTCTACGATCCGCCGCCGGGAGCCTCGCCCTATCCGGGCCTGGAGTGCTCCGGACGCATCGCCGCCGTGGGGCCGGGGGTGTCCGGCTGGGCGGTGGGCGACGAGGTGTGCGCGCTGCTGTCGGGCGGCGGGTACGCGCAGAAGGTCGCCGTGCCGGCGGGCCAGCTGCTGCCGGTCCCGCAGGGCGTGGACCTGGTGGCGGCGGCCGCGCTGCCGGAGGTGGTCGCGACGGTGTGGTCCAACGTGTTCATGGTCGCGGGGCTGCGGCCGGGCGAGACCCTGCTCGTGCACGGCGGTTCGAGCGGCATCGGCACCATGGCGATCCAGCTGGGCAAGGCCGTGGGCGCGCGGGTGGCGGTGACGGCGGGCGGCAAGGCGAAGCTGGAGCGCTGCGCCGAGCTGGGCGCGGACGTCCTGATCGACTACCGCGAGCAGGACTTCGTGGAGGAGCTGCGGACCGCGACGGGCGGCGCCGGGGCGGACGTGATCCTGGACATCATGGGCGCGAAGTACCTGGGCCGGAACCTGGAGGCCCTGGCCATGAACGGCCGGCTGGCCGTGATCGGCTTCCAGGGCGGGGTGACGGCGGAACTCGACCTGCGCAAGCTCCTGGCGAAGCGGGGGGCCATCACGGCGACCTCGCTGCGCGCCCGCCCGCTGGAGGAGAAGGCGGCCATCATCGCGGCGGTGCGGGAGCACGTGTGGCCCCTGATCGGCGCGGGCCGCGTCCGGCCGGTGGTCCACGCCACGTACCCGATCACGGAGGCGGCACAGGCCCACCGGGTCCTGGAGTCGAGCGCACACGTGGGCAAGATCCTCCTGACCGTCTGAGGGCCTCCCGGGGCCCCGGGAGCCTCCCGAGTCCCCGGGCCGGAGGTCCGGCACGGTCAGCGCCGGAGGTCCGGCACGGTCAGCGGAGGGCGGCGGCGACCAGCCCCTCCAGCGCCTCCCTGGGGACCGCGGCCGCGCCGGTCGGCAGGTGCTCGAGCACCAGCCCGTCCACGCAGGCCAGGAGGCTGAGGGTGCGCGCCTCCTGGTCGGGGACGCCGTGCGCGGCCAGGAAGGCGCGCACGACGTCCCGCCCGGCGTTCTCGCGGGGGACGAGGATCTCGCGCAGCTCCGGGTCCCGGACGCTCTCCAGCACACAGGCGTACCGGGCGAGCGAGCGCAGGCGCCCCTCTCCCGTGAGCCGGGCCGTGGTGAGCGCGGCCAGGCCGTCGGTGAGCTCGGCGGGGGTGCGCGGCAGGGGGGTGCGCTCGCCGGCGGCCTGGAGCTCGGCCTGGTCCCGTTCCACGAGGCGGCGCACGAGCGCGGTCAGCAGGGCGGCGCGGGTACGCAGGTAGGCCGAGGTGGTGCCCGGGGGCAGCCCCGCGGCCCGGTCCACCGCGCGGTGGGTCAGCCCGCGCATGCCGTGCTCGGCCAGCACCTCGATGGCGGCATCGGCCAGCAGGACCCTTCGCTCTTCACTCACCCCCTCTTTCTACACCTGTAGAAGCCACGGGGTACGCTCCGCCCCAGGTCTTCTACAGGTGTAGAAACGGGAGGGGTGGAACCATGGCGATGCGACGGGCCCTGGTCATCGGCGGCGGCATCGGCGGACTCGCAGCGGCCATCGGGCTGCACCGCACGGGGTGGGAGGTACGGGTACTGGAGCGCGCCCCCGTGCTCGACGACGCGGGCGCAGGGATCTCCCTCGCCGCGAACGGGGTCCGCGCACTGGACGCGCTGGGCGTGGGAGCGGCGGTACGGGCGGCCGCGCACCCCCAGTACACGGGCGGGACCCGCACCCCCGACGGCCGCTGGCTGTCCCGCATGGACGGCGCGGCCCTCGAACGGGCCCTGGGCACACCGGTGGTCGGCATCCCGCGCGCGGCACTCCACCGCCTGCTGCGGGAGGCCCTCCCCGCCCCCTGCCTCCGGCAGGGCACCGGGACCCTGGGGGACGCGGACGCCGACCTGGTCGTGGCCGCGGACGGGCTGCGCAGCGGGATCCGCGCGGAGCTGTTCCCGGACCACCCCGGGCCGGTCTACAGCGGCTCGACGGTGCTGCGCGCCATCACCGCCGAACCGGTGTGCACGGACCACGACTTCGCCCTGACCTGGGGGCCGGGGGCGGAGTTCGGGCACATCGGCTTCGCGGACGGCCGGGCCGAATGGCACGCCGTGCTGAGGGCCCCGGCGGGGGTCCGGCACGCGGACCCGCTGTCGGTGCTGGAGCGCCGCTTCGCGCACTGGCACCGGCAGGTCGGGGAGCTGCTGGCGGCGACCCGGCCCGGGGACGTCCTGCACCACGACGTCCACGAGCTGGCGACCCCGCTGCCGGCGTACGCCGTCGGGCGGGTCGCCCTGCTGGGGGACGCGGCGCACGCCATGACCCCGAACCTGGGCCAGGGGGCGTGCCAGGCACTGGAGGACGCGGTGGTCCTGGCGGCCGAGCTGGCCGGCGGGGGGCCGGTGGGGGCCGCCCTGGCCCGCTACGACGCGGTGCGCAGGCCGCGGGCCGGGGCCGTGGCCCGGGCGGCGCGCCGGGCGGGCCGCATGGGCCACGCCCTGACGCATCCGCTGGCGGTCGCGGCCCGCAACACGGCCCTGCGCCTCGCCCCGTCCGGGGCCACCGTCCGAGCCGTCCTGCGCCCGGCCGCCTGGACCCCGCCGCCCCTGCCCCCGGCCTGACGGGGGCCGCCGGACGGCGCCCGGCTACAGGCCTCGCAGCAGGACCGCCGGGTTCTCCACGCAGTCCGCGACGTAGCGGAGGAAGCCCCCCGCCGCGCCCCCGTCGCAGACCCGGTGGTCGAACGTCAGCGACAGCTGGACGACCTGACGGACGGCCAGCTCACCGCGGTGCACCCACGGCTTCGGGACGATCCGCCCGACGCCCAGCATGGCCGCCTCCGGGTGGTTGATGATCGGCGTGGAGCCGTCCACCCCGAAGACCCCGTAGTTGTTCAGGGTGAACGTCCCGCCCGTCAGGTCGGACGGGGCCAGCTTCCCGGCCCGGGCCAGCTCCGTCAGCCGGGCGAACTCCGCCGACAGGGACTCGGGGCTGCGCGTGTGGGCGTCGCGGACGACCGGGACCATCAGCCCGCGCTCGGTCTGGGCGGCGAAGCCCAGGTGCACCGCGGGGAGCCGGACGATCTCGTTCGCCGCGAGGTCCACCGTGGAGTTGAGCTCCGGGTACCGCGCGAGCGCGGCCGTGCAGATCCGGGCCAGCAGCGCGAGCACCGAGATCTTCGGGCCGTCCACCGCGTTCATCGCGGCCCGCGCCGCCATCAGCTCGGTGGCGTCCGCGTCGACCCAGCAGGTGGCCTCGGGGATCTCGCGCCGGCTGCGCGAGAGCTTCTCCGCCACGGCGCCGCGCAGGCCCTTGAGCGGGATGCGCTCGCCGTGCGCGGCCACCGCCGCGGGAGCGGCCACGGGCTTGGGTGCGGCCACGGGCTCGGGTGCGGCCACGGGCTCGGGGTTGCGCAGCGCGGCTTCCACGTCGGCCCGCAGGATCAGGCCGTCCGGCCCGGATCCGCGCAGCGCCCGCAGGTCGACGCCGTTGTCCCGGGCCAGCTTGCGCACCAGCGGCGAGATGACGGGCACCGGCCCGGCGGGCGCCGCCGGAGCCACGGGAGCCGCCGGGACCGGGACGGGGGCCGGCACCGCGACGGGGACCGCGACGGGCGCCGACACCGCGCTGGTGACGGGTCGCACCCGCCGCCGACGCGCAGGGCGCGAGTGGTCCGAGCCGTACCCGATCAGCGGCCGGGGCGCGGGGGCGGCGCCCTCGGCATCCGCCTCGGCGGCCGGGGCCTGCGCGGCCCCGGCGGGCGCCGATTCCGCACCCACCGCCACGGTGATCAGCGGGGCGCCGACCGGCAGCTCCTCGCCCTCCTCGCCGAACCGTGCGGTGACCACACCGCCGTACGGGCAGGGCACCTCCACCATCGCCTTGGCCGTCTCGACCTCGACGACCGGCTGGTCGATGGCGACGACGTCGCCCACCGCCACCAGCCACCGCACGATCTCGGCCTCGGTCAGCCCCTCGCCGAGGTCGGGCAGCTTGAATTCCATGACCTGCGGCATCAGTTCTCCCACTGCAGGCGGGCCACCGCGTCCAGGATCCGCTCCACACCGGGCAGGTGGTGCTTCTCCAGCATCGGCGGCGGGTACGGGATGTCGAAGCCCGTCACGCGCAGCACCGGCGCCTCCAGGTGGTGGAAGCAGCGCTCGGTCACCCGGGCCGCGATCTCCGCACCCGGGCCGCCGAAGCCGCCGGCCTCGTGGACCACGACCGCGCGCCCGGTGCGGCGCACGGAGGCGACGACCGTCTCCTCGTCGAAGGGGACGAGGGAGCGCAGGTCCACGACCTCCAGGTCCCAGCCCTCCTCGCGGGCCGCCTCGGCCGCCTCCAGGCAGACCGGCAGCGAGGGCCCGTAGGTGATCAGGGTGGCGCTCGTACCGGCCCGGCGGACCAGGGCCTCGCCGATGCCCGGGACGGCCGCGGGGGCCTCCGGCGACCACGGCGACTTGGACCAGTAGAGCCGCTTCGGCTCCAGGAAGACCACGGGGTCGTCACTGGCGATGGAGGCGCGCAGCAGCCCGTACGCGTCCTCGACGGTCGCCGGGGTGACGACCGTCAGGCCCGGCGTGGCCGTGTAGTAGGCCTCGGAGGAGTCGCAGTGGTGCTCGACGCCGCCGATGCCGCCGCCGTACGGCACGCGGATGGTGATCGGCAGCGGCATGGCGCCCCGCGTGCGGTTGCGCATCTTCGCCACGTGCGAGATGAGCTGCTCGAACGCCGGGTAGGCGAACGCGTCGAACTGCATCTCCACGACCGGCCGCAGCCCGTACATGGCCATGCCGACCGCGGTGCCGAGGATCCCGGCCTCCGCGAGCGGGGTGTCCGTGACCCGGTCCTCGCCGAACTCCTTCGCGAGCCCGTCGGTGATCCGGAAGACCCCGCCGAGCGTCCCGACGTCCTCGCCCATCACGTGGACGGTCGGGTCCTCGGCCATCGCGTCCCGCATGGCCCGGGTCAGCGCCTGCGCCATCGTCGCGGGCTTGACCCCCTGCTGAGCCACCGTGGTCATGCGTCACCTTCCGCTTCCAGTTCGGCGCGCAGCATGGCCGCCTGCTCGCGCAGCCGGCCGGTCTGCTCGGCGTAGACGTGCGCGAAGAGGTCCATCGGGTCCAGCACGGGTTCGGCGTTCATCCGCTCGCGGAGGTCCGCCGCCATCGCCTCGGCCGCGTCGCGCGCCTCCCGGACGCCGGACTCGTCCAGCCAGCCGCGCGCCGTGAGCTCGCGCTCCAGCAGCTCCACCGGGTCGTGCGCCTTCCAGGCCTCGACCTCGGAGTCGGACCGGTAGCGGGTCGCGTCGTCGGCGTTCGTGTGGGCCTCCATCCGGTAGGTGACGGCCTCGATCAGGGTCGGGCCGCCGCCCGAGCGCGCCCGCTTCACGGCCTCGGTGAGGACCTCGTGCAGCGCGGCGGCGTCGTTCCCGTCGACCAGCCGGCCGGGCATCCCGTACCCCACGGCCTTGTGGGCCAGGGTCGGGGCGGCCGTCTGCTTGGCGAGCGGGACGGAGATGGCGAAGCCGTTGTTCTGGACCAGGAAGACCACCGGTGCCTGCCAGACGGCCGCGAAGTTCAGCGCCTCGTGGAAGTCGCCCTCGCTGGTGCCGCCGTCGCCGACCATGGCGAGCGCGACGACCTCGTCCCCGCGCAGCCGCGCGGCGTGCGCCACGCCGACCGCGTGCGGGAGCTGGGTGGCGAGCGGGGTGCACAGCGGGGCTATGCGCAGCTCGCGCGGGTCGTACCCGGTGTGCCAGTCGCCGCGCAGCAGCGTGAGCGCCTGGACGGGGTCCAGTCCGCGCGCCACGGCCGCGAGGGTGTCGCGGTAGCTCGGGAAGAGCCAGTCCTGCTCCTCCAGGACCAGCGCGGCCGCGATCTCGGCGGCCTCCTGCCCGACGGTGGAGGGGTACACGGCGAGACGGCCCTGCCGGGTCAGCGCGGTGGCCTGGGCGTTGTAGCGGCGGCCCCGCACCAGCTCGGCGTAGTAGCGGCGCATCAGCGCGGGGTCGAGGTGCTCGGCCGCCGCGGTGCCCAGGACCCGGTAGGGCTCCGGGTCCGGAAGCAGCGGAGCGGCCTCCGTGCGGGGCCTCCAGGCGGGCGGCGGGGTGACTCGGTGGGACGCACCGGCACCGGGCAGCTCTTGGACCGTCATGGCGGCGTACACCTCCTCGTGGGAAGCGGGCGGGGCGGGCCCCCGGTTGTGGGGTGCCTCACCTACCGATTGTTCGGTCGTCGGCGCAATTTGGCTACAGGCGCCTTCAGGCTGTGGACAAACTGGCGACGGGGCCCTGGGATGGGTGCAGGACGTCCAGGAGAGGCAGGCAGTGGGCAATGCCGGATGAACAAATGGCCGGAACGGGCTCCGTACCGGCTTCACCGGGGGGTGCCCCGGCCACCCCGGCGGCACCCCCGGTCCCCGTCCCGCCGGTGGCACCGGCGCCGCCCGTGCCGCCCCGCCCCCTCGACCCGATCGACCGGTCGATCATGCGCCTGCTCCAGGCGGACGGACGGGCGTCGATACGGTCGGTGGCCGAGCAGGTGCACGTCTCGCGCGCGAACGCGTACGCCCGGATCAACCGGCTGATCGACGACGGGGTGATCCGCGGTTTCACGGCCCGGGTGAACCACGAACGGGCAGGTCAGGGGGCATCCGCCTATATCACCCTGAAGATCGTCCAGAACTCGTGGCGGACGGTGCGCGAGAAGCTGCGCGAGCTTCCGGGGGCCGCCCACATCGCCCTCGTGAGCGGGGACTTCGACGTCCTGCTGCTGGTCCACACGGCGGACAACCGCACGCTGCGGGAGCTGGTGCTGACCCGTCTGCAGTCCATCCCGGAGGTGCTGTCCACCCGCACGCTGCTGGTCTTCGAGGAGACGGACCTGCTGGACCCGGGCCCGGCCGCCGGCCCGGCGCTCGCGGAGGACTGAAAACGGTCGCGGAGGACTGAAAACGGTCGCGGAGGACCGTAAAGGGGGAGGGGGCCGGAATCCCTGCCCCCTCCCCCGCCGCTCCCGCTAGGACTTCGCGCGCAGGCCGTCCAGGGCCATGCTGACCACGGCGTCCGCGAGCTGGTCGGGGGTCGTGCCCGGGTGCGGGCGGTACCACTCGACGAGCGAGTTGACCATGCCGAAGAGCAGGCGGGTGGCCAGCCGGATGTCCACGTCCGCCCGCAGGTCCCCGTCGGCGGCCGCGGCCTTGAGCAGCTCGGCGACCTGGTGGTCGAACTCGCGCCGGCGCTCCAGGGCCCAGCGCTCGGTGCGGGTGTTGCCGCGCACCCGCAGCAGCAGGGTGACGTAGGGGAGCTCCGCGACCAGGACCTCGACCGTGCGGCGGGTGACGTACTCGACGCGCGCGACCGCGCGGCCGCGCAGGGCGCCCGGCTCCTCCAGGACGGCGAAGAGCTCGTCCAGCGCCCGGCTGACGGCCCGGTGCAGCAGTTCCTCCTTGCCCGCCACGTGGTGGTAGATCGAGGACTTGGAGATCCCGGCGGCCTTGGAGAGGTGCTCCATGGAGGTGCCGTCGTAGCCGCGCTCGTTGAAGACCTGCACCGCCACCGACAGCAGCGTCTCGGGGGTGTAGGTGTCCCGCCTGGCCGTGGTCATCCGGTGCCCTCCTCCGCCGCCCCTGCGGCGGCCTCCTCCGCTTCGCCGTCGTCCGCGTAGCCCAGTTTGAAGAGGGCCAGCGAAGGGGCGTAGCGGCCGCCGGGACAGCGCTCGTCGAGGTGGTGCAGGAGGTCGTACGCCCAGTCCCGGCCGACCCGCTCGTGCCATTCGGAGGGGCCCAGCGGGTAGTTGACGCCGAGCCGCATCGCGGTGTCGATGTCCTCGGCGGAGGCCACCCCGCGCGCCACGGCGTCGGCGGTGAGGTCGATCAGCATGGCCACGGTCCGGGCGACGATCATGCCGGGGACGTCCCCGATGACGGAGACCTCCTTGCCGAGCCGCTGGAAGAGGCCGATGGCCTCGGCGAGGGTGCGCTCGCTGGTGTCCCCGCTGACCGACAGGGCGATCCGGGTGGCCTCGCGGTAGTCCAGCGCGAGGTCGAAGTAGACGACGTCGGTGAACTCGACCGCGGTCTTGCCGTCGGCCAGCACCAGCTGGCCCTCGCCGGGCAGCTGGATGTACGGGCCGCCGTGCGCGGTGGAGGTCACCGCGATGCCGGCCTCCTCGATGAGCCCCGCCAGAGCGGCGGCCGGTCCGAGGTCGCCGACGACGGACACCTTCTCCGGCGCCTCCTGCGGCCCGGCGGTGCGCGGGGCGGGCGGCTGGGCGCCCTCGCCGTACGGATACCAACCGTGCCCGGACTTGCGGCCGAGGCGGCCCGACTGGACCAGCCGGCGCTGCGCGAGCGAGGGGGTGAACTTGGGGCTGCGGAAGAAGGACTCCCACACCGAGCGGGTGACGGCCTCGTTGACGTCCTGGCCGATCAGGTCGGTCAGGGCGAACGGGCCCATCTTGAAGCCGCCGCTCTCGCGCAGGACGGCGTCGATGGTCGCGGGGTCGGCGCCCTGCTCCTCGTACACGGCGAAGGCTTCCGCGTAGAAGGGGCGGGCGATCCGGTTGACGATGAAGCCAGGGGTGTCGGCGCAGCGGACCGGGGTCTTCCCCCAGCCCAGGACCGTGCGGTACGCGCGTTCGGCGGCGGCCGGGTCCGTGGCGGAGCCGCTCACCACCTCGACGAGGGGGAGCAGCGGGGCCGGGTTGAAGAAGTGCAGGCCGAGGAAGCGGCCGGGGTGCGCGAGGCCGGCGGCGAGTTCGGTGACGGAGAGGGAGGAGGTGTTGGTGGCCAGCAGGGCGTCCGGCGAAACCACCTCTTCGAGTGCCGCGAAGAGGGCGTGCTTGACGGTGACGTCCTCGACGACGGCCTCGACGACGAGGGCGGCGCCGGCGAGGTCGGCCAGGCCCTCGGCCGCCCGGATCCGGCCGGCGGCCTCCTCGGCCTCGGCGCGGTCGAGGCGGCCCTTGGCGGCCATGCGCTCGACGCGGTCGCGCACGAGGGCGGCCCCGGTGGCGGCGAGGGCGCGGTCGATGTCGTGGATCAGCACGCGGTGGCCTGCGAGGAGGGCCACCTGGGCGATGCCCTGTCCCATGGTGCCGGCGCCGACGACCGCCACAGTGCGGGACCGCTCGATTGCTGTCATGTCCTGATCCTCCCGCACCGGGTTGTCCACAGGTCCTGCCGGGCCCTCTTGTCCCGACCGATCGTTCGGTTACTCTAACTCCAGTCTGCTCTTCTTCACCCGCCCCTGCCTGATCTCACGCTGAGAACCAGCCTGATCCTGCCCGGCTCAACGAGGAGTTGGTCCCTGATGGCCGCCGAGCTCACCCTCTCCCAGCTCACCGAGAAGCACCGGCCCACCCTGGACCAGGCGCTGGCTGCCATCCGCAGCCGCGCCTACTGGTCCCCGCACCCCGAGCACCCCAAGGCCTACGGGGAGACCGCCCCGGCCGACGGGCTCGCCGCCTTCGAGGCCGTCCGCGGCACCCGCTTCGACCTCGACCAGCCCGGCACGGACGGCTGGACCGGCGGCGAGGTCTCCCCGTACGGCCCGGAGCTGGGCGTGGAGTACCCGCACGCCGACGTGGACGTCCTGCTGCCCGCCATGAAGGCCGGCATGGGCGCCTGGCGCGACGCCGGGCCCGCGGCCCGCGCCGCGGTCTGCGTCGAGATCCTCTCCCGCATCTCCGCCCGCACCCACGAGTTCGCGCACGCGGTGATGCACACCAGCGGCCAGGCGTTCATGATGGCGTTCCAGGCGGGCGGCCCCCACGCGCAGGACCGCGGCCTGGAGGCCGTCGCCTACGCGTACGAGGAGCAGACCCGGGTCCCCGGGCAGGCGGACTGGTCCAAGCCGCAGGGCAAGCGCGACCCGCTGGAGCTCGGCAAGACCTTCACGGCGGTGCCGCGCGGCATCGCGCTCATGATCGGCTGCAACACGTTCCCCACCTGGAACGGCTACCCCGGCCTGTTCGCCTCCCTCGCCACCGGCAACGCCGTCCTGGTCAAGCCGCACCCGCGCGCCGTCCTCCCGCTGGCGCTGACCGTCAAGGTGGCCCGCGAGGTGCTCGCCGAGGCCGGCTTCGACCCGAACCTGGTGGCGCTGGCCGTCGAGCGGCCGGGCGAGGGCATCGCCAAGACCCTCGCGGTCCGCCCCGAGATCAAGCTGATCGACTACACGGGCTCGACGGAGTTCGGCGACTGGCTGGAGGCCAACGCCCGCCAGGCGCAGGTCTACACGGAGAAGGCCGGCGTCAACACGGTCGTCGTCGACTCGACCTCCGACTACAAGGGCATGCTGTCCAACCTGGCCTTCTCGCTGTCCCTCTACAGCGGCCAGATGTGCACCACCCCGCAGAACCTGCTGATCCCGCGCGAGGGCATCGAGACGGACGCCGGCCACAAGTCGTACGACGAGGTCGTCGCCGACCTCGCCGCCTCGGTCGGCGGCCTGCTGGGCGACGACGCCCGGGCCAACGCGCTGCTGGGCGCACTGGTCAACCCGGACGTCAAGGCGCGCCTGGAGGCCGCTGCGGGCCTGGGCGAGGTCGCGCTGGCCTCCCGCGAGGTGGCCAACCCCGAGTTCCCGGACGCGGTCGTGCGCACCCCGGTGATCGTGAAGCTGGACGCCGGCAAGCCGGACCCGGAAGCGGCGTACCTCTCGGAGTGCTTCGGCCCGGTCTCCTTCGCGGTGGCGGTGGACTCCACCGCCGACGCCCTGGAGCTGCTGCGCCGCACGGTGCGGGAGAAGGGCGCGATGACGGTGGGCGCCTACACCACCTCGGCGGACACCGAGCGCGCGATCGAGGAGGTCTGCCTGGAGGAGTCGGCGCAGCTGTCGCTGAACCTGACGGGCGGGGTCTACGTGAACCAGACCGCGGCCTTCTCCGACTTCCACGGCTCGGGCGGCAACCCGGCGGCGAACGCCGCGCTGTGCGACGGGGCGTTCGTCTCCAACCGCTTCCGCGTGGTGGAGGTCCGCCGCCAGGCGTAGCCCTCAGGGCCGGGGCCCGCCCCAGTGGAAGAGGGTCATCGCCACGCTGGTGGCCAGGTTGTAGCTGGAGACCTGGGGCCGCATCGGCAGGGAGACCAGGTGGTCCGCCCGGGCGCGCAGCTCGGGCGAGATCCCGTGGCGCTCGGAGCCGAAGGCCAGCAGGGCGTCGTCCGGGAGGGCGAGGGCGCGGATGTCCTCGCCCTCCGGGTCCAGCGCGTACACGGGCCCGGGCGGCAGCTCCTCCAGCTCCAGCCGGTCCACGGTGGTCGCGTAGTGCAGCCCGGCCCCGGCACGGACCACGTTGGGGTGCCAGGGGTCGAGGTCGCCCCGGGTCACCACACCGGTGGCGCCGAAGCCCGCGGCGAGGCGGACGACGGCGCCGACGTTGCCGAGGTTGCGGGGGTTGTCGAGCAGGACGATCGGTGCGGGCCGGGGCGTGCGCGCCAGGGCGTCCCGCCCGGCGTCCCGGTCGGGCCGGACGGCGAGGGCCGCGACCCCGGTGGGGTGCACGCGGGGCAGCAGCTCCTTGAGCGGCCCCCGGCGCAGCAGCCGCGCCACCGCCTCCTCCACGTCGGGCGCGAGCCCGGCGGCGAGGGCCCGTACGCCCTCGGGGTCCTCGGCCACGACGAGCAGCACCTCGGCCCCGAACCGCAGGGCGTGCTTCAGCGCATGGAACCCGTCCAGCAACACGACGTCGTCCCGCCCGGCCGTCCCGGCCCACTCCCGCACCACACTCATACCCCGACCCTACGGCCCGCCCGGGCGGTGTCCGGCCCCGCGGGCTGGTCCTATCCGGCCTCGCCGGCGTTCGAGGCGCCGGGGGTACCCCCAGGGGCAGCCGGGGGGAGGTCCGGGGGCGGAGCCCCCAGGGCGGGGATCCGGGGCGCAGCCCAGGGGAACGGAGAAAGGGCGGGGCGGGGCGGGGCTCCGCGCAGCGGAACCCGCGCCCGCAGCGCGGCGACCCGTGCCCCCACCCACACCAGCAGCCCCGTCGGCAGGAACACCGCATCGGCGGCGATCATCGCCAGGGAGAAGAACGGCAGCCCCAGCAGCAGGGCGATCCCCGCGTGCTCCAGCATCATCACCGCGAGCAGCACGTTCTTGACCCGCCGGTTGAACAGCGTGAACGGGAACGCGACCTGTACCACCACGGTCCCGTAGGTCAGCAGCATCACCGCCACCCCGCTCCCGGCCAGCATCGCCGAGAGCCCCGGCCACGGGGTGAAGTAGTCCAGCCGCAGCGGGTAGTACAGCGCGGTCCCGTCCTGCCAGCGCGAGCCCTGGATCTTGTACCAGCCCGCCGTCGCGTAGATCAGGCACACCTCCGCCATGATCACGAGCATTCCGGCGTTGTGCAGCAGGTTCGCGAGCACGTCCAGGGCGGCCCGCCGCTCGCCCTGCGGCTCGTACCGCTCGGCCAGCCACCACAGCGCGGCCCCCGCCCACAGCGCCGCGAACACGGCCGTCCAGCCGTCGCTCAGCTTCCCGGCCGACGCCGCCCAGGCGAGGACGGCGCCCAGCACGCCCCACAGCGCCGGCCCGGCCGGCCCCGCCGCGGCGGTGCCGCGCAGCCGGGCCCGCCGCGCGTCCAGCGACCAGACCTGCGCGCAGCGCGTGAGCACCAGGTAGACGGCCATCAGGTGGATGACGTTGTCGCCGCCGTCGCCCATGAACACGCTGCGGTTCTGCAGCGACAGCACCCCGACCATGAACAGCACGGACGTCGCCCGCGTCCGCCAGCCCAGCGCCAGCAGCGCGCTCGCGGCCGCGGCGAGGCCGTAGACGAGCTCGAACCACCACCCGGACGCGGACCACAGCAGCACCGTGAAGGCGTGGTTCCCGGAGACCAGGCGCCCGGCGAGCTGCCAGCTCCACGGCCCGTCGGGCCCGTACAGCTCCTGCCGGTGCGGGAACTCGCGCAGCAGGAAGAACAGCCAGGTCCCGGCGAAGCCGATGCGGACGACGGCGCTCTGGTACGGGCCGAGGGCCCGGCCGCTGACCTGGGCGAGCGCCCGCCTCAGACGGTCCACCACGGCAGCTCCCGGTAGTACGTCTGGGTGTCCGTCTTCTCCCCGCTCCAGGCCGGCGCGGCCACGGAGCGGGTCGCCGAGCGCAGCTGGACCCGTACGATCCGGTCGCCGCCGGGGAGTCCCGCCCCCAGCCGGGCGCCGGCGATCCGCTTCAGATAGGCCTCGGACAGCTCGCCGCGCTCGGCATTGGTCGCCTTGTCGTCGTCGTCGTGGGAGCCGGTGAAGAAGTCCCAGGCCCGGCGGAGCTCGTTCTGCCGGGTGTGGCTCGGCAGCAGGCTGTGCCGGATGGCGGCGGCGTCCTCGGCGGACAGGTCCCGCCAGTCCGTGGTGACGAGGGCGCCGGCGGCGGTGCGGACCTGGGCGCGGGCCTCCACGGCGATGTTCTGCTGGAGCGGGTTGGGGGCGAAGAGCTTCCAGTTCTGTTCGAACTCGGGGTAGACCCAGCCGTCGACCAGGCCCGCGTGCCGCTTGCTCAGCGTATTGGAGGGGGCGACGTGCAGGAAGACCAGCCCCAGGTGGAGGCAGGCGGCGACGGCCAGCGCGGCCGTGACCAGCGCCGCGAGGACGCGGTACGGGAGGGACAGCCCGGCGATCCCGGGCGCCCGGGGAGGGTCCGTACCGGGCCCGTCCTCGCGCTCGCGCTCGTTCGCGTCCATCCCGCCCCGATCATCCGGCGTCCACAGGGTTGCCCACAGAGGTTGACACCCTACGGGCCGCCGTCTCACCATTGAAGAGGATGAACCGAACGATCGGTCGGTCGGGCGGACGGCAGACTCGGACAGGGAGCCGTGATGGTCGCAGTGACTCCGGAGACGGGGACGTCGGGCGGGGTGGACGGAGGGTCCGCCGGCCTCGGCGCACAGCTGAGGGCGGACTTCGACGCCGCCGTCGCGGCGGAGGAGCGCGTGGAGCCGCGCGACTGGATGCCCGAGGAGTACCGCGCCTCCCTGGTCCGGCAGATGGCCCAGCACGCCCATTCCGAGATCATCGGCATGCAGCCCGAGGCCAACTGGATCACCCGCGCGCCCTCGCTGCGCCGCAAGGCGATCCTGATGGCCAAGGTCCAGGACGAGGCGGGGCACGGCCTCTACCTCTACAGCGCCGCCGAAACCCTCGGCACCAGCCGCGACGAGCTGCTCGACAAGCTCCACTCCGGCAGGCAGAAGTACTCATCGATCTTCAACTACCCGACCCTGACCTGGGCGGACGTCGGCGCCATCGGCTGGCTCGTGGACGGCGCGGCGATCACCAACCAGGTGCCGATCTGCCGCTGCTCCTACGGCCCCTACGCCCGCGCGATGGTCCGGATCTGCAAGGAGGAGTCCTTCCACCAGCGCCAGGGCTACGAGCTGCTCCTCGCCCTCTCCCAGGGCACCGAGGCCCAGCACGCCATGGCCCAGGACGCCGTGAACCGCTGGTGGTGGCCCTCCCTGATGATGTTCGGCCCGCCGGACGACGAGTCGGTCCACAGCGCCCAGGCGATGGCCTGGCGGATCAAGCGGCACTCCAACGACGAGCTGCGCCAGCGCTTCGTCGACATCGCCGTCCCGCAGGCCGAGTCCCTGGGCCTGACCCTGCCCGACCCGGACATCCGGTGGAACGAGGAGCGCGGGCACCACGACTTCGGCGCCATCGACTGGGCCGAGTTCTGGGACGTGCTCAAGGGCAACGGCCCCTGCAACGAGCAGCGCATCGACCAGCGGCGCAGGGCCCACGAGGAAGGCGCCTGGGTCCGCGAAGCGGCCACGGCGTACGCGCAGAAGCACACCGGCACCGGACGAGAGGTACAGGCATGACGCAGAACTGGCCCCTGTGGGAGGTGTTCGTGCGCTCGCGCCGCGGCCTCTCGCACACGCACGCGGGCAGCCTGCACGCCCCCGACGCCGAGATGGCCCTGCGCAACGCACGCGACCTGTACACGCGGCGGAGCGAGGGCGTCTCCATCTGGGTCGTGCCCTCCGTGGAGATCACGGCCTCCTCCCCGGACGAGCGGGACCCGTTCTTCGCCCCGTCCGCCGACAAGCCCTACCGGCACCCGACCTTCTACGAGATCCCCGAGGGGGTGCGCCACCTGTGAGCACCGACACCGCCACCCCGCCAGCGGCCACGGCCGCCGTCCTCGCCCTCGCGGACGACGCGCTGATCCTCTCCCACCGCCTCGGCGAATGGGCCGGCCACGCCCCCGTCCTGGAGGAGGAGGTCGCGCTCGCGAACATCGCGCTCGACCTGCTCGGCCAGGCCCGCGTCCTGCTCTCCATGGCGGGCGACGAGGACGAACTGGCCTTCCTGCGCGAGGAGCGCGCCTTCCGCAACCTCCAGCTGGTCGAACAGCCCAACGGGGACTTCGCCCACACCATCGCGCGCCAGCTGTACTTCTCCCTGTACCAGCACGAGCTGTACGCGGAACTGGCCGCCGGCGACGGCCCGTTCGCCCCGCTGGCGGCCAAGGCCGTCAAGGAGACCGCCTACCACCGCGACCACGCCGAGCAGTGGACGCTGCGGCTCGGCGACGGCACCGAGGAGAGCAGCCGGCGCATGCGCACGGCCCTGGACGGGCTGTGGAAGTACACCGGGGAGATGTTCCGCCCCGTCGAGGGCCTCGACGTGGACCCCGCCGCCCTGGAGGCCCGCTGGCTGGCCGCGCTGGGCGGCGTCCTGGAGCAGGCCGGACTCGACCTGCCCGAGGGACCGCGCACGGGCGCCTGGACCGCCGGAGCCGGCCGCCAGGGCCTGCACACCGAGTCCTTCGGGCGGCTGCTCGCGGAGATGCAGCACCTGCACCGCAGCCACCCGGGAGCGTCGTGGTGACCGCCGCGGCCGGGACGAGCCGCCTGGAGGCGGAGCTGGCCGAGCTGGCCGGCACCGTCCCGGACCCGGAGCTGCCCGTCCTGACCCTCGCCGAGCTGGGCGTCCTGCGCGGCGTGCGGATGCATGCCGAGGGGTACGCCGAGGTGCTCCTGACCCCCACCTACACCGGCTGCCCGGCCATCGAGGCCATGTCCGCCGACATCGAGCGCGTCCTCACCGACCACGGCATACCCCGGGTGCGGGTCACCACGGTGCTCGCCCCCGCCTGGTCCACCGACGACATCAGCGCCGAAGGCCGCCGCAAGCTCGCCGAGTTCGGCATCGCCCCGCCGCGCCCGCACTCCGCCGGCGGACCGGTCCCGCTCACCCTGTCGGTGCGCTGCCCCAACTGCGGCTCGACCGACACCGAGCTGCTCAGCCGGTTCTCCTCCACCGCCTGCAAGGCGCTGCGCCGGTGCGTCGCCTGCCGCGAACCGTTCGACCACTTCAAGGAGCTGTAGATGGCCGCACCCCGCCACGGCGCGTTCCACCCCCTGACGGTGGCGGCGGTCGACCGGCTCACGGACGACTCGGTGGCGCTGACCCTGTCGGTGCCCGAGGAGCTGCGCGCCGAGTACCGGCACGCCCCCGGCCAGCACCTGACGCTCCGCCGCAGGCCCGCCGGGGGCGCAGAGGTCCGCCGGACCTATTCGATCTGCTCCCCCGCCCCGGCCGCCGACGGCCCGGGCCCGGCCGAGCTGCGCGTGGGGGTGCGCCTGGTGGAGGGCGGCGAGTTCTCCACCTTCGCCCACAAGGAGATCGGCGCCGGCGACGTGCTGGACGTGATGGTCCCGGCCGGGCGGTTCACCCTGGACCCGGCGGCCGCCCCGGCCTCGGCGCACTACGCGGCGATCGTCGGCGGCAGCGGCATCACCCCGGTCCTGTCGATCGCCGCCACCCTGCTCGCGGCCCGCCCCGACGCCCGGTTCTGCCTGGTGCGCAGCGACCGCTCGGCGGCCTCCACGATGTTCCTGGAGGAGGTGGCCGACCTCAAGGACCGCTACCCGGACCGCTTCCAGCTGGTCACCGTCCTCTCCCGCGAGGAGCAGGAGGCCGGGCTGCCGTCCGGACGGCTCGACGAGGCCCGCCTCACGTCCCTGCTGCCCGCGCTGCTGCCGGTCGGGGAGGTCTCGGGCTGGTTCCTGTGCGGCCCGTACGGGCTGGTGACGGGTGCGCAGGGGGCCCTGGCCGCGCTGGGCGTCGTACGGACCCGGGTGCACGAGGAGATCTTCCACGTCGAGGAGACCGCCCCGCAGGACCCCGTGCGGTCCTCGGCACCGGCCGCGGCCCACGGGCGGGTCACCGCCCGGCTCGACGGCCGCTCGGGCACCTGGCCGGTGCAGGCCGGGGAGTCCCTGCTGGACGCCGTGCTGCGGGCCCGCGCGGACGCCCCGTACGCCTGCAAGGGCGGGGTCTGCGGAACCTGCCGGGCGTTCGTGGTCTCGGGCGAGGTGCGCATGGACCGCAACTTCGCGCTGGAGGAGGAGGAGACGGAGGCCGGGTTCGTGCTGGCCTGCCAGTCCCACCCCGTGACGGAGGAAGTGGAGATCGACTTCGACCGCTGAGCCGCCCCGGCGGGCTGTGCTTCTGCCGCCTCCTGCTCTATCTTGACGCCCCGTCAGGTCCAGTGGCCGAGCCCGCTGGACCACAGCACCGGTGCGCGCGGGAGGACAGGCAGTGGACTTCACCTTCACCGAGGAACAGCGGGCGGCCGTCGAGGCGGCGAAGGCGGTGTTCGCCGACGTACCGCCCGACGGCGTCCCCAGCCCCGCGCTCACGCCGGGGGCCGTCGCCGAGGAGTTCGACCGGCCCCTGTGGGCCACGCTCGCCCGCTCCGACCTGCTGGGCCTCGTACTCGCCGAGGAGCACGGCGGGTCGGGCCTGGACACCGTCGCGCTCTGCCTGGTGCTGCGCGAGGCGGCCGGGGCGCTGGCCCGAGTGCCGCTGCTGGAGCACTGCGCCACCGCCATGGCCGTCCAGTCCCACGGCGGCCCCGAACTGGCCGCAGCCCTGCTGCCCGGCGCCGCGCGGGGCACGCTCGTCCTCACCGCCGCCGCGCAGGGCCGCACCGGCCACGACCCCGCCGAACTGGCCGTCACCGCACGCCGCGAGGACGGCTCCTGGACCCTCGACGGGGTGCAGACGGCCGTCCCCTGGGCGCACGGCAGCGACTGGATCGCCGTCCCCGCGCACACCGGCGACGGCGGGGCCGTCCTCGCGCTGGTCCCCCGCGCCGCCGAGGGCCTCACCCTCGCCGACCAGTACTCCACCAGCGGGGAGAAGCTCGCCGAACTCACCCTGGACGGGGTCCGGGTCCCCGCCGCCCACGTGATCGACGCCCCCGGCGCCTGGGAGCGGCTGCGCCAGGTCCTGACCACCGGGACCTGCGCCCTCGCGCTCGGCCTCGGCGAACGCGTCCTCGCCATGACCAGCGGCTACACGAGCAAGCGGGAGCAGTTCGGCTTCCCCGTGGCCACCTTCCAGGCCGTCGCGGTCCAGGCCGCCGACCGCTACATCGACCTGCGCGCCATGGAGGTCACCCTCTGGCAGGCGGCCTGGCGGCTCGACGCCGCGACCGGAGCGGCCGGCGGCCCGCTGCCCGCCTCCGGGGACGTGGCCGTCGCCAAGATCTGGGCCTCCGAGGGCGTGCGCCGGGTCGTGCAGACCGCGCAGCACCTGCACGGCGGCTTCGGCGCCGACACGGACTACCCGCTGCACCGCTACCACGCCTGGGCCAAGCAGCTGGAGCTCCAGCTCGGTCCGGCCGCCGCGCACGAGGAGGCCCTGGGCGACCTGCTGGCCGCCCACCCCCTCGGCTGAGGCAGGAGCCGCGCCGGTGCCGGTGCCGGTACGGGCCCGCGCCGGTACCGGCGCCGGTTCGGGCCCGGGCCGGTGCCGGCGCCGGTTCGGGCCCGGGCCGGTGCCGCCTCCGGAGCCGCCGGCCCCGGAGGGCGAAGGCTAGAGGACGAAGGCCGGGTTCCCGTTCTCCGTCACCATCGGGCGCCCGGCACCGTCCCAGGCCTGCATCCCGCCGGACACGTTGACGGCGTCGATGCCCTGGCCCACCAGGTACTGGGTGACCTGGGCGCTGCGCCCGCCCACGCGGCACATCACGTATGCCGTGCGGCCGTCCGCGACCGCCTCCGTCACCTCGCCGAAGCGCGCGACGAAGTCGCTCATCGGGACGTGCAGCGCGCCCTCGACATGACCGGCCGCCCATTCGTCGTCCTCACGGACGTCGAGGACGAGGCCTTCGGCGGGCACCGCGGCGGCCTCCACCGAGGGGAGCGGTCCGAAGTTCATGACAGTCGCCTTCTCTCTTCACGGATCTGGCCTGCCAACCTATCCGACCCCGGAGCCCGGGCTCACGGAGTCGCGAAGGACGCCAGTTCCGCCTCGCGCTCGGAGACCTGGGCCAGCAGCTGCTCGGCGATCTCCTCCAGCAGCCGGTCCGGGTCGTCGGGGGCCATCCGCAGCATCGCGCCGATCGCGCTGTCCTCCAGCTCCTTGGCCACCATCGACAGCAGCTCCTTGCGCTGCGACAGCCACTCCAGCCGGGCGTACAGCTCCTCGCTCTCGCTCGGCGCCGCGGCCGGCGGCACCGGGCCCGCGTCCCACTCCTCGGCCAGCTCGCGCAGCAGCTGCTCCTCGCCGCGCCCGTAGGCGGCGTTGACGCGGGCGATGAACGCGTCGCGCCGCGTCCGCTCCGACTCGTCCTGGGCCAGGTCCGGGTGGGCCCGGCGGACCAGCTCGCGGTAGAGCCGGCGGACCTCCTCCGAGGGGCGCACCCGCTCCGGCGGGCGCACCGGCCGTTCGGTGAGCATCGCGGCCGCGTCGTCGGAGATCCCGTCCGAGCCCAGCCAGTCGTGGAACAGCTCGTCCACCCCGGGCATCGGCATGACCAGCGAGCGGGCGTCACGGGCCCGCCGCAGGTCCTCGGGATCGCCGCTGCGGGCGGCCTTCGCCTCCGCGATCAGCGCGTCGAGCTCGTCGAGCCGCGAGTACATCGGCCCGAGCTTCTGGTGGTGGAGCCGGGAGAAGTTCTCGACCTCCACCCGGAAGGTCTCCACCGCGATCTCGAACTCGATCAGTGCCTGCTCGGCGGCCCGCACGGCACGCTCCAGGCGGGCCTCGGGCCGCTCGTCACCGGAGGCCGTCTGCTCTTCGGGGGCTGTCTGTCCGCTCTGCTCGCTCACCCGGCCAGCCTACGGCCCGGCCGGGGGAGCCGTCCCTCCCCCGGCCCGGCGGGCGTCCGGTCAGACCCCGAACTCTGCCGCGATCCGGCCGGAGCGCACCGCCGCCACCAGATCCGCGTGGTCGGCCTCGCTGCGGTCGGCGTAGGCGACGGCGAAGGCGGCCATCGCCTCGTCCAGCTCCTCGTTCTTGCCGCAGTACCCGGCCAGCAGCCGCGGATCGGCGCTGTGGGCGTGCGCACGGGCCAGCAGGGCGCCGGTCATCCGCCCGTAGTCGTCGATCTGGTCGACGGCCAGCGCCGCCGGGTCCACGCTGCCCTTGCGGTTGCGGAACTGGCGGACCTGGTACGGGCGCCCCTCGACGGTGGTCCAGCCCAGCAGGATGTCGGAGACCACCTGCATCCGCTTCTGCCCGGCCACCACGCGGCGGCCCTCGTGCTCCTCCTCCGGGGAGTGGAAGCCCAGCGCGGGCAGGTGCGGCAGCAGCACGGAGGGCCGGGCCTCCTTGACCTGGAGCACCAGCGGCTCGCCGCGGTGGTCCAGCAGCAGCACCACGTACGAGCGGGTGCCCACGCTGCCGGTGCCGACGACGCGGAAGGCCACGTCGTGGATCGAGTAGCGGGCCAGCAGCGGCAGCCGGTCCCCCGACAGGGTCGTCAGGTAGGGGCCCAGCGAGGCGGCCACGGCGGCGGCCTCCTGGTCGCCGACCCGGCGCAGCACGGGCAGCGCGTCCACGAAACGCCGGCCGGCGGGGCCGCCGCCGGCCGGGAGGCCGTCCTCGCAGGCCTCGGTCGACTTGGCGGCGAACCGGGCGGAGGTGTTGTTGCGGGCCTTCGCCGAGACCCGCTCCAGGGTGCCCAGCAGGTCGCGGGCGTCGGTGTGGGAGACGAGCTCCTCGTCGGCGATGGCGTTCCAGGCGTCGAGCGCGGGGAGCTTGGCCAGCAGCCGCATGGTGCGCCGGTAGGCGCCCACGGCGTCCCGCGCCGCAGCCCGGCAGGTGTCCTCGTCGGCGCCCGCGACGCGTCCGGCCAGCACCAGCGAGGTGGCGAGGCGCTTGACGTCCCACTCCCACGGGCCGAAGACGGTCTCGTCGAAGTCGTTGAGGTCGATCACGAGACGGCCGCGCGCGTCCCCGTAGAGGCCGAAGTTGGCCGCGTGGGCGTCGCCGCAGATCTGCGCACCCACCCCGGTCACCGGGCCGCCTGACAGGTCGTGCGCCATCAGGCCGGCGGCGCCCCGCAGGAAGGCGAAGGGGTTGGCGGCCATCCGGCCCACCCGTATCGGGGTCAGCTCGGCAACCCGCCCGACGTTGGACTCCTCGACCGCGCGCACGGCGTCCGGGCGGTCGGCGGGTATCTCGAAGCGGGCGTGGGCGGAACGGGGCACGCGCAGCCGCAGCGCCCGGCCGGCCTCCTTGGGGGAGCCGGCCACGGTCCTCGGGGCGAAGCCCGGGACGCGCGGGATGCGCCCGCCGGGCCGTCCCGCGTCGGCGGCTTCCGCCGCGTCCGCCGCGTACCGTCCCGATGCCGTCGCCATGTGCGCCGCCCCCCACCTCGTCAGGCCCCACCGGCGGCTTCTCCGCCGGTCAGATCGGCCCGACGGTACCCCAAGTCCCCCGCACGGCACCGCCACAGGCCCGCCACAGCCCTGCTACAAACCGGCGTCCCGCGCCAGCAGCGCCGCCTGCACCCGGTTCTCGCACTCCAGCTTCGCGAGGATCCGGCTCACGTACGTCTTCACCGTCGCCTCGCTCATGTGGAGTCTGCGGCCGGCGTCCGCGTTGGACAGGCCCTCCCCGAGCAGCGCCAGCACCCCGCGCTCGCGCTCGCTCAGACCCGCCACCCGCCGCCGGGCCTCCTCGCCGCGGCCCGCGGCCTGCCCGCCGGCCAGCTGGTCCACCACGTGCCGGGTCGCGGCGGGGGACAGGTAGGCGTCCCCGGCGGCGGCCGCCCGGACCGCGCCGATCAGCTCGCCGGGCGCCGAGTCCTTCAGCAGGAACCCCGCGCCGCCCTGGCTCAGCGCCCGCAGCACGTTCTCCCGCTCCCCGAAGGTGGTCAGGATCAGCGCCCGCGCGCCCGGCACCGCCCGCCCCAGCTCGCCCAGCGCGGTCAGCCCGTCCATCACCGGCATCTGGATGTCCAGCAGCACCACGTCCGGGGCGTGGGAACGGGCCAGCTCGACCGCCTCCCGCCCGTCGGCCCCCTCCGCCACGACCTCGATGTCCGGCGCCGAGGTCAGGATCATCCTGATACCGGCCCGGATCAGCGGCTCGTCGTCAGCGATCACCACTCTGATCACCTTGGCTGTCACCCGCGCTCCTACTGCTCGACCTCGTACGCCTGCTTCTCCACGAGCTTGCCGTCCAGGAAGCAGAACCGGAAAACGGTGTCCTTCGTGAGCTCCGAGGAGTCCGCGGCCAGCAGCGCCAGGCAGTCCGACCCCGCCGGCGGCGGCGGGCCCTTGCGGTCCACGCCCATCGTCAGGACGCTGTCCCCGTCCGGCAGCCGCCTGCGCACGGACTCCTCGGACTCGCCCACGTGCACCGCGTCGTACTGGTCCTTGCTGATCATCGCCTGGTCGGCGGTGCCCACCAGCAGGGCCACCCCGGCGCCCAGCACGATGATCAGCAGCACCACGGCCGCCACCGCGATCCCGCAGCCCGTCGCGACGCCCCCGGCCCGGCTGCGGACGGGCACGGACAGCTCGCGGTCCAGCGCCGCCCAGTCCATCGGCGGGGCCGCCTTGGCGGCCCCCTGCCGCGCCAGCGACAGCGCCTGCGACCGCTGGCCGAAGTCGTCGGCGAAGCCGCCGTCGACGTCGTCGGCCGCCCCGGCCGGCTCCGTCCCGTACGGCAGCACCCCGGCCACCCGGAACCCGCCGTCCTCAGTGGAGCCCGCGTGCACCATCCCGCCGACCAGCCGGGCCCGCTCGCGCAGCCCCGTCAGCCCCTGCCCGCCGGAGACGACCTCGCCCGAAGCCCGCTCGACGGCCGGGCCGTTGGCGATCTCCACCACCAGCGAGTCGTCCTCGTAACGGAGTTCCACGGCGATCGACGACCCGGGTGCGTGCTTGTAGGCATTGGTCAGCGCCTCCTGCACGATCCGGTACGCGGCGTGGTCGCAGGCCGCGACCAGCGGCCGGGGCCGCCCCGCCGTGCCGAGCCGCACGTCGGTCCCCGCGGCCCGCGCCGCCTCCACGATGCCCGCGATCCCGGCGACCCCGCGCGCGGCGGGCTGCGCCTCGTCCGCCGGTGCGGGGGCCTCCACCCCGTCCCGCAGGATCCCGACGACCTCGCGCAGCTCGTGCATCGCCGCCACCGAGGCCTGCCGCAGCACCCCGACCGCCTCGCGCTGGCGGTCGGTCAGCGCCGGGTCCACCTCCAGCGCCCCGGTGTGCACCGAGATCAGCGCCAGTTGGTGGCCGAGGCTGTCGTGCATGTCCTGGGCGATCCGCTGCCGCTCCCGCAGCCGGGCCTGCCCGGCCACCATCGTCCGCTCCCGCACGAGCCGGTCGTTGCGCTCCTGGAGGGCGCTCAGCAGGGTCCGGCGCTGGTACCAGTACCGGCTGGCCAGGCCGGGCATGACGGTCGCGGCCAGGAACAGCAGGGTGGCGAACACGATCACCAGGAAGGGACGCATCTGCGTCCACTGGTCGACGAGCGTGAGGCCGACCGACGCGAGGAAGGCCAGCACGAACGCCCCGAGCGCCCGGCCCACGCCGACGATCCTGCGCCCCGCGGACCAGCCCAGCACGATCGTCACGAGGAACACGGCGGGCAGGAACGCGCTCACCGCGGCGCCCGCCACCAGCGTGGCCGCCGGCAGCCGCCTGCGCAGCAGCACCAGCGCCACCACGGCCACGGCCCCGAGGACCGTCGTCAGGCCCGAGCTGTTGCTGAGTTCGTCGACGCCGAGGCCCAGCAGGGCCAGCAGCCCCGCGAGGGCCAGGTCCCCCGCCAGCATCCGCCGGGACCAGGGCTCCGGCCCCTTCAGCCACTCCCGGCCCGCACGCACCCTCGCCTTGGCATCCACGCGACCGACCCTAGACAGCGGCACACCCCGCGGGCCGCCCTCTTTCGTCGCGCCCGGAACGACGAAAGTCGGACGGTCGGCGGCGACGCACGACGGCGGCCGTACGAACGGCCGGAAACGGCGAGAAGCCCCGATCCGGAGTCCGGACCGGGGCTTCCCCGATGTGGGCGAGGGGGGATTTGAACCCCCACGTCCCGAAGGACACTGGCACCTGAAGCCAGCGCGTCTGCCGTTCCGCCACTCGCCCGAGTAGCTCTCCAGTGGATCTTGCCTTTCGGCCCGTTCCCCTGGCGACGTCGAAACAGTAGCACGTCAGACGGGGTGGATTGAAATCGCTTTCCCGTCACCCCCGGTGGACCTCCCGACGGCCCCTCCCGCAGCCCCCTCCGGGTGCGGGACACTGTCCTGGGAGCACCCCTACGATCCCTTGTGAGGACCAACACTCCTGTGGACAGGAGCGAAGGGGAACCACCCGAATCCGCCACGCGTGGATACGATCAGTAAGCAGTACAGGGCGACAGCGACGGAGGAGGTGCCCGATGGGAGTCCTGAAGCGGTTCGAGCAGCGTCTCGAAGGTCTGGTGAACGGCACCTTCGCCAAGGTGTTCAAGTCCGAGGTCCAGCCGGTGGAGATCGCCGGCGCCCTCCAGCGGGAGTGCGACAACAACGCCACCATCTGGAACCGCGAGCGGACCGTCGTCCCCAACGACTTCATCGTGGAGCTGAGCGCCGGCGACTACGAGCGCCTGAGCCCCTACTCCGGCCAGCTCGGCGACGAGCTCGCGGGCCTCGTCCGCGACTACGCCAAGCAGCAGCGCTACAGCTTCATGGGCCCCATCAAGGTCCACCTGGAGAAGGCCGAGGACCTGGACACGGGCCTCTACCGCGTCCGCAGCCGCACCCTGGCCTCCAGCACCTCCCAGGACCCCTCCCAGGCCCCCCAGGGCCAGCAGGGCGGTTACGGCTACCCGCCGGTCGCCGCCCCTCCCATGCCCGCGGGTCCTCCCCCGGGCGCACCCGGCGGCCGCCCCGGCGGCGCCCCCCCGACTTCCGGCGCTCCGGGCACCATGCGCCGCTGGATCGAGATCAACGGCACCCGCCACCAGATCTCGCGTCCCACGCTCGTACTCGGCCGCAGCACCGAGGCCGATGTGCGGATCGACGACCCCGGCGTGTCCCGCCGGCACTGTGAGATCCGGACCGGAACACCCCCGACGATCCAGGATCTCGGGTCCACCAACGGCATCGTGGTGGACGGACAGCACACCACCCGCGCTACGCTCCGCGACGGCTCGCGGATCGTCGTGGGCAGCACCACCATCATTTACCGGCAAGCCGAAGGGTGAAGCGGGGGCAATGTCAGAGCTGACCCTGACGGTCATGCGGTTGGGTTTCCTGGCCGTTCTGTGGCTGTTCGTCATCGTGGCCGTTCAGGTCATCCGCAGCGACCTGTTCGGTACGCGCGTCACGCAGCGCGGCTCGCGCCGCGGCGGCGGCGCGGCCGCAGCGCCGCAGCAGACCGGGCGGCAGGCCGCCCCGCCGCAGCAGCGCCAGCGCCGGGGCGCGCCGACCAAGCTCGTCGTCTCCGAGGGGACCCTCACGGGCACCACCGTGACCCTCGCCGGCCAGACGATCACGCTGGGCCGCGCCCACGACTCCACGATCGTGCTGGACGACGACTACGCCTCCAGCCGCCATGCCAGGATCTACCCCGACCGTGACGGCCAGTGGATCGTCGAGGATCTCGGGTCCACCAACGGCACGTATCTCGACCGGACCCGACTCACCACCCCGACGCCCATTCCGCCGGGCGCCCCGATCCGCATCGGCAAGACCGTCATCGAGCTGCGGAAGTAGTACGAGAATGAGCGAGCGGAGCGAGCGAGCCGCAGCGGTCCGTCCCACCGGGGACACGGGCCCGAGCGCGCTCCCGACCGGAGGGTGGGCAGTGTGGCTCGAGACCGGTTGTACCCCGAAGCGTCGTCGACAGGGCAGGTGCGCATGAGTCTGTCCCTGCGTTTCGCCGCCGGATCGCACAAGGGGATGATCCGCGAGGGCAACGAGGACTCCGGCTACGCCGGTCCCCGGCTCCTCGCCGTCGCCGACGGCATGGGCGGCCAGGCCGCCGGCGAGGTCGCCAGCTCCGAGGTCATCTCCTCGCTCGTCCAGCTCGACGACGACATCCCGGGCTCCGACATCCTCACGGCCCTCGGCATCGCCGTGCAGCGGGCCAACGACCAGCTGCGCGTCATGGTCGAGGAGGACGGCCAGCTGGAGGGCATGGGCACCACGCTCACCGCCCTGCTGTGGACCGGTCAGCGGCTCGGCCTCGTCCACGTCGGCGACTCCCGCGCCTACCTGCTCCGCGACGGCGTCCTCACCCAGATCACCCAGGACCACACCTGGGTCCAGCGGCTCGTCGACGAGGGCCGGATCACCGAGGAAGAGGCCACCACCCACCCGCAGCGCTCCCTCCTGATGCGGGCGCTCGGCAGCGGCGACGTCGTGGAGCCCGACCTCTCCATCCGCGAGGTCCGGGCCGGCGACCGCTACCTGATCTGCTCCGACGGCCTGTCCGGCGTGGTCTCCCACCAGACCCTGGAGGAGACCCTCGCCGACTACCACGGCCCGCACGAGACGGTGCAGTCCCTGATCCAGCTCGCCCTGCGCGGCGGCGGTCCGGACAACATCACCTGCATCGTCGCGGACGTCCTCGACACCGACAGCGGCGACACCATGGCCGCCCAGCCGAACGACACCCCGGTGGTCGTCGGCGCGGTCGCCGAGAACCCGCACCAGCTCTTCGACGGCAACGCCATGCAGACCCCGGCCGGCCGGGCCTCGGGCCTCGGCCGCCAGACCCCGCCGCCCCCGGGCGCCTTCGGCCCCCCGGGCAGCGGTGAAGCCGCCGGCTACGGATACCCCGACCAGAGCCAGGGCGGCGGCGCCCCGTACGGGACCTTCGGCGAACCCGAGGCGTACGACGCCGACGGCCAGTACGACGACTCGTACGACCACCCGCGCAAGCGGCGCAGCAAAGGGCGCAAGTGGACCACCCGCACCCTGATCCTGCTCCTCGTCGCCGGCGTCGTCGGCGGGGGCCTGTACGCCGCGCACCGCTGGACGCAGACCCAGTACTACGTGGGCGTCAAGGGTGACCACGTCGCGCTGTACCGCGGCATCAGCCAGAACCTGGCCTGGATCCACCTCTCTCAGGTCGAGACGGATCATCCCGAGATCGAACTGAAGTACCTGCCGTCCTTCAAGCGGAAGCAGGTCGAGGCCAACATCAGCGAAGAGAGCCTCGACGGGGCGCGCAAGAAGATCGACGAGCTCGGCACCCAGGTCTCCGCCTGCAAGCAGGAAGAGGCCCGCCGCGCCGCCGAAGCGCAGGGCAGCCAGACGCCCGGACCCAGCCTGACTCCCGCGGAGCAGGCTGTCGTCGGCCAGTGCGAGAAGCAGTAGAGATACGCGGGCACAGGGGGCCCGCCACACCATGAGCGTTGTCACCAACACGACCACCATCGGCGCCATCGAGGCACCGAGCCGGCGGAACACCGAGCTCCTGCTGCTCGCCTTCGCCGTGGTCATCCCGATCTTCGCCTACGCCAACGTGGGCCTGTCGATCCACGGCGAGCTGCCCCCGGGCATGCTGGTCTACGGGCTCGGCTTCGCCGTGCTCTCCGGCATCGCGCACTTCGTCGTACGCCGCTACGCCAAGTACGCCGACCCGCTGCTGCTGCCGATCGCGACGCTGCTCAACGGGCTCGGCGTCGTCCTGATCTGGCGGCTCGACCAGTCCGAGCGGCTGCGGGCCCTCGCCAAGCGCAGCTTCGGCGGCTTCTCGGAGTCCGCGCCGCGGCAGATGATGTACACGGCGCTCGCCATCGCCCTGTTCTCCGTCGTGCTGCTGGTCCTCAAGGACCACCGTGTGCTCCAGCGGTTCACGTACATCTCGATGGCCGGCGCCCTCGTCCTGCTGATCCTGCCCGTCGTCCCGGGTCTGGGCGCGGACGTCTTCGGCGCGAAGATCTGGATCAGCGTCGGCGGGTTCTCCATCCAGCCCGGCGAGTTCGCCAAGATCGTCATCGCGATCTTCTTCGCCGGCTACCTGATGGTGAAGCGCGACGCCCTGGCCCTGGCCAGCCGCCGCTTCATGGGCCTCTACCTGCCGCGCGGCCGCGACCTCGGCCCGATCCTGATGATCTGGGCGATGAGCCTGCTCGTCCTCGTCTTCGAGAACGACCTCGGCACCTCGCTGCTGTTCTTCGGCATGTTCGTGATCATGCTGTACGTGGCCACCGAGCGGACCAGCTGGATCGTCATCGGCCTGCTCATGTCGGTCGGCGGCGCCACGGTCGTCGGCATGACCGCCAGCCACGTCAAGGTCCGCGTCACCGCCTGGCTCGACCCCTTCGCCTGCTACACCACCTCCGGCGCCTGCGAGCAGGTCGGCCAGTCGATCATGAGCTTCGGCTCCGGCGGCGTCCTCGGCACCGGATGGGGCCAGGGCAACTCGGACCTCATCGGCTTCGCCGCCAACTCCGACTTCATCTTCTCGACCGTCGGCGAGGAGCTCGGCCTGACCGGCGTCATGGCCTTCCTCCTGCTCTACGGCCTGATCATCGAGCGGGGCGTGCGCACCGCCCTCGCCGCCCGCGACCCCTTCGGCAAGCTCTTCGCCATCGGGCTCTCCGGCGCCTTCGCCCTCCAGATCTTCGTCGTCGCCGGCGGGGTCATGGGCCTCATCCCCCTCACCGGCATGACCATGCCCTTCCTCGCCAACGGCGGTTCCTCCGTCCTGGCGAACTGGATGCTCATCGCCATCCTCATCCGGATCAGCGACACCGCACGCCGCCCCGCCCCGGCCCCCGCCCCGTCCCCCGACTCCGAGATGACCCAGGTGGTCCGCCCGTCATGAACAAGCCCCTGCGCCGCATCTCGCTGTTCTGCGGGCTCCTCGTCCTCGCCCTGCTGATCCGGACCAACTGGCTGCAGTACGTGCAGGCCGAGGACCTCAGCACCCGCAAGGAGAACCGACGGGTCCAGATCGCCCAGTACGCCACCGAGCGCGGCAACATCATCGTCGGCGGCCAGCCCATCACCGGGTCCGCGGTCACCGACGGCAGCGACTTCAAGTTCAAGCGGACCTACCTCGACGGCCCGCTGTGGGCGCCGGTCACCGGCTACGCCTCGCAGGCCTTCGGCTCCACCCAGCTGGAGAAGATCGACGACGGCATCCTCACCGGCAACGACGACCGGCTGTTCTTCGACCGGACGATCGGCATGTTCACCGGTGAGAAGAAGCAGGGCGGCAACGTCATCACCACCCTGAACGCCAACGCCCAGAAGGCCGCCTTCACGGCCCTCGGCACCAAGACGGGCGCGGTCGCCGCGATCGACCCGCGCACCGGCGCCATCCTGGCCCTGGCCAGCACCCCGTCGTACGACCCGTCGACCTTCGCGGGCAACTCCAAGAACGACGAGAAGGCCTGGCGCGACCTGAACAACAGCGCCGACAAGAACCTGGTCAACCGCGCCCTGCGCGAGACCTACCCGCCGGGCTCCACCTTCAAGGTGGTCACCGCCGCGGCCGCGCTGGAGCACGGGGTGATCAGCGACATCAACGCCCCGACCGACACCCCCGAGCCCTACATCCTGCCCGGCACGAAGACCCCGATGGTCAACCACGCCTCCGGCTGCGAGAAGGCGAGCCTCAACGACGCGCTCAAGGTCTCCTGCAACTCGGTCTTCGCGAACGTCGGTGACAAGGTCGGCCGTGACGGCATGGTCGAGACGGCGCAGAAGTTCGGCTTCAACAGCACCGTCGACACCCCGGTCCGCGCCTTCGCCAGCGTCTACGACAAGACGATGGGCAAGGACGGCAACGCGCTGAGTTCGATCGGCCAGTTCAACACGGCGGCCACCCCGCTCCAGATGGCCATGGTCACCGCGGCGATCGCCAACGACGGCAAGCTGATGAAGCCGTACATGGTCGAGCAGCTCACCGCGCCGAACCTCGACACGATCGAGAAGCACGAGCCGCAGGAGATGAGCCGGCCCCTCAGCGCGGCCAACGCGCAGAAGGTCCAGCAGATGATGGTGAACGTCGTCGAGAACGGCACGGGCACCTCGGCCAAGATCAAGAACGTGAAGGTCGGCGGCAAGACGGGTACCGCCCAGCACGGCGAGAAGAACGCCAAGCGCCCCTACGCCTGGTTCATCTCCTACGCGGAGCTGCCGGACGGAACCTCCCCCGTGGCCGTCGCCGTCGTCATCGAGGACAGCGCGGCGGACCGCGAGGACATCACCGGCGGCGGCCTGGCCGCTCCGGTCGCCAAGGCCGTCATGGAAGCCGTCCTGAAGAACAAGGGATGAGTCCCGCAGACGGGATCCGAGCGCTCGGTACCGGTCCGATATCAGCCTGTGGTCACGAACCGATCACCGACGATCGGCCGGTAGCCTTGCCGCGAACAGCACACCGCCGGACCACACACGGGTGCGGTCGGGACTGACGGAGAGGGCTGGAACGTTATGGAAGAGCCGCGTCGCCTCGGCGGCCGGTACGAGCTGAGCCACGTGCTCGGCCGCGGTGGCATGGCCGAGGTCTACCTCGGGCACGACACCCGGCTCGGCCGTACCGTCGCCGTCAAGACCCTGCGCGCCGACCTCGCCCGTGATCCGTCCTTCCAGGCCCGGTTCCGCCGCGAGGCCCAGTCGGCCGCGTCGCTCAACCACCCGGCCATCGTCGCGGTCTACGACACCGGCGAGGACTACGTCGACAACATCTCCATCCCGTACATCGTGATGGAGTACGTCGACGGCTCCACCCTGCGCGAGCTGCTGCACTCCGGCCGCAAGCTGCTGCCCGAGCGGACCCTGGAGATGTGCATCGGCATCCTCCAGGCGCTGGAGTACTCGCACCGCGCCGGCATCGTGCACCGCGACATCAAGCCCGCGAACGTCATGCTCACCCGGACCGGCCAGGTCAAGGTCATGGACTTCGGCATCGCCCGGGCCATGGGCGACTCCGGGATGACCATGACGCAGACGGCCGCCGTGATCGGCACCGCCCAGTACCTCTCCCCGGAGCAGGCCAAGGGCGAGCAGGTCGACGCGCGCTCCGACCTGTACTCCGCGGGCTGCCTGCTCTACGAGCTGCTCTGCGTGCGGCCCCCGTTCGTCGGCGACTCCCCCGTGGCCGTCGCCTACCAGCACGTACGGGAAGAGCCCCAGCCGCCGTCGAACTTCGACCCCGAGATCACGCCCGTGATGGACGCCATCGTCCTCAAGGCGCTGGTCAAGGACCCCGACTACCGCTACCAGTCCGCCGACGAGATGCGCGCGGACATCGAGGCCTGCCTGGAGGGCCAGCCCGTCGCCGCGACCGCCACCATGGGCGGCGCCGGCTACGGCTACCCCGACCAGGGCGGCTACGGGCACCAGGGCTACGACCAGCCCACCACCGCCCTGCGCTCCCCGGACTCGGGCCAGACCTCGATGATGCCGCCGATGCCCCCCGGGGGCGACGGCGGATACGGGTACCAGGACCAGGGGCACGGCGGCTACGACCAGGGCCACGGCCGGCGCCAGCAGAAGAAGAGCCGCGCCTCGACGGTCCTGCTCGCCATCGCCGGGGTGCTCGTCCTGGTCGGCGCGATCCTGATCGGCAGATCCCTCTTCAACACCGCGGACAACCGCCCCGCCGTCCCCAAGCTCGTCGGCCAGACCTTCGAGTCGGCGCAGGGCAGCGCCAAGAACATGGGTCTCACGGTGGAGAAGGAGGCCGAGGAGCCCTGTGCGGACCAGCCCAAGGGCAACGTCTGCTCGCAGAACCCGGCCGAGGGCACCAAGGTCGACAAGGGCACGTCGGTCAAGGTCAAGGTCTCCTCGGGAGCGCCCAAGGCTGCCGTCCCCGACGTCGCCCGGCTGAAGTTCGAGGACGCCGAGTCCCTGCTGAAGGACAAGAAGTTCCAGGTCGAGAAGAAGCTCGTCGAGTCCGACGGCGCCAACCCCGGCACCGTGCTGGACCAGAACCCCAAGGCGGGCACCCAGGCCGAGCAGGGCTCCGTGGTGACCCTCCAGGTCGCCAAGGAGGTCGCGAAGGGCGTCGTCCCGGACCTCACCGGTCTGACCAAGGAGGCGGCCGTCAAGGCACTCCAGGACGCCAAGCTCAAGCTCGGCAGCACCACCGAGGTCGACCAGCCCGGAGCCGCGCCGAAGACGATCGTGGCGCAGCAGTACGCTCCCGGCCAGCAGCTTCCCAAGGACACCCCGGTCAACGTCAGCATCACCAAGGCGTCCTCGCAGCCGTCCGCCGTGCCGGTGCTGACCGGGCAGACCGTGGCCCAGGCCAAGAACGCCCTCAAGCAGGCCAACCTGAACTTCGGGGCGGTCCTGGGCGGTCCGACCGACGACAACGCCATCGTGGTGGCCTCCGACCCGGCCGCCGGTACCCCGGTCCCGGGCGGCACGGTCGTCAACGTCCGGACCATGGCGAACCCGAGCCAGCCGCAGGACGGCGGCCAGCAGGGCGGCGGAGGCTTCTTCGGCGGCCTGACCGGCGGCCGCCGGTAGTCGCCGGCCAGGCCGCCGGTAGCCGCGTCGCTTCGTTTCACGTGAAACAGGCCCGGACCCTCTCGGGGGTCCGGGCCTGTTTCACGTGAAACGTCGGTACGAGCAGGCTCAGCGCAGCTCGGCCGGCGGGGTGCGGTCGGCGTCCACCTTCTCCGTGCGCACCAGCTCGCCCCAGACGATGTAGCGGTACTTCGAGGTGTAGACCGGGGTGCAGGTCGTCAGCGTGATGTAGCGGCCGGGGGCGGTCTTGCCCGACTCCTTCGGGACCGGGTTGATCACGTCCGTGTTGTACTTCGAGGTCTGGGCGAGCTCGGCGAAGACCTTGTACACGTACCAGGTGTCCTTGGTCTCGAAGACGACCGCGTCGCCCTTCTTCACCTTGTCGATGTTGTGGAACTTCGCCCCGTGCCCGTCGCGGTGCGCGGCCAGCGCGAAGTTGCCCTTGTCCTCCCAGGGCAGCGCCGCCTTCACCGGGTCCGTGTAGTAGCCGGCCACGCCGTCGTTGAGGACCTCCGGCGAGGTGCCGGTCTTGACCAGCACCTCGCCGTTCTTCATCGACGGCACGTGCAGGAAGCCGATCCCGCCCTGGGTGTCGAGGGCCCCCGGCTGCGCGGGCGAGCCGGCGGCGGGGCCGGGCCCCTGCTGCCACTGCCGGCGGATCTGGTCGCCCCTGGCCGAGGCCTGCCGGTCGGCGAGCACGTTGGTCCACCACAGCGAGTACGCCACGAACAGGCCCAGGACCAGCCCCACCGTGATCAGGAGCTCCCCCAGCAGGCTCAGGGCCCCGGCGATCACACTGCGGTCGGCGGGCGGCGGTGAGGAGCGGCGGCGGGCACGAGACACTGCGGATTCGTCCTTACGGGCTGTTCAGCGGCTGTTCAGCGCGGGCGGAGCACCCTGGCTGCGCGGGCGTTCGTCGACCATCCTGCCCCATACGATCATCCGGTAGGTGCTGGTGAACTCCGGGGTGCAGGTCGTCAGCGTGATGTACCGGCCGGGGCCGGTGAATCCGGAACCCTCCGGCACCGGCTTGATGACGGACACGTTCGCCGGTGAGGTCTGCGGCAGGACCGAGGTCATCTGATACGTGTAGTAGGCGTCCCGGGTCTCGACCACGATCGGGTCCCCCGGCACCAGCTGGTTGATGTACCGGAACGGTTCGCCGTGGGTGTTGCGGTGTCCGGCGACCGCGAAGTTGCCCTGCTTGTCGGCCGGCATGGCGGTCTTCAGCGCGCCCTCGCCGTAGTGGCCGACCATCCCCTTGTCCAGCACCTTCGCCTTGCTGATGCCCTCGGCCACCGGCACCTTCAGGTCCAGTTTGGGGATGTGGAGGATCGCGAAGCCCTGCCCGGGTTCGAAGGCCGCCACGGGCGGCGCGGCGGCCGCCGGGGGGTTCTCCCAGTTCTGCCGCAGCGAGCCGGCGGCCCCGTTCGCCGCCCGCTCCGCCAGCAGGTTCGTGTACCAGAGCTGGTAGGCGACGAACAGCAGCATCACCACGCCGACGGTGATGAACAGCTCGCCGACGGCCCGGCTGAGCACCACCACGGGCCCCCCGGAACGCGGGCGGGCGCGCCTGCGGCCCCGCCCGCTCCGTCTGCGGGCCCGCGCGTGGGAGCGCTTGGCGGCCTCCTGCGCTGCCCTGCGCCGCGCGGCCCGGCCCTCGCTGGGCGCGGACGGCGCGACCGTCGTCACGCGACGGCCTTGCCCACCACCGGGGCCAGGCCTTCCGACCGTGCGAGGGCGCCGGCGTCACCGCAGCGCACGAGCCAGTTGGCGAGCATCCGGTGGCCCCACTCGGTCAGTACCGACTCGGGGTGGAACTGGACGCCCTCGACGTCGTGCTCCCGGTGCCGCAGGCCCATGATGATCCCCTCCTCGGTGCGGGCGGTGACCTCCAGCACGTCGGGCAGGGTCTGCGGCTCCGCGGCGAGGGAGTGGTAGCGGGTCGCCGTGAAGGGCGAGGGGAGTCCGGAGAAGACGCCCAGGCCCTCGTGGACCACGGGGGAGGTCTTTCCGTGCAGCAGCTCGGGGGCGCGGTCCACGACCCCGCCGTAGGCGACGGCCATGGACTGCATGCCGAGGCAGACGCCGAAGACGGGGACGCCGGTGGCGGCGCAGTGCCGGACCATGTCGACGCAGACGCCGGCCTCCTCGGGCGTGCCCGGACCGGGGGAGAGGAGGACGCCGTCGAAGCCGTCCTGGGCGTGGGCGAGCTCGACCTGGTCGTTGCGCAGCACCTCGCATTCGGCGCCGAGCTGATAGAGGTACTGGACCAGATTGAAGACAAAGCTGTCGTAGTTGTCGACAACCAGAATGCGCGCGCTCACGGAGTCGCTCCCGATCCCTCGTCCACCGTCACGTCGTTGAAGGGAAGGAGCGGCTCGGCCCACGGGAAGACGTACTGGAACAGTACGAACACCACCGCGAGGACCAGTACGAGAGAGATCAGCGCCCGCACCCACGCGTTGCCCGGCAGATGCCGCCAGATCCAGCCGTACATTCCGTCTGTTTCCTTCGTCGTCCACGATTCACTCACGCACCGCGGGGGCGGTACCGCACCAGACTACGGGCCGGGGCCCCCGCGGCGGGGGTCACCCGGGCAATCCCCCGGGATCGGCGGGACGGGTTCCGGTGAGCTCCGCCCAGACGATCAGGCGGTGGCTGTGGCCCCATTCGGGGTCGCAGGTGGTGAGGGTCAGGTACCTGCCGGGGGTGGCGAAGGGCGAGCGGCGCGGGACGGGCTCGACCACTCCGGTCTCGGTGGGCAGGGTGCGCAGCGGCTCGGCGCGGACGGTGTAGGTGTAGCGGTTCACGGCGTCGCGGACGATCACCGTGTCGCCGGGGCGCAGCTCGTCCAGGTCCTTGAAGGGGTCGCCGTAGGTGCGCCGGTGGCCGGCGACGGCGAAGTTGCCCTCCCCGCCCGGGCGGGCGGTGCCGGTGTAGTGGCCGAGGCCCTTCTTGAGCAGGTCGGTGTCCGTGCCCTCCAGGACCGGCTTGCTCCAGTCGGCGCCGAAGCGGGGGACGTACATCTCGGCGAAGGCCCGTCCGGCGGGGTAGGGCTGCGGCGGGGCGGACGGGGCCGAGGGCGCCGGCGGGCCGGGGGAGGCGGGCCCGGGCGCGGGTGCGGGGGCCGCCGCCGCCCAGCGGTCGCGCAGCCGGGCCCGCTCCCCCTCCATGGCCCGGTCCGCCGTGACCCCGGTCCACAGCAGCACGTACGCGACGAAGAGCACGACCAGCGTCCCGGCCGTCAGGCACAGCTCGCTCAACGTCCGTACGGCGAGGCGCAGTACGGCATCAGGGCGAGGCGGACTCCAGCGGCTTCGCATAGTGGAGGTCCACTGTGCCGGAGTAGCCGGGAAGTGTCAGCCTCTTGTCCTCGTCCACTTTCCAGCCGAGCCCGTAGGCGTTGACGTACAGCTGGTAGTTCTGGATGGCGGGGGAGGCGTTGAGGGCCTTGCGCAGCGCGCCCGGGTCACCGACCGCCGACACCTTGTACGGGGGCGAGTACACCCGGCCCTGGAGGATCAGGGTGTTGCCGACGCAGCGCACGGCGCTGGTGGCGATCAGCCGCTGGCCCATGACCTCGATGCCCTCGGCGCCGCCCTGCCACAGCGCGTTCACCACGGCCTGCAGGTCCTGCTGGTGGATCACGAGGTCGTTGGGCTGGGGTTCGGGCACGCCCGGGACGCGGGCGGTGGCGTTGGGCGGGGCGTCGTTGAGGGTGACGCTGAGGCCCTTGCCGGTCAGCTCCTCGGTGCCGGAGGCCTTGCGCAGGGCGGCGAGCTTGGCGTCCTCGGCCTTGGTGCTGCCGTTGTCGCGGTCGGCGAGGGCGTCGACCTGGGTGCGGACGGCGGCGGCGGTCTTCTCCAGCTCGGCGTTGTTGGCGCTGCGCTCGTGGATCAGGTCGGAGAGCTTGAGCAGGGAGGCGTCCGTGCGGATGTTCGTACCCTTGGACGTGTTGAAGCTGGTGACGAAGATGAGGCCCGCCAGGGCGAACACGGCGGCCGTCAGCAGCCCCATCGCCCTGGCCCGGCGGCGGGGACCCGCGGAGGAGTCGTCGGAATTGGTCAACGTACCCTTCTCCTTCAACGCCACAGGTCCACTACGCTAACGGACGCCCGGGGCAGGCAAGGTCCCCCAGCGCATCGACAGGAGAGCCCCTCGTGCCGAAGTCACGTATCCGCAAGAAGGACGACTACACGCCGCCGCCGGCGAAGCAGGCGCAGCAGATCAGGCTGGGGAGCCGCGGCTGGGTCGCCCCGGTCATGCTGGCCTTCTTCCTGATCGGTCTCGCATGGATCGTCGTCTTCTACGTGACCGACACCCAGCTGCCGATCGAGGCTCTGGGCAACTGGAACATCGTGGTCGGTTTCGGATTCATCGCTGCCGGATTCGGCGTCTCCACCCAGTGGAAGTAGTACACGGATAGCCGAGCGGCGCAACCTCTCCCCAGGAGTTATCCACAGCGTCATCCACACCTGAGGAAAAGACAGAAGATCTGTGGATAACTCTGTGGAGAGTTGACGCCGGTGTGATCAGGTGAGCGCGGCCGTGCGCACCATGATCAGGGTCGCTGTCAGCAGGAGGACCGCCACGCAGGTGCCTCCCTGCACCAGTGTGCGCCTCCTGCCCGTGGCGGGGGCGAGCATGCCCAGCGCGACCAGCGCGCCCGTCACCAGGCCGCCGATGTGCGCCTGCCAGGACACCGACCAGCCGCCCCCCAGGGGCACGAAGGTCACCAGCAGCATCAGCCCGAGGGTGACCAGCACCGGCCGCATCTCGTACCGCAGCCGGCGGGCGAGGACGACGGTGGCGCCCAGCAGCCCGCAGATGGCGCCCGACGCGCCGAGCGTCGGGGTGTTGGGCGCGGTCAGCAGGTAGACCAGGGCGCTGCCGCCCAGGCCCGACAGCAGGTAGAGGGCCAGGTAGCGGGAGCGGCCCAGGGCCGCCTCCAGCGGGCCTCCGATCACCCACAGGGCGACCATGTTGCCGAAGATGTGCCACCACTCGACATGCAGGAACATCGAGGTCAGCAGCCGGTGGTACTGCCCGGTCGAAACGCCCTCGACGGGCGCCCCGTAGTACTCCACGTACCGGCCCAGCAGCTCCAGCTGGACGGCCAGGCCCGGTACGGCGTACACGGCGAGGAACACCGCCGCGTTGATCCCGATGAGGATCTTGGTGATCAGCTGGGGGTCGGCGGCGACCAGCCCGCCCGCGACCGTGCGCGGGGCGTTGGCCGCCGGGGCGTGCCCGGTGCCGGAACCGCCCCGGACGCACTCGGGGCACTGGTAGCCGACCGAGGCGCTGATCATGCACTCCGGGCAGATGGGCCGGTCGCAGCGGGTGCAGCTGATTCCGGTGTCGCGGTCCGGGTGGCGGTAGCAGCCCGGCAGACGGTCGGTGTCCATCGGTCCCCTCGGTCGGCGGCGGGGCGGGCCGTGCGCGTCCCCGCGGATCCGTACACATGCAGTACGGACGGGCGGGTCCCGTTGGTTCCCGGGACGCCCCGGGAACTGGCGGACGGCGGAGCCGTCAGTGCTTGCCCTCGCGGCGCTCGACGGACACGGACTGGATGATCACGTCGTCCAGCGGCCGCTCGGTGCGCGGGTTGGTCGGGCCGGACGCGATGGCGTCCACGACCTTCTGGCTGTCCTTGTCGGTGACCTCGCCGAAGATGGTGTGCTTGCGGGTCAGCCAGGCGGTCGGCGCCACCGTGATGAAGAACTGCGAGCCGTTGGTGCCCGGGCCCGCGTTGGCCATGGCGAGGAGGTAGGGCCTGGTGAAGGCCAGGTCGGGGTGGAACTCGTCGGCGAACCGGTAGCCGGGGCCGCCGGTGCCGTTGCCCAGCGGGTCGCCGCCCTGGATCATGAAGCCGCTGATGACGCGGTGGAAGACGGTGCCGTCGTAGAGCGGGGACGTGGTCTTCTGGCCGTCCGTGGGGCGGGTCCACTCGCGGGCGCCCGTGGCGAGCTCCACGAAGTTCCGGACGGTCTTCGGCGCGAAGTTCTCCAGCAGCTCGATCTCGATGTCGCCGTGGTTGGTCTTCAGGGTGGCGTAGAGCTTCTCGGCCACGGGTCTGCCTTCCATAGTCATCACTGTCGGTCCCGATCCTCCCACGGAGGGGAGTACCCGGAGGAAATTCCCCCACCCGGATGCCCTGTCACGCATGCCGCGCGAGGCTATGGCAGGCATGATCCGACAAAGGGTGGAAAGGTGAACTGTGTCCGCCACCGAGGAGGAGGATCCCGTGACCCGCAAGGACAGCGTGAGCCTGGCCGCCGAGAACGCCAGGGACGCCGTGAGGCACGCGGCGGAGGCGGTGGCACCCTATGCGGGCACCGCCCGGGACGCGGCCGTCCACTACGCCCAAGAGGCGAACGCACGGCTGGCCCCCATGGTCTCCCACGCCGCCAACCAGGCGTCCCAACAGGCCCGCGCCGCCTACGACACCCATCTGTACCCACGGATGACCGCGGCACGCACGCACCTCCCGCCGCACGTGGACCGGGCCGCCACGAAGGCCGTCCACCAGACGCGGCAGGCGTGCCGGCACGCCGTCGACTACACGGCTCCGCGCCTGGAGGGCGCCATCGCCGCGGGCCGGCCGGTGGCCGAGGAGGCCTCGAACCGCTCGATGGCGGCACTGGCCGCGCTGCGCGGGCAGGTCACGGCCGAGGAGGTGCGCCGGCTGGTACGGCGCCACGAGCGGCGGGCGAAGTGCGGGCGGCTGTTCAAGGGGATCGCGGTGGCCGCCGTGCTCGCCGGCGCGGCCTACGCGGCCTGGCGCTGGTGGGACCAGCAGTCCAACCCGGACTGGCTCGTGGAGCCCCCGGCCGCCACCGAGCCGTCGGCACAGGACGCCGCGGCCTTCGACGAGGCGCAGGCCGCCAAGGAGAAGGAGAACGGGGCGCCCTGAGCGGAGCCCGTACGGCGGCGGGGGCCCGGATCCACCAGGATCCGGGCCCCCGCCGCCGTGCGCAACGCCCGCTCAGCCGGGCAGGGTCAGCACCTGTCCCGGCTGGATGAGGTCGGGGTTGGCACCGATCACGCCCCGGTTCATGGCGTACAGCTCGCGCCAGCGCGCCTCGTTGCCGAGCTCCCGGCGGGCGATCGCGGCGAGCGAGTCCCCCGCCTTGACGGTGTACGTGCGCTTCTTGGCGGCGGCCGGCGGCTTCGGCGGCACGGGCACGGCCTTGTGCGCGGCCGACAGGTCGCTGGGCTCGGCCGGCGCCGGATGGGGCCGGGCCTGCCCCGCCGCGGTCCGCGGCATCGCGGCCTTCGGCGCGCCGGCCGCCCGCTCGGCCGCCGCCTTGCCGGCCCCGGACGCGTCGGCGTACTTCGACCCCATGTCGGACGGCGTCGGCGGGGCGGCGCCCGCGCCGCGCGCGGCGGCCTGCTGCTCCTTCTGCTCCGCCTGCTTCTTCTTGTCGTGCTTCAGGAAATCGAAGAGCCCCATCTGCGTGTGCCTCCGGCGTGGTGTGGGTGTGCCCCCTGCGTGCCTGCCTCCACCCACTGTCGGCCACGGGGAGCGCCGGGGCCCTGTGGCCGGGCCGTCCGGGGGACCCCGCCGGCCGGCCGCCCCCGCGCCGTCCGGCTGTCACTCACCGTGTCCCTGCCCGGACTTCCGGGGAGGCGATCGGGAAAGAGGAATGACAGAAGACCCCCTGACCGGCGTTTCCGCAGGTCAGGGGGTCTTTTGAAGTGGAGCCTAGGAGATTCGAACTCCTGACATCTGCCTTGCAAAAGCAGCGCTCTACCAACTGAGCTAAGGCCCCGTGCGTCCGGACGCGGCTCCTCCCCCGGGAGGGAGTGTCCGTTCCGCAGGACAGAGTACCCGGTGCACCCCCTCATCCCGCAAAATGATAGGGACTCCCGCCCCGCGACCACGCTCCGTAAGATGCTCGCGAGGTTCGCACCAGCGAAGGGGAGTAGGAAGAGTGGACGCAGTACAGCAAGAGGCAACCGCCAGAGCCCGGGAGCTTCAGCGCAGTTGGTACGGGGAGCCGCTGGGCGCCCTGTTCCGACGGCTCATAGATGACCTCGGCCTGAACCAGGCTCGCCTCGCTGCTGTCCTCGGACTGTCGGCGCCCATGCTGTCCCAGCTGATGAGCGGACAGCGCGCCAAGATCGGCAACCCGGCCGTCGTCCAGCGGGTCCAGGCCCTCCAGGACCTCGCCGGGCAGGTGGCGGACGGCAGCGTCAGCGCCGGCGAGGCCACCGACCGGATGGACGAGATCAAGAACACCCAGGGAGGGTCCGTCCTCAGCAACAGCGGTCAGACCACCACGAGTTCCGGCGCTCCCACCGTCAAGCGGGTGGTCCGGGAGATCCAGTCGCTGCTGCGGTCGGTCTCGGCGGCGGGCGACATCATCGACGCGGCCAACGCCCTCGCCCCGAGCCACCCCGAACTGGCGGAGTTCCTGCGGGTGTACGGCGCCGGGCGCACGGCCGAAGCGGTGGCCCACTACGAGGCCCACCAGAACTGACGCACCGGGGGCGGACGGGGGACGGGACGGCGATGCCCACACGCTCCTGAGGTTCGTGCGCGAGCAGGCCCTGTGCATCGACCACCCGCAGGTGCTCGCCCCCTCCGGCTGGGCGGCCGGCGACGACGAGGTCCTGCTCACCGTGGACCTGGTCGGCGGCGGCACCCCGGCGCAGGTGGTCGCGGACCACGGGCCGCTGCCGCCCCGCTTCGCGTGCGTCCTGCCCGGCCGGCTCCTGTCGGGGCCGGCGGCGGTGCACGCGGAGGGCGCCGTCCACCGCGACGTCAAGCCGGCCGGCACCCTGCCGGAGGCCACCGGGAAGGGGCGGCCGCACCTGCGGCTGTCCGGCTTCCGGATCTCCCTGCGCAAGGGCGAGCCGCGGCCGACCGGGACGGACCTGGCCGTCGGCACTCCGGGCCGCTTCGCCCCGGAACAACTGCGGGGAGCGGAGCCGGACTTCCCCTCCGACCTCTACGCCGTCGGGCTGGTCGCCCTGTACGTGCCGACGGGCCGCACGCCCGATTCCCGGGCACTGGTCGAACACTTCTCCGCCCACGGCCTCCGCGACGCCCCTGAAGGGGTCCCGGCGCCGCTGTGGGACCCCATCGCGCACCTCCTGCACCCGGAGCCCCAGAACCGGGTCCGCAGCGCCACAGGGGCACGCAAGGCCCTTGCCGGGGCCGCCCGGTCGCTCCCCGCCCCGGCCGAGGACGAGGAACCGGCCGAGGACGAGGAACCGGTCGAGGACGAGGAACCGGTCGAGGTCTTCGGCCAACGGGCCCCCCTCCGAGCCGGTTTCACCCGGCAGGGCCCCCAACCCCCCTCCTGCCCGCAGCACATGACCCCACCGGTCCCCGCGGGCCGCCTCCGGACACCGGCTCCCACGATCCGCGCGGGTCCGCCGCCACCGACGCCCCGCCGGACACGACCGGCTTCCACCTGGCGCCCCGGCTCCGCCGCCTCCCGCCGGGGGCGGTGCCGTCCTCGTACACCGCGCCGGCCTCCAGCAGCGGCGCGTCCGCCGTCAGCGGCTCCCCCTCGACCCGCCGCGCCCGTCGGCGGCCCGTTACTCCGGCAGCGGCCCCTGAGCCGCCCGCGCGCTCCCGGCCGCCCAGCACACCGGCTCCAGCCGCCTCAGGGCCCCCAGGGCCCCCGGCGCCAAAGCCGCCGGAACAGCACGAAGCCCCGGCTGCAGCGGCAGTCGGGGCTTCATGAGATCAAACGTGGGGCTCACACGCCGGAACCGGAAGGCACGGAGTCGGTTGCCTCCGTCCACAGGTCCTGCTCGGCGCGGTCCGCCTGGATCTGGCGGTACACGAGGAGCCCGCCGATGGCGGCCAGTGCGACCAGGAGCAGCTTCTTCACCGCGCGACCTCGTCTTTCGTTGACGTTGGGGACTTCTGGGCGCCAACAATACACACCGACCGATACCGATCGGTTATCTAGGGGGCCCTGGACGGCCCAACGGCGAAGACCCCCAGTCCTGGGGACTGGGGGTCTTCGACTCTGTGGGGCTAACAGGATTTGAACCTGTGGCCTCATCCTTATCAGGGATGCGCTCTAACCAACTGAGCTATAGCCCCTCCGCGCCTGCGCGCTGACTCCTGAAGATTAGCGCACAGACGCAGTGGAACCCAAATCCGCTCCCGCGAGGCTTTCCCGCAGGTCAGTCAGCGGGTCATTCGTCCTCGGCCAGCGTGAGCTCCACGCCGCCCACGAAGCCCGCGGACAGGTTGTAGATGAACGCGCCCAGCGTCGCCAGGGCGGTCATCAGCACGACGTCGATCACCGCGATGACCGAGGTGAAGATCAGCACGCGCGGCAGCGACAGGAACGACTGGAGGTCGAACCCGTTGCCCTCGTTCGAACCGGTCGCCTCGCTGATCGTGCCGCCGACGGTCGAGAAGATGCCCATGGCGTCCATGACCATCCACAGCACCGCGGACGCCACGATCGTGCAGACGCCGAGTGCGATGGACAGCAGGAAGCTGACCTTCATCACCGACCACGGGTCGGCCTTGGCCACCCGCAGCCGCGCCTTGCGCGTCCTGGGCGTCGTACGGGTCCCCGGACGGGGTGCCCGCTGGCTGCCCGGCCCCTCGGGGGCCGCGTAGGCCTGCGGGGGGTGGTAGGGCTGCTCGGCCGCTTCCTTGGCCGCGCCGGACTTCTGCTTCTGCTTGGACTGGGACTGCGGCTTCGCCTGCGGTCCCCGGGTGTCCGTCACGGTTCCCCCCCTGCCTTCGGCGGGGGTGTCCCCGCCCTGGGATTCCGCGGCGGGGCCACGGGCACCGTTCGCTCCAGTCTTGGCCGGTCCGGCGCCCGTGGCTCCACTCACGACTTACTCCTCGTGCTCCCGATCCGAGGACCCTTCGCCCCCGGCGGCCTCGACGGCCGTTCCCTCGGCTGCCGCGGCCTCGATCCCTGTCTCGATCTCGTCGACCTCGTCAGCTTCCTGACCGGCCTCGGCGTTGCGGGCGATACCCACCACGGCATCCCGCTTGCCCAGGTTGATCAGCTGGACGCCCATGGTGTCACGGCCCGTCTCCCGGACTTCGTTGACTCGCGTGCGGATCACACCGCCGCTGAGCGTGATGGCGAGGATCTCGTCCGATTCGTCCACCACCAGCGCGCCGACGAGCGACCCGCGGTCCTCCACGATCTTGGCGGCCTTGATGCCCAGACCGCCACGGCCCTGGACGCGGTACTCGTCCACCGCGGTCCGCTTGGCGTAGCCGCCGTCGGTCGCGGTGAACACGAACGTGCCCGGCCGCACCACGCTCATGGACAGCAGTTCGTCACCCTCGCGGAAGCTCATGCCCTTCACGCCCGAGGTGGCGCGCCCCATCGGGCGCAGCGCCTCGTCCGTCGCCGTGAAGCGGATCGACTGCGCCTTCTTGCTGATGAGCAGCAGGTCGTCCTCGGCGGACACCAGCTCGGCGCCGATCAGCTCGTCGTCGCCGCCGTCCTCGGTCTCCCGGAGGTTGATGGCGATGACGCCGCCCGAACGCGGCGAGTCGTAGTCCTTCAGCGCCGTCTTCTTCACCAGGCCGGCCTTGGTGGCCAGGATCAGGTAGGGCGCCGCCTCGTAGTCGCGGATCGCGAGGATCTGGGCGATCTTCTCGTCCGGCTGGAAGGCCAGCAGGTTCGCCACGTGCTGCCCGCGGGCGTCGCGGCCGGCGTCCGGGAGCTCGTACGCCTTGGAGCGGTAGACGCGGCCCTTGTTGGTGAAGAACAGCAGCCAGTGGTGCGTGGTGGACACGAAGAAGTGGTCGACCAGGTCGTCCTGCTTCAGCTTCGTGCCGCGCACGCCCTTGCCGCCGCGCTTCTGCGAGCGGTAGTCCTCGGTCTTGGTGCGCTTGACGTAGCCGCCGTGCGTGATGGTGACGACGATGTCCTCTTCGGCGATCAGGTCCTCGATGGACATGTCCCCGTCGAAGGGCACCAGCTTGGAGCGCCGGTCGTCGCCGTACTTCTCGACGATCGCGGCCAGTTCCTCGCTGACGATCGAGCGCTGCTTCTCCGGCGAGGCCAGGATCGCGTTGTACTCGTTGATCTTCGCCTGGAGCTCGTCGTGCTCGGCGACGATCTTCTGCCGCTCCAGGGCCGCCAGGCGCCGCAGCTGCATCTCCAGGATCGCGTTGGCCTGGATCTCGTCGATCTCCAGCAGGCCCATCAGGCCCTCGCGCGCGATCTCGACGGTGTTGCTGCGCCGGATGAGGGCGATGACCTCGTCGATGGCGTCCAGCGCCTTGAGCAGGCCGCGCAGGATGTGCGCCCGCTCCTCCGCCTTGCGCAGGCGGAAGCGCGTACGGCGGACGATGACCTCGATCTGGTGCTGCACCCAGTGGCGGATGAACGCGTCGATCGACAGGGTGCGCGGCACCCCGTCCACCAGCGCCAGCATGTTCGCGCCGAAGTTCGTCTGCAGGTCGGTGTGCTTGTACAGGTTGTTCAGCACGACCTTGGCGACGGCGTCGCGCTTGAGCACGATCACCAGGCGCTGGCCGGTCCGGGACGAGGTCTCGTCGCGGACGTCGGCGATGCCGCCGATCTTGCCGTCCTTGACCAGGTCGGCAATCTTCTGCGCCAGGTTGTCCGGGTTGGTCTGGTACGGGAGCTCCGTGACCACCAGGCACTGGCGGTTCTGGATCTCCTCGACCTCGACCACGGCGCGCATCGTGATGGAGCCGCGGCCGGTCCGGTACGCCTCCTCGATGCCCTTGCGGCCCACGACCAGGGCGCCGGTCGGGAAGTCCGGGCCCTTGATGCGCTCGATGAGCGCGTCCTGGAGCTCCTCGTGCGAGGCGTCCGGGTGCTCCAGCGCCCACTGGGCGCCGGCCGCGACCTCGCGCAGGTTGTGCGGCGGGATGTTGGTGGCCATGCCGACGGCGATGCCGGCGGAGCCGTTGACGAGCAGGTTCGGGAACCGCGCCGGCAGGACGGTCGGCTCCTGGTTGCGGCCGTCGTAGTTGTCCTGGAAGTCGACGGTCTCCTCGTCGATGTCCCGGAGCATCTCCATGGCCAGCGGCATGAGCTTGCACTCGGTGTAGCGCATGGCGGCCGCCGGGTCGTTGCCCGGGGAGCCGAAGTTGCCGTTGGAGTCCACCAGCGGCATGCGCATCGACCACGGCTGGGCCAGGCGGACCAGGGCGTCGTAGATGGAGCTGTCGCCGTGCGGGTGGTAGGTGCCCATGACGTCGCCGACGACGCGGGCGCACTTGTAGAAGCCCTTCTCGGGCCGGTAGCCGCCGTCGTACATCGCGTACAGCACGCGCCGGTGGACGGGCTTGAGGCCGTCCCGTACGTCGGGCAGCGCGCGCGAGACGATGACGGACATCGCGTAGTCGAGGTAGGAGCGCTGCATCTCCGTCTCGAGCCCGACGGGCTCGATGCGCAGCACGGGCTGCTCCTCCGCGGGATTCTCTGCGGTGGGGGTGGTTTCGTCGGCCATTGCTGGTCAGAAGTCCTTTCAGGCGGTCAGCGGAGGCCGACTCAGATGTCGAGGAAGCGGACGTCCTTGGCGTTGCGCTGGATGAAGGAGCGCCGCGCCTCGACGTCCTCACCCATCAGCACCGAGAACAGGTCGTCGGCCTGCGCCGCGTCGTCCAGCGTGACCTGGCCGAGCACGCGGTGGTCCACGTCCATGGTGGTGACGCGCAGCTCCTCGGCGTTCATCTCGCCCAGACCCTTGAAGCGCTGGATCGAGTCTTCCTTGATCCGCTTGCCGTTCTGCTTGCCGAGCTCGACCAGGGCGTCGCGCTCGCGGTCCGAGTACGCGTACTCGAAGTCGTCGCGACCCCACTTGATCTTGTAGAGCGGCGGGCGGGACAGGTAGACGTGCCCGGCCTCGACCAGCGGACGCATGAAGCGGAACAGGAAGGTCAGCAGCAGGGTGTTGATGTGCTGGCCGTCGACGTCGGCGTCCGCCATCAGGATGATCTTGTGATAGCGGAGCTTCTCGATGTCGAAGTCCTCGTGCACACCGGTGCCGAAGGCGCTGATCAGCGCCTGGACCTCGGTGTTCTGGAGGATCTTGTCGATACGGGCCTTCTCGACGTTCAGGATCTTGCCGCGGATGGGCAGGATGGCCTGGTACATCGGGTTGCGGCCGGACTTCGCGGAGCCGCCGGCGGAGTCACCCTCGACGATGAAGATCTCGCACTTGGTCGGGTCGTTCGACTGGCAGTCCGACAGCTTGCCCGGCAGCGAGGCGCTCTCCAGGAGGCCCTTGCGGCGGGTCAGGTCGCGGGCCTTGCGGGCCGCGACGCGGGCCGTGGCCGCCTGGATGGCCTTGCGGACGATGTCCGCGGCCTCGACCGGGTTGCGGTCGAACCAGTCGCTGAGGTGCTCGTGGACGACCTTCTGCACGAAGGTCTTGGCCTCGGTGTTGCCCAGCTTGGTCTTCGTCTGGCCCTCGAACTGGGGCTCGCCCAGCTTGACCGAGATGATCGCCGTCAGACCCTCGCGGATGTCCTCGCCGGCGAGGTTGTCGTCCTTCTCGCGGAGCAGCTTCTTGTCGCGCGCGTAACGGTTCACCAGACCCGTCAGCGCCGCGCGGAAGCCCTCCTCGTGGGTGCCGCCCTCGTGCGTGTGGATCGTGTTCGCGAAGGAGTAGACGCCCTCGGTGTACTGCGAGTTCCACTGCATGGCGATCTCGACCGAGAGCATGCGCTCCTTGTCCTCGGCCTCGACGTCGATGACGGTGGGGTGGATCAGCTCGCCCTTGCGCGAGTTGAGGTACTTCACGAAGTCGACGATGCCGCCCTCGTAGTAGTACTTCACCGTGCGCGCCTGCGGCTCGGCCGTGTCCGCGTCCGGGTCGTCCGCGCCCGCCGTGGCCTTCGCCGACTCGCGCTCGTCGGTCAGCGTCAGGGTCAGGCCCTTGTTGAGGAAGGCCATCTCCTGGAAGCGCCGCGACAGCGTCTCGAAGGAGTACTCGGTGGTCTCGAAGATGTCCCCGTCGGCCCAGAACGTCACCGACGTGCCGTGCTCGTCGGTCTCCTCGTTCTTGGCCAGCGGGGCCGTCGGCACGCCCAGCTTGTAGTCCTGGGTCCAGCGGTGGCCGTCCGTCTTGACCTCGACCGCGACCTTCGTGGACAGGGCGTTCACGACGGACACGCCGACGCCGTGCAGACCGCCGGAGACGGCGTAGCCGCCGCCGCCGAACTTGCCGCCCGCGTGCAGGACCGTCAGGACGACCTCGACGGCCGGCTTCCCCTCGGACGGCACGATGCCGACCGGGATGCCTCGGCCGTTGTCGATCACGCGCACCCCGCCGTCGGCGAGGATCGTCACGTCGATGGTGTCCGCGTGCCCGGCCAGCGCCTCGTCGACCGAGTTGTCGACCACCTCGTAGACGAGGTGGTGCAGACCACGCTCACCCGTCGAGCCGATGTACATACCCGGCCGCTTGCGGACCGCGTCCAGGCCCTCGAGGACCTGGATCGCACTGGCGTCGTAATTCTTCTCGTTGGAGTCGCCGGAATCGGCCACGAAGCGCCCTTTCTGGCACAGCGCAGCCCGTACTCCGGACCAGCATGTGCACCGGCGGGAGCGGCCGCGTCGATCTGCGTTGTCTGCGTTGTCGGTCTCTGCCCGCCAATCGGGCGGGATTGTCTCCAGTCTACCGGTACCACTGACATGAGTGGGGGTTTGCCGGTGCCTGAGTCCGCATGTGCCGCCCTGAACCTCCTCTCTCCGACTCCCCATATCCGGGGAGGGGCTCAAAGAGGCTCACGCGGGCGTCCAGCGCTTCGGCCTGTCAACCCGCGGCTACCGTGAGGGACGCCGCATTCGGCGCCCCGTCCCGTCGGCGTCCGAGGGGCGGGGCGGGGGGCTCCGCGGAGGGCTACCCGTAGGTATCGCCGGGGCCGGAACTGCCCGGTGCGCGCAGCGGCCCGTAGCGCTTCGGGCGGGCGCCGGGCCCCTGGACCTTGATCATCCGGACGGTCCCCTGGCCGAGCTCCGCGTTGAGCCGGGCGACCAGCTGCGGGGCCAGCAGCTTCAGCTGGGCGGCCCAGGCCGAGGAGTCGCAGCGGACCAGGAGCTCGCGGTCCTCGTAGCGTTCCGGTTCGCAGTGCGCGGCGATCTCCGGGCCGACGATGTCCGCCCAGCGCTCCATCACCCCGGCGACCGCGATCGGCATCTCCCAGCCGCGCTCGGTGCGCAGCCGGTCCAGCGCCGCCATCAGCGGCATCGGGTCCCGGCCGTCGGCGCGGGCGCCGGAGCGCAGCCCGGGCTGCTGCCGGTTCTTCCTGCCGGTGGCCGCGTTGCCCCGCGCCCGGGCCTGCTCGCGCGCGGCGGCCAGGGCCTGGCGGGCCAGGTCCACGCCGGAGGGCTCGGGGGCCCGGCGCCGCTCCGGATCGGCGCCGGCGGCGTCGCCGCGGGGGACGTTCGTGTCGGGGCCGCCGTTCACAGCCGGGTCACCTCACCGCCGGACACCGCGAACCGCGTCCCCGTCAGCACGCCCGGCACGTCGTCGTCCACCGCCGCCGTCACCAGGACCTGCTCGCCCGGGGCCACCAGTTCCGCGAGCCGCTCGCGGCGGCGGGCGTCCAGCTCCGCGAAGACGTCGTCCAGGATCAGCACCGGCTCGTTGCCCTCCGAGCGCAGCAGCTCGTACGAGGCCAGCCGCAGCGCCAGCGCGTACGACCAGGACTCGCCGTGGCTGGCGTACCCCTTGGCCGGGAGGTCGCCGAGGTGCAGGAGCACGTCGTCGCGGTGCGGCCCGACGAGGGTCACGCCGCGCTCGATCTCCTGTTTGCGCACCTCGGACAGCCCCGCCAGGAGCACCTCGTAGAGCGCCTCGCGGGTCCGGGCCCCTCCGCTGTCGACGCCCTCGCCGACGGAGGCCTTGTAGGCGAGCCCGAGCGGGCCGCCGCCGGGCGCGAGCTGCTCGTAGGCCTTGTCGGCCAGCGGCAGCAGGGTCGCGATCAGGTCGAGCCGGTGGGCGAGCAGCTCGGCGCCCGCGCGGGCGAGGTGCTGGTCCCACACGTCGAGGGTGGACAGGTCCATCGAGCGGCCGCCGTGCCGACGGGCCATCGCCGCCGACTTCAGCAGGGTGTTGCGCTGCTTGAGCACCCGCTCGTAGTCGGAGCGGACGGCCGCCATGCGCGGGGAGCGGGCGGTGACCAGCTCGTCCAGGAACCGGCGCCGCTCGCCCGGGTCGCCCTTGACCAGGGCCAGGTCCTCGGGGGCGAACAGCACGGTCCGTACGATGCCCAGCACGTCCCGGGGCCTGACCTGCGAGGACCGGTTGATCCGGGCCCGGTTGGCGCGCCCGGGGTTGAGCTCCAGCTCGACCAGCTGCTGGCGCTCGCCCTGGGTCACGGCGGCGCGGACGACGGCGCGGTCGGCGCCCATCCGCACGAGGGGGGCGTCGGAGGACACCCGGTGGCTGCCCAGGGTGGCCAGGTAGCCGACGGCCTCGACGAGGTTCGTCTTCCCCTGGCCGTTGGGGCCCACGAAAGCCGTGACGCCCGGGGCGAGGGGGACCTCGGCCCGGGCGTACGAGCGGAAGTCGGCCAACGAGAGATGCGAGACGTGCATACGGCGCCGACCTCCCCCGGCTTCCTGCTGCTGTGCTCTGTGGTGCTGTGGTGCGGTTACTTCTTCTCGACCGCGTGGCCGCCGAACTGGTTGCGCAGCGCCGCGATCATCTTCATCTGCGGCGAGTCGTCCTGGCGGGACGCGAAGCGGGCGAAGAGCGAGGCGGTGATCGCCGGCAGCGGCACCGCGTTGTCGATCGCCGCCTCGACGGTCCAGCGGCCCTCGCCCGAGTCCTGGGCGAAGCCCTTGAGGCCTTCGAGGTGCTCGTCCTCGTCCAGGGCGTTCACGGCGAGGTCCAGCAGCCAGGAACGGATGACCGTGCCCTCCTGCCAGGACCGGAACACCTCGCGGACGTCGGTGACCGAGTCCACCTTCTCCAGGAGCTCCCAGCCCTCGGCGTAGGCCTGCATCATGGCGTACTCGATGCCGTTGTGGACCATCTTCGCGAAGTGGCCGGCGCCGACCTTGCCCGCGTGGACGGAGCCGAAGTCACCCTCGGGCTTGAGGGCGTCGAAGACCGGCTGGACCGCTGCGACGTGCTTCTCGTCGCCGCCGTACATCAGCGCGTAGCCGTTCTCCAGGCCCCAGACGCCGCCGGAGACACCGCAGTCGACGAAGCCGATGCCCTTGGCCTTCAGCTCCTCGGCGTGCTTCTCGTCGTCCGTCCAGCGGGAGTTGCCGCCGTCCACGACGATGTCGCCGGGGGAGAGCAGCTCCGCCAGCTCGTCCACGGTGGACTGCGTCGCGGCGCCGGCCGGGACCATGACCCACACCACGCGGGGGGCCTGGAGGCTGTCCACAAGCTCCCGCAGGCTGTGGACGTCGGCGAGGTCCGGGTTGCGGTCGTATCCGATGACGGTGTGGCCTGCGCGGCGGATGCGCTCGCGCATGTTGCCGCCCATCTTGCCGAGACCGACGAGACCGAGCTCCATCAGGTGGGTTCCTTAAGCGTTGGGGCCGTCTGTACCGGGGCTCCCCGGGGACCGGTGGTTTCCGGCCGTTTTCTCCTGGGTCGCCCGCCGGGTCCGAGCCTACGCCGGGCGGTGGCGCGGGGCCGCTCCGCACGGCGCCGGGCCCGGCGCCCGCCGCTGCGGGTCCGGGCCCGGCGCCGGTGCACGGGAGGGTGTCAGCCGGAGAGGCGGACCGGCATGATCAGGTACTTGTAGGCCTCGTCCGCCTCGGCGTCGACCGCCGGACGGCCGCTGAGCAGGGCGGGCTTCGTCGAGGTGGTGAAGCTGAGCTGGGCGGCCGGCGAGTCGATCGCGCTCAGGCCGTCGAGCAGGAAGGTGGGGTTGAAGGCGATCGAGATGTCGTCACCCTCGAGCGTCGCGTCGACGCGCTCCACAGCCTGTGCATCGTCGCTGGACCCGGCCTCCAGGATGAGGACGCCCTGCTCGAAGCTGAGGCGGACCGGGGTGTTGCGCTCGGCGACCAGGGCCACGCGCTTGACGGCCTCGACGAACGGGGCGGTCTCGATCACCGCGACCGAGTTGAACTCCGTCGGGAAGAGCGTGCGGTACTTCGGCAGGTCGCCCTCGAGCAGGCGGGTGGTGGTGCGGCGGCCCGCGCCCTCGAAGCCGATGAGGCCCTCGCCCTGGCCGGAGCCGGAGAGCGCCAGGGTGACCGTGTCACCGCTGGTGAGGGACTTGGCGGTGTCGAGGAGGGTCTTGGCGGGCACCAGGGCCACGGCCGAGGCCTCCGGGTTCTCCGGCTTCCACAGGAACTCGCGGACCGCGAAACGGTAGCGGTCGGTGGAGGCCAGGGTGACGCGGTCGCCCTCGATCTCGATGCGGACACCGGTCAGCACGGGCAGCGTGTCGTCGCGGCCGGCGGCGATGGCCACCTGGGCGGCGGCGGAGGCGAAGACCTCGCCGGGGACGGTGCCGGTGGCGGTGGGCATCTGGGGCAGGGCCGGGTACTCCTCCACAGGCAGGGTGTGGAGTGTGAACCGCGAGGAGCCGCAGACCACGGTCGCCCGTACACCGTCTGTGGAAATCTCCACCGGGCGGTTGGGGAGGGCGCGGCAGATGTCGGCGAGGAGCCGGCCGGAGACGAGGACGGTGCCGTCCTCCTCCACGTCCGCCTCGACGGACACCCGGGCCGAGACCTCGTAGTCGAAGCCGGAGAGGGACAGGGTCCCGTCCTCGGCCTTGAGCAGCAGGCCCGCGAGGACGGGGACCGGCGGCCGGGCCGGGAGGCTGCGTGCGGCCCAGGCCACCGCCTCCGCGAGTACGTCGCGCTCCACCCGGATCTTCACCGGAACCGCCTCCTGCTGTTGCTCGCTCGTCTGCCGGCCTTCGTCGTCGGTCGTCGATGCCTCGACCGATGCCGGTCACCAGTCTGACGTACGGCGCCGACAGTCGTTGCGGCTGGCGGTCAAGTCGGGAGCGAGGCGGCGGGACGGCCGTCCGACGAGTTGTGCACAGGGCCTGCTTGAAAACCGAATCCACGCTAACTGTCTATGGGGGTAGTAGTAGGGCCTGTGGAAACGGTGGAAAAGCTCGTTCTCGCAGGTCAGCCCCGGTTTTTTATCCCCACACCCTGTGGGTGGCACCGGTGGACAACACGGTGTCTCTGTGGAGAAAGGAAAGTTCTGCACAGGTCGTCCCCAGGGGACCCCCACTACTCCACAGGTGTGTCCCCAGTTTTTCCCCAGAAGTCCACAGCCCAAACGTCGACATCCGTGTGACGGCTTTCACTCGCCCCGGTGATCGGAGGGGTCCGGTTGCCGAACAGTGGACAACGGTGTGGAGAACCGTCGGGAACCTGTGCACAGGATGCGCGAACCTGTGAGTCGGCGGTGGACAGAGGAGTGGATGAACCTGTGGATGATTTTTCTGTCCACAGGCTGTGGATGAGGCTTGCGCACAATTCCACACCTCCCTGACCTGGGCTGATGATCCCTCAACCGGCACCCCTGTGGACAGATTGTGGGTGAGCGTCACTGTCCTCAGGCTGTGGACGGAAGAAAGTTGGGGAATCTGTGGACAACTGTCTCTCCCGGGGGCGTATTCGAACAGAGCGGGGGCGCACGAACGACGAAGGGCGCCCCCGGTTCGATCCGAGGGCGCCCTGTGACGGGGTTTGAGAGGCCCCCGACGCGCCGGCCGGGGCCCGTCGTCAGCCGTTCTTGATGCGGTTGGTGAGCTCCGTGACCTGGTTGTAGATGGAGCGGCGCTCCGCCATCAGGGCGCGGATCTTGCGGTCCGCGTGCATGACGGTGGTGTGGTCGCGGCCGCCGAACTGGGCCCCGATCTTCGGCAGGGACAGGTCGGTCAGCTCCCGGCACAGGTACATGGCGATCTGCCGCGCCGTCACCAGCACCCGGCTGCGCGAGGATCCGCACAGGTCGTCCACGGTCAGCCCGAAGTAGTCCGCGGTGGCCGCCATGATGTCGGCGGCGGTGATCTCGGGCGCGCTGTCCTCGCCGCCCGGGATCAGGTTCTTGAGGACGTCCTCCGTCAGACCCAGGTCCACCGGCTGCCGGTTGAGGCTCGCGAACGCCGTGACCCGGATCAGCGCCCCCTCCAGCTCGCGGATGTTGCGCGAGATGCGGGAGGCGATGAACTCCAGCACCTCCGGCGGGGCGTTGAGCTGCTCCTGGACCGCCTTCTTGCGCAGGATCGCGATCCGGGTCTCCAGCTCGGGCGGCTGGACGTCGGTGATCAGGCCCCACTCGAAGCGGTTGCGGAGCCGGTCCTCCAGGGTGACCAGCTGCTTGGGCGGCCGGTCGGAGGACAGCACGATCTGCTTGTTGGCGTTGTGGAGCGTGTTGAAGGTGTGGAAGAACTCCTCCTGCGTCGACTCCTTGCTCGCCAGGAACTGGATGTCGTCGACGAGCAGGATGTCCATCTCGCGGTAGCGCTTGCGGAACGCGTCGCCCTTGCCGTCGCGGATGGAGTTGATGAACTCGTTGGTGAACTCCTCCGAGCTCACGTACCGCACCCGGGTGCCCGGGTACAGGCTCCGCGCGTAGTGCCCGATGGCGTGCAGCAGGTGTGTCTTGCCGAGGCCCGACTCCCCGTAGATGAAGAGGGGGTTGTAGGCCTTCGCCGGCGCCTCGGCGACGGCCACCGCGGCGGCGTGCGCGAAGCGGTTGGAGGCACCGATGACGAAGGTGTCGAAGAGGTATTTGGGGTTCAGCCGGGCGGTCGGCTCCAGCGGGCCCGAGGTGGAGCCGCCGGAGGGGGCCGACGGCGGCGGCGCGGGCGTCGGCCGGCCGGGGGCCGGACGCGGCGCGGGCTGCTCGTACGGCGGCTGGTCGTAGGACTGCTGCTCGTACTTCTGCTGCTCGTACTGCTGGGGTTCGTACTTCTGCTGTTCGTAGCCGCCCTGGTCGTAGCCGCCGGCCTCGGGCTGCTGGAGGTAGCCGGGCTGCGGGGAGGCGTACGGGTCCCGCTCCGGGAAGCGCTGCTGCTGCCAGCCGTAGTCGTCCTGGCCGCCGCGGGGCCAGGCGCCGGGCTCGGGGCGGGGCTGCTGGTACTCCGGGTAGGCGGGGCGCGCGGTGGGCAGCTGCTCCTCGCCGGGGCCGGGGCGCGGGCCGCCGTACGGCTCGTAGGCCTCGCGGGAGGAGGGGGAGGGCGCGGCGGGGGGCGCGGGCTCGCCCGCGGAGTCGTCCACCGTGATGGCGATCCGGATCGGGCGGCCGCACTCGCGGCTGAGGGCATCGCTGATCAGCGGCGCGAGGCGGCCCTCCAGGACCCGCTTGCCCCATTCGTTGGGGACGGCGAGCAGGGCGGTGTCGGCGACCAGGGCCAGCGGCTGGCAGCGCTCCACCCACTGCTTGTCCTTCGGCTCGATCCCCTGCTGACCCTCCCCGAGCAGCTTCTCGAGCACGCGTGGCCACACTGCGGCAAGATCGGCAGGTACGTCAGCCACAGAGCACGCTCTCTCACAGGTCCCTCGTCCCACGAATGTGTGGTTCTTTGGGACGGTCGGGACAAAAAACAGGGATCAGGCAACGGTAGTCAGGCCGGTGGCTGCGGTTCAAGTCGTTGTCCACAGCCTGTGCACAGTGTGGGGCAGAGGAGGCTCGGTTTGACCGGATGGCGTAGCCCCGCGTACCGTAGCGAGGTCGAGTTGTCGATGGCTGCTGCCGCCTGCCTACCGATGGGCGAAGATCACTGATTGTGATCATTTAGCGGTGTCCACTCGGGCGAACACGCGAGTTCCTCGTGGGCGCACGGTGACAGCCAGGCGATGTACCGCCACAACGATTCATTTTCTGGAGCCCCCGAGTGAGCAAGCGCACCTTCCAGCCGAACAACCGCCGTCGTGCCAAGACCCACGGCTTCCGTCTGCGTATGCGTACCCGCGCCGGTCGCGCCATCCTGGCGAACCGCCGCAGCAAGGGCCGCGCCGCCCTCTCCGCGTAACAACGCGCAGGTCGTGACGTCGTGCTGTCTCCCGAAAATCGGCTGAGGCGGCGCGAGGACTTCGCGAGCGCAGTACGCCGAGGCCGTCGGGCCGGTCGCCCGCTCCTCGTCGTCCACCTACGTACAAGCGGTGCAACGGACCCGCACGGGCCGGGGGAGACTGATCCCTCGACGCGTGCGGGTTTCGTCGTCAGCAAGGCCGTAGGCGGCGCGGTGATCCGTAACCGGGTCAAGCGTCGTCTGCGTCACCTCGTACGGGAACGGCTCTCCGTGCTGCCCGCCGGTAGCCTGGTGGTGGTGCGGGCGTTGCCCGGAGCGGGTGAGGCCGGCGTCGACGAATTGGCCCGGGACCTGGATGCCGCTCTGGTGCGGCTCCTCGGAGGCGCGGCTCGATGAAGTACCCGCTGCTCGCATTGATCAAGCTGTACCAGTGGACGATCAGTCCGCTGCTCGGGCCGGTGTGCCGCTATTACCCCTCGTGCTCGCACTACGGGTTCACGGCCATCGACCGGCATGGTGCGGTGAAGGGAACGGTCCTGACCGCCTGGCGGATCCTGCGGTGCAACCCGTGGTCCCCCGGCGGTGTCGACCATGTCCCACCTCGTAAACGCCCGCGTTGGCACGAGCAGCTGCGCAGTGCGTTGCGTCGACCTCGCAATGCTCAAGGAGCCTGATTAGTGGACACGATTGCCAGTCTGTTCAGCTTTATCACCACGCCAGTCTCGTGGGTCATCGTCCAGTTCCACAGCCTGTACGGCGCGCTCTTCGGGCCGAACAGCGGTTGGGCCTGGGGCCTGTCCATCGTGTCCCTGGTGGTCTTGATCCGCATCTGCCTGATCCCGCTCTTCGTGAAGCAGATCAAGGCGACGCGCGGCATGCAGGCGCTCCAGCCGAAGATGAAGGCGATCCAGGAGCGCTACAAGAACGACAAGCAGCGCCAGTCCGAAGAGATGATGAAGCTGTACAAGGAGACGGGTACCAACCCGCTCTCCTCGTGCCTTCCCATCCTGGCGCAGTCCCCGTTCTTCTTCGCGCTGTACCACGTGCTCTCGGCCATCGCCAACGGTCAGACCATCGGAGTCATCAACCAGTCGCTCCTGGAGAGCGCGCGCCAGGCGCACATCTTCGGTGCCCCGCTGGCGGCGAAGTTCACGGACAGCGAGGAGAAGGTCGCCGCTCTCGGCGCCTCCCTGACCGACGTCCGGATCGTGACCGCGGTCATGATCGTCATGATGTCGCTGTCGCAGTTCTACACGCAGCGCCAGCTGATGCAGAAGAACGTGGACCTCTCGGTCAAGACGCCGTTCATGCAGCAGCAGAAGATGCTCATGTACATCTTCCCGCTGATCTTCGCCTTCATGGGCATCAACTTCCCCGTCGGTGTCCTCGTCTACTGGCTGACCACCAACGTGTGGACCATGGGCCAGCAGATGTACGTGATCAACCAGAACCCGACCCCGGGCAGCAAGGCGCAGGACCAGTACCTGACCCGTCTGCTGAAGCACGTCTCCACGCACGGGAACGTCAAGGGCCGGAGCAAGAAGAAGATCGTCGCGGCGATCGTGGCCAAGGGCCCGGACCGCAACGACAACGAGCGCAAGTTCATCACCGCGCTGTCGAAGCAGGGCATGGCCGCGCAGGCGGACGGTTCCGTGACCAGGAGTTCCGAGGCCACTGCGGACGCGGACTCGGCGAGCGGTGGCGTCGCAACGAAGCGGCAGCAGCCCAAGCGCCAGTCGAAGTCGAAGCGCCAGACGCCCCCCAGCAAGCCCTCGAAGAAGTAGAAGGAGTCCCTCCCGTGACGGAAGGCACCACCACCGCCGCCGCTGAGAGTGGCGACACCCTCACCCGCCTCGAGCAGGAGGGCGAGATCGCGGCCGACTACCTCGAGGGTCTGCTGGACATCGCCGACCTGGACGGCGACATCGACATGGACGTCGAGGCCGACCGCGCCTCGGTGTCGATCGTCAGCGACTCGAGCAGCCGCGACCTGCAGAAGCTCGTGGGCCGCGACGGTGAGGTCCTGGAGGCCCTCCAGGAGCTGACCCGCCTCGCGGTGCACCGGGAGACCGGGGACCGCAGCCGGCTGATGCTGGACATCGCGGGCTTCCGGGCGAAGAAGCGTGCGGAGCTGGCGGCCCTGGGCGCCCAGGCCGCGGCGGACGTGAAGGCCTCGGGCGAGCCGCTGAAGCTGGCTCCGATGACCCCGTTCGAGCGCAAGGTCGTCCACGACGCCGTGGCGGCCGCCGGTCTTAAGAGCGAGTCCGAGGGCGAGGAGCCGCAGCGCTTCGTCGTTGTGCTTCCGGCCTGACCCGGAATGGTGTGAGTCGGCCCCGCCTGTGTCGCAGGCGGGGCCGATGTTTGTAAGCCTGGCAGTTGAACGACCACGGTTTGACGTGAGCGGTTCTGTACGGAAGGACGGTCCCCGTGACGGAGGCAGCGGAGCTTCCCCCGGCGCCTGAAGAGGCGCGCGCGGTGTTCGGTGAGTTTTTCCCGGAAGCTGTGCGGTATGCGGAGCTGCTCGCGGACGCGGGCGTCAAACGAGGCCTCATCGGGCCCCGTGAGGTTCCCCGGCTGTGGGAGCGGCACCTGCTGAACTGCGCGGTGCTCTCCGAGGTGGTGCCCGCCGGCGTCACCGTGTGCGACGTGGGCTCGGGCGCCGGTCTGCCCGGTATCCCGCTGGCCCTGGTCCGGCGGGACCTGAAGATCACCCTGCTGGAGCCGCTGCTGCGCCGGACGACCTTCCTCCAGGAGGCCGTCGAGCTGCTGGGTCTGGACCATGTCACGGTGGTGCGCGGCCGGGCCGAGGAAGTGCTCGGCAAGGTCCAGCCGGTGCACGTGGTGACGGCGCGCGCGGTGGCCCCGCTGGACCGGCTGGCGGGCTGGGGCGTGCCGCTGCTGCGTCCCTACGGCGAGATGCTCGCGCTCAAGGGCGACACGGCCGAGGAGGAGCTGGTCTCGGCGAAGGTGGCCCTCAGCAAGCTGGGTGTGGTGAAGACCTCAGTGCTCCAGGTCGGCGAGGGCGTGGTCGATCCCCTGTCCACGGTGGTCCGGGTGGAGGTCGGGGAGAGCCCCGGCGGGGTGCGTTTCGCGGCCAAGCGGGCGAAGGCCGCGCGGGTCGGCCGGACGCGCAGGCGTCGTTGATCTTCGTACCGTAGGTGCGTTTTGGGGCGGGTTGGGCCCTATAGGTATGGATTTCGGAGTGTCGTAGAGGGCTGAAGACTCCGTCCCGGCATCGTGTTTCACGTGAAACATCGCTCTCTGCTGCACGGAATCATCAGCCGCGGCCGGGCTGCTGCCGCCCCCCGTCCCCGCCAGGACGCGGGGGTGACGGAGCTGTCCACAACGGCGGATTCATCCACAGGAGCACGGGCCCCGCTGGTTCGCGACCCGGGTGGCATGGCAGGCTCTGTTCATCGCGAGCCCGCTGCCGAGGAGAGTGACACCGTGCGGTCCGACGCCAACCTCGCGGGGCCGATGACCGATCCGGTCCCCGGTCCCCGCTCTGAACCGCCAGGCGATGTCGTTTCGCCCGAGGCGCCCCCGGTGGTGGCCGGGGGAGAGACGTCGTTGCCCCTGGTGGACAACGACTCCGAGGACACCCCCATCGAGCGCGCCGCGCAGCTGGCGGTGGAGTCCCTCGGGCGTTCCGGAGTCCCGCTGCCCCGGCCGGCGCAGACGCGGATCATGGTGGTCGCCAACCAGAAGGGCGGCGTGGGCAAGACCACGACGACCGTGAACCTGGCGGCTTCCCTGGCCCAGCACGGTGCCCGCGTCCTCGTCATCGACCTGGACCCGCAGGGCAACGCCTCCACGGCGCTCGGGATCGACCACCACGCGGACGTGCCCTCCATCTACGACGTGCTCGTGGACAGCCGGCCGCTGCTGGAGGTCGTCCAGCCGGTGGTGGACGTGGAGGGCCTCTTCTGCGCCCCCGCCACCATCGACCTCGCGGGTGCGGAGATCGAGCTGGTGTCCCTGGTGGCCCGCGAGAGCCGACTCCAGCGCGCGATCCAGGCGTACGAGCAGCCGCTCGACTACATCCTGATCGACTGCCCGCCGTCCCTGGGCCTGCTGACCGTGAACGCCCTCGTGGCGGGCGCGGAGGTGCTGATCCCGATCCAGTGCGAGTACTACGCGCTGGAGGGGCTGGGCCAGCTCCTGCGCAACGTCGACCTGGTCCGGGCGCACCTGAACCCGACCCTGCACGTGTCCACGATCCTGCTGACGATGTACGACGGCAGGACCCGGCTCGCCTCACAGGTGGCGGAGGAGGTGCGCACCCACTTCGGCGAGGAGGTGCTGCGCACGAGCATCCCGCGGTCGGTGCGCATCTCGGAGGCCCCGAGCTACGGGCAGACGGTCCTCACGTACGACCCGGGTTCCAGCGGTGCCCTCTCCTACCGGGAGGCGGCGCGGGAGATCGCGCTCCGGGGAGCCGGAATCCATTACGACGCCCCGAGCGCCCCCATGGGCGCGGGCATGAACAGCACGCAGAGTATGGCGGAGGGGATCCAGTGAGCGAGCGACGTAGGGGTCTGGGGCGGGGGCTCGGCGCGCTGATCCCGGCCGCTCCCCAGGAGAAGACGCCGGTGACGGGTGGCGGGTCCACGTCTCCTTCGGCGGTGCCGGTGCTGACGTCGGAGCGGGGCGTCGCTGCGGCGAAGCTCGCCGTGCTGGCGCAGCCCGATGTTCCACGGGGTGCGTCGGCCCCGGGCGAGCCGGCGGCCGTGCCCGCCCCGGCCCGGCCGGCGGCGGAGGAGGTGGCGGGGGCGACGTTCGCGGAACTCCCGCTGGACGCCATCACGCCCAACCCGCGCCAGCCGCGCAATATGGAGCACCTCGACGAGGACGCGCTCGCCGAGCTGGTGACCTCGATCCAGACGGTGGGTCTCCTCCAGCCCGTGGTGGTCCGGGAGACCGGGCCCGGGCGCTATGAACTGATCATGGGTGAGCGGCGCTTCCGCGCCTGCGGTCAGGCGGGGCTGGAGCGGATCCCGGCGATCATCCGGGCGACGGACGACGACAAGCTCCTGCTGGACGCCCTCCTGGAAAACCTGCACCGGGTCCAGCTGAACCCGCTGGAGGAGGCTGCCGCCTACGACCAGCTGCTGCGGGAGTTCAACTGCACGCACGACCAGCTGGCGGACCGGATCGGGCGCTCGCGTCCGCAGGTCACCAACACCCTGCGGCTGCTGCGGCTCACGCCGGAGGTGCAGAAGAAGGTGGCCGCCGGCGTGCTGCTGGCGGGTCACGCGCGGGCCCTGCTGGGCGTGGAGAACGGCGAGGAGCAGTTCCGTCTGGCCCAGCGGATCGTGGCCGAGGGCCTGTCGGTGCGTTCGGTCGAGGAGATCGTGCAGCTGATGGGCTCCGAGCCGTCGGGCACCGCGACCACCGTGAAGCCCAAGGGCCCGCGGGCCGGCGGCCGGGTGTCGCCGGCGCTCAGCGAGCTGGCGACGCGCCTGTCGGACCGGTTCGAGACGCGGGTGAAGGTGGATCTGGGCCAGAAGAAGGGCAAGATCACCGTCGAGTTCGCGTCGATGGAGGACCTGGAGCGGATCCTGGGGACCCTGGCGCCGGGCGAGGGCCGGGTGCTGGAGCAGGGCCTCTCCGGGGAGTAGCCCCTCGTCTCCGGTTGTCCCCGCTGCCCCCTGCTTCTCGAGCCACCCTCGAAGAAGCAGGGGGCAGTGGTTACGATGCCGTCATGGGTCGTCGGCTCGTACCGCTCACGCTGGACAACCTCCGGGACCTGCCCAGGCGTTGCCGGGGCTGCGTGTTCTGGGAGCTGGATCCCGTCACCGGCGAGGCCGCCGTGAAGGCGGGCACCGCGGAGCTGGAGAAGGAGGCCTGGATCTCCGCCGTCCTCCTGGACTGGGGCTCCTGCGGCCGGGTGGTCTATGTGGACGAGGTCCCGGTCGGGTTCGTCCTCTACGCGCCGCCCGCCTATGTCCCGCGTGCCGCCTCGTTCCCGACGAGTCCGGTCTCGCCCGACGCGGTGCAGCTGATCACCGCCTGGATCATGCCGGGATATCAGGGGCAGGGCCTGGGGCGGGTGATGGTCCAGACGGTGGCCAAGGACCTGCTGCGGCGGGGGTTCAAGGCGATCGAGGCCTTCGGTGACGCCCGCTGGGAGCGGCCCGCGTGCCTGCTGCCAGCCGAGCATCTGCTGTCGGTCGGCTTCAAGACCGTCCGTCCCCATCCGGCCCATCCGCGGCTGCGGCTGGAGCTGCGCACGACGCTGTCGTGGAAGGAAGACGTGGAGATGGCCCTGGACCGGCTGCTGGGCGGGGCGAGGGCGCGGAAGGAACCGGTGCTGCGGCCCTTGTGAGGACCGCCGGTCACGAGAACGGGGCCGCCCCTCAGGAGGGGCGGCCCCGTTCTTCATAGGCTCCCCGGCTGTCGCCGGGGCCGGCTCTTAGGCCTTGACCTGGATGAAGCCGTCCAGGTCGCGCAGGATGGCGGCCTTCGGCTTGGCGCCGACGATGGTCTTGGCGACCTCGCCGCCCTGGTAGACGTTCAGCGTCGGGATGGACATGACGCCGTACTTGGCCGCCGTGGCCGGGTTCTGGTCGATGTTGAGCTTGACGATCTCGATCTGGTCGCCGTACTCGGCCGCGATCGCCTCCAGCGACGGGGCGATCTGGCGGCACGGGCCGCACCACTCGGCCCAGAAGTCCACGAGCACGGGCTTGTCGCTGCCCAGGACCTCGGCGTCGAAGTCGGCGTCAGTCACGTTCTTGAGGGTGCCGGCCACAGCGGCCTCCTTCTTTCCTGCGGGTGGGGTGTAGGGGGGTGGTGCGGGGTCAGACGGTCGCGGCGGCGGGCTCGGCGTCCGAGAGGGCAGCCAGGAAGCGCTCCGCGTCGAGAGCGGCGGAGCAGCCGGTGCCGGCGGCGGTGATCGCCTGGCGGTAGGTGTGGTCCACGACGTCGCCGGCGCCGAAGACACCGGTGACGTTGGTGCGCGTCGAGGGGGCGTCGACCTTCAGGTAGCCCTCGTCGTCCAGGTCGAGCTGGCCGGTGAACAGCTCGGTGCGCGGGTCGTGTCCGACGGCGATGAACAGGCCGGTGACGGGGAGCTCGGAGGTCTCGCCGGTCTTGGTGTTGCGCAGGGTCAGACCGGAGAGCTTCTGCTCGCCGTGGATCTCGGCGACCTCGCTGTCCCAGGCGAAGCTGATCTTCGGGTCGGCGAAGGCGCGGTCCTGCATGGCCTTGGAGGCGCGGAGGGTGTCACGGCGGTGGACGATCGTGACGGACTTGGCGAACCGGGAGAGGAAGGTCGCCTCCTCCATCGCGGTGTCGCCGCCGCCGACCACGGCGATGTCCTGGTCCTTGAAGAAGAATCCGTCGCAGGTCGCGCACCAGGAGACGCCGCGTCCGGAGAGCGCGTCCTCGTTGGGCAGGCCGAGCTTGCGGTGCTGGGAGCCCGTGGTGACGATGACGGCCTTGGCGCGGTGGACCGTGCCGGCCGTGTCGGTGACGGTCTTGATCTCACCGGTGAGGTCCACGGAGACGACGTCGTCCGGGACCAGCTCCGCGCCGAAGCGCTCGGCCTGCGCACGCATGTTGTCCATGAGGTCCGGGCCCATGATGCCCTCGCGGAAGCCGGGGAAGTTCTCGACCTCGGTGGTGTTCATCAGCGCGCCGCCGGCGGTGACGGCACCCTCGAAGACCAGGGGGTTGAGCGAAGCGCGTGCGGTGTACAGGGCGGCCGTGTAACCGGCCGGCCCGGAGCCGATGATGATCACGTTTCGTACGTCGCTCACGGGTTCTTTCCTCGTCTCTGCGGACTTCGTGCTGCCTACCGGGGGCCGGTGCGGACTCTCACCCCACCCAACGGATCCTACGGCGCGTGCATTCCCCGGCCGTCACCTCTGCCTCGGAATCTGCCGGGCGCCGCACGCGAAGTCCTTCAGCTGCGGGGATAGGTCTGTGTGAGGAGCGGCTTTTCCAGGGTCGCCGAAGGGGCGTCCGCGCAACCGGAGGCCACGAGGTAGGCGTCCACCAGGGCGGGGTCCTGGGCATGGGGCAGGACGACGAGGTAGACCGGTGTGCCCTGGTACCGGCCCGGTTCGGCGGCGAGGGGGGCCTCGGTGCGGCCGGTGGCCCGCTGGACGCACGCAGGGACCGCGACCTGGGCCGGCTCCGGCGAGCCCGGCCGTTCGGCGGGGGCGAGCCCGGGAGAGGGGTCGTCCAGCTGCATCGTCCGGTTGGTGTCCCCGGGGGCCGTCTGGGGAGCGTTCGCGGCGGGGCCGGCGGCGAGGAGCCGGTGGACGTTCTGCCGGAGCCCCTGGGCGGTGTACTCGCCGGGGGCGGCCGAGCCGGCGGCCCGCACGGCGTTGTTGCTCGTGGTGGTGTCGTGGGCGCCGGTTCCGGTGAGCCCGTTGAAGAGGAGGACGCCGAGTGCGCAGGCGGCCGCCCCGGCCAGGCCGGCGAGGACGGCGATCCGGCGGCGGGCGCGGCGACGGCCGGGCCCGGTTGAGCCGGACGGGTGACCGGCCGGCCGGCGGGCCCCGGTCCGGCCCGGGGCGCCGGGCGTTGTTTCACGTGAAACATCGTCCGCGGCGCGCGGTTCGGGGGTGGAGGGGGCCTCGGCCCGGGACGCGGTGGAGTCGAGCAGGGCCTCGGCGGCGAGGGCCGCGTCGATGCGCCCGGCGATGTCGGAGGGCATCCGCGGCGGTCCGGGCAGGGTGCCCAGCAGGGAGCGGATCTCCTCCAGGGAGGCCAGGACGTCGGCGCACAGGGCGCAGTCCGCGAGGTGGCGGCGGACCTCGGCGGTGCGGGAGGGGGAGAGGAGTCCTTCGGTCAGGTCGGAGATCTCCGAGACCTCCGGGTGCCGGATCGTGCCGGCGGTGCCGGTTGTCGGGGTCACGGTCGTCCACCTCCGCCCTTCACAGGGTCTGGGTCCGGTTCGGGATGCCTGGGGTCTGCCGCAGATGGGACGGGTGCCCCCGGCGTCCGGTTCCTTGCCCGCTCGGTGGCGGTGTTATCCCCGGCATTCGTGCGCAGATGAGTGAGGAGTGGGAGGAGTTTCGCCCGGCCGCGCGCGCACCGGCTCTTGACCGTTCCGACGGGGACGTCGAGGACGGCGGCGGCCTCGGCGACGGGGTATCCCTGCATGTCGACGAGGACGAGGGCGGCCCGCTGGTCGGCCGGGAGGGTGGCGAGGGCGGCCAGGAGCTGGCGGTGGAGGTCCTGCCGTTCGGCGGGGGCCTCGGCGGACTCGTGGGGCTCCAGGAGGCGCTCCAGGCGGTCCGTGTCGTCGAGGGGCGCGGTCCGGCGGGAGGCGGCCCTGCGTGCGCGGTCCAGGCAGGCGTTGACGGTGATCCGGTGCAGCCAGGTGGTCACCGCGGAGTCGCCGCGGAAGGTGTGGGCGGCCCGGTAGGCGGAGACCAGGGCGTCCTGGACGGCGTCGGCCGCCTCCTCCCGGTCGCCGAGGGTCCGCAGGGCGACGGCCCACAGCCGGTCGCGGTGCCGCCGCACCAGCTCACCGAAGGCCTCCGGATCGCCGGCGACGTGCAGGGCCAGGAGTTCCTGGTCGCTGCGGTCGCCGGCTGCGGCTTCGTCCAACGGTGAGCCCCTCCCCTGCCGTGCGTCAGCCCTTGAACTTCACGTCCGTGATGCCCTGCTTGTAGCCGGCGCCGCTGTAGTCGTCGTAGCCCGCGTACGGCATCTCGGTGATCCACAGGAGCACGTAGCGCGTCTTGACGGGCTTGTCCGTGGTCAGCTTGGCGCTGTTGACCTTGGTGGTCGTGGCCGTGATCTTCTTCATCGACGAGAGCTTGGCCTTGGGCTGCAGACCGTCGACCGCGTACAGCGTCAGGGTGGTGTGGTCGCCCGGGTGCCTGAGCCCTATCGAGGCTTCGCTGACCTCCTGCTCGGAGCCGAGGTCGTAGACGATCCCGACGCCTTCCTTGATCACGATCTTCGGGCCGTCGGAGAAGCTCTTGGTCCGCCAGTAGCTGGAGGTGTCCCCGTCGTACGTCTTGCCGACGTCGGCGGCGTTCTGCGGGACGCCGTCCGGGGCGTACTCCTTCGCGTCCCTGATGGCGAGCGGAGCGGGGTCCTTCTTCTCCGGGGCGGGGCCCTGCTGCTGCTGGGGCTGGGTGGTCTCGTTGTTGTTCTGCTTGTTGTGGTCCAGGAGGGCGTCGGCGAGCTGCCAGCTGCCCAGGCCCAGGGCGGCGATCAGGAGGGCGGCGACGCCCCACTTGAGGGCGCGGCCCGTACGGCTCTGCAGCGGCGGCGGCGGGGGCACCGGGACCGAGATCGGCGCCGTGGGCATGCCGACGGGAGCCGGGCGGCCGTAGCTGCCCTGCTGGTACGTGGTGTGCTGGTACTCCGGCGGCGCCGTGAAGGCGGGCTCCGGTGGCTTGATGCGCGGCATCGCCGCGACGGCCTTGGCCAGCTCCTCCGGGGTGGTGCAGGCCGGCTCCTGGCGGGAGGCGGTGGCCCCGTCGTTGGCGAGGGCGCGCATGGCGAGCTCGCCGAGGCCCCGGTGGACGCCGGCGCGGACCTGGTCGGGGGCGAGCAGGCCGACGCCCTTGGGCAGGCCGCGCAGGCCGTAGGCGTCGTTCTCGTACGGCCAGCGCTGGGTGAGGGCGGCGTACAGCAGCGCGCCGATGGCCTCGGTGTCCGCCCGCTGCGGGGTGTCGCTGGTGATGCCGCGCAGGGCGGCGTTCACGGCGAGGCCGCGGATGCGGTACTGGCCCGTGGAGGTCCGCAGTATCGCGCTCGGGGTCAGGCGCAGGTGGGCCAGGCCCTCGCGGTGGGCGGCGGCCATGGCCTGGGACACCTGGCTGACCAGCTGGTAGGCCTCGTGGGGCTCCAGCGTGCCGGCGGCCAGGACGGCCGTGAGCTCGGTGGCGTCCGGCAGCCACTCGTGGACGACGTAGACGAGGTCGTTCTCCTCGACGGCGTCGAGGACCTGGACGAACCGGGGGTCGCCGAGCAGGGCGGAGGAGCGGGCCGCCGCCAGGACGGTGCGGGCCCGGGGGTGGTCGGCGGGCAGCAGGTGGACCCCGACGGCGCGGCGCAGCTTCTCGTCCATCGCGCGCCAGCTGCTGAATCCGTCCAGACGGGTGACGCACTCCTCGAGGCGGTAGCGCCGCGCGAGCTTGTGGCCGCTGTGGAGTTCGGGCGCGGCCACGGGTGCCGCGCTTCTGCGTTCGCCGTCCTTCTCGGGCATGGGCTCGTCCGCGGCTCGTCCGTTCTGGGTGTCCACCCCGTCGGCCGTGGCCTTGGCCGCCTCAGCGGCCAGCGGCTGATCGCCGCTGTTGTCGGCCACGTCGACGGCAGCTGTGCTACGTTCCGCCACCGTCGTCCCTGCCTCCCCATCCGTTGCACGCTGTCGGCCAGTCTGCGAAGCCATGCCAATTGTGCCCACAGTCCGGCGCTATGCACGACACACGATCGGGCCCGACGGTTGTGCGCATCAGCGACCCAGTCGGCCGCGGACCATTCCGACCATGGAGTTGAGCTCTTCGATGCGCATGCGCTTGGCGGCGAGGAGGAACACGGCCCCCAGCGCGACGCCTCCGGCGACCAGGGCGGCGAGGGAACCCAGGGCTCCGCTGCCCAGGACCTGCATGACCCCGTAGGCGGCGGCGCCCGCGACCACGGCGGCCGGGACGCACGCGCCGATCAGGCGGGTGTAGGTGCGCATCACGTGGGCGCCGTCGAGGTCGCCGCCGAGGCGGGACTTGAGGCGGCGCCAGGCCACGCCGACGCCGACCACGTAGCCGAGCCCGTAGGCGGCGGCCATGCCCACCACGGCCCAGCGGGCGGGCAGGAGGAAGTAGGCGAGGGCCGAGACGCCGGCGTTGACGGCCGCGACGATGACGGTGTTGTAGAAGGGGGTCCGGGTGTCCTCGTAGGCGTAGAACCCGCGCAGGACCACGTACTGGACGGAGTACGGGATCAGGCCGAGGCCGAAGGCCATCAGGACGTAGCCGATGTTCACGGCGTCCTTGCCGGCGCTGGCGTAGAGCAGGGTGGCCATCGGGACGCCGAGCGCGAGGAACGCGAAGGCGCAGGGCACGATGGCGACGGCCGAGGTGCGCAGGCCGTAGGAGATGTCGTCGCGGACCGCGGCGGCGTCGCCGTCGTGGGCCGAGCGGGAGATGCGCGGCAGGACGGCCGTCATGACGGAGACGGTGATGATGGCCTGCGGCATCTGCCACAGCAGCAGTGCGTAGTTGTAGGCGGTGATGCCGGTACCGCCGTGGCCCAGCTTCTCGGCGGCCGTGCCGGCCGCGGTGGCGAGCTGGGTGACGACGACGAGGCCGATCTGGTTGGCGAGGACGAAGAAGAACGTCCACTTGGCCAGGCCGGCCGCCTTGCCGAGGCCGTGGCCCTTCCAGTCGAAGCGCAGGCGCATCCTGAAGCCGGCGTCACGCAGATAGGGCAGCATCGCGAGGGACTGGACGGCGAGTCCGAGCAGGGTGCCGATGCCCAGGAGGCGGACGCCCTCGGGGGTGATGCTCGCCTCGGAGACCCCGGAGGCGGTGAACCCGCCGAAGGCCCAGATGAAGGCGCCGAAGGTGGCGATGACGACGATGTTGTTGAGGACCGGGGTCCACATCATCGCGCCGAACCGGCCGCGGGCGTTGAGGATCTGACCGAGCACCACGTGCACGCCCATGAAGAACATCGTGGGCAGGCAGTAGTGGGCGAAGGCCACCGCGACGTCGAGGCGCTTGGGATCGCCGGCGATGGTCGGCGACATCAGGCGGATGAAGAGCGGGGCCGCGAGGACGCAGATGGTGGTGACCGCGCCGAGCAGGGTGATGACGAGGGTGAGCAGACGGTTGGCGTAGGCCTCGCCGCCGTCGTCGTCGTTCTTCATGGCGCGCACGAGCTGCGGGATGAAGACCGCGTTGAGGGCGCCGCCGCCGACGAGGACGTAGATCATCGTCGGCAGGGTGTTGGCGACCTGGTAGGAGTCGTTGAGGGTGGCGACGCCGATGGCGCCCGCGATGACCAGGGTGCGGGCGAAGCCGGTGATGCGGGAGACGATCGTGCCGGCCGCCATCAGGGCGCTGGACTTGAGCAGGCTGGACGCCTTCCCGGCGGGCTTGCTCGGTGCCGGGGCCGCGACCGGGGCCTCCTCGACGGGGGCGCCGGGGGCGGCCTGCTGGTCGCGGTAGAGGTGCGTGAAGGCGTCGGGCTCGGGCTGCTCGTCCGAGGCGCTGGTCACGAGCGAGTCCACGCCGACGAACTGCGTCGTCGCGGCGTGGTCGCCGTACGGCAGGTGGCGGGACGGGCCGTCCGGCTCGGGCGGCGGGGTCTGGGCCCAGACGCGCGGGTCGGGGCCGTGCGAGGGCGCCTGGGGCGCGGCGTACAGCGGACCCGGCTCCTGGTAGGTGCCCGGCGGCGGCGGGGGGTGCGAGGCGCGGTCGTAGAGGACCTCGGCGACGGGGTCCTGGGCCGACAGGTCCTGCGACCGGTACGGGTCGCGGTCGTAGGCGTCCTGGACGTACGGGTCGTGCTCCGGCGCGGGCGCGGGCGGCGGAACCTGCCCGGGCACCGGAGTGCCGGGGGCAGTGCCCTGGGCGGGCCCAGGCCCGCCCGCGCCCTGCGCGCGGTCACCGTCGTACGGCGCGTTCATCGCAACCCCACCTCATCGTCCCCAGGCCGACCGGCCACGGCATCGCTCAACGGTCCACTGTCTCACCCGTTCCGGACCCCTCTGTGCTTTGCGGTCCGGTGTCCGCGGTCCCGTCACTCGGCTGCGTGCTCTCCTCGGCGGCCGCCCGGGCGGCGACCCGCTTGCGGCTGGCGTACATCTTGATGCCCGCCAGGACCAGGAGGAGCACACCGCCGGCGATGACGAGCATGACGGTGGGGGTGATCTCGGTGGCCTCGACGGTGAACTTGCGTTCCTTGCCGTACGGCACGCCGTCCTTGGTGAACAGACGTGCGGTGACCTCGACCGGACCACTCGCGGTGGCGTTGGCGGTGAACTTTACCGTCTGGCTGTGGCCGCCCTGAACGGTGACTTCCTGTTCCGATTCGCCGCTGTCGCCGAACATCAGGCGGGTCGGGTTCGCGGACTTCACCCTCAGTACAAGGTTGTGTACGTCCTGGACGAGGCTGTTCTGGACGCTGACCGGGATCGTCGCGCTATGTCCGGACAAGGTGGCGTCGGACTTGGGGATGACCTTGACCTTGTCGGTCAGCCCGAGCAGGTAGGACTGGACCTCGTCGCGGTAGCGGTCGGCCTCCTCGGGGCGGCCGCGCCAGGACGTGGACATCTCCCGGTTGGTGGTGTTGCCGAAGGGGATCTCGACCCGGTCCGGTGCCGTGAGGATGACCTTGAACCGGTCGAGGGTGTTCTGGGTGGTGCGGATCTTCTCGAACGCCGACACCGGGAGCTCCTGGCGGCTCAGGGCTTCGGGGTACTGGCCCGCGCCGGGGACCTGGGTGGCGGCTCCGGGGTCGGGCTTGGCGGCGGCCGCCGCCTCCAGGTCGGAGGGCTGGGTCCAGCGTGCGGCCTGCAGCCCGCGCAGGGCGGTGGCCATCGACTCCGCCTGGGTGGTGGAGGGCCGGCGCTGGGGCGCGACCACGTAGCTGCGGGGTTCGTCACCGCGCTGGAGGTTGAGCGCCAGGCTGTGGGCGAGGAACCGCTGCACGGCGAGCGTGGAGTTCCCGGCGCTCGCCATGTCGCCCTCGAAGGCGGTGGACAGGTCGGCGTCGGCGACCACGGCCGTGGTTCCCGCTCCGATGGGACGGGCGGCGCTCGGGGTGTAGCCGAGGGCGCCGGTCTCCTGGAGGCTGTCGCTGCGGGTCAGCACGTTGTGGGCGCCGGCCGAGGTGGCGACGTTCACGATCGACGGGTCGATCGCGCCGTCCACGGGCCAGGAGAAGTCGGTGGAGGGGGTGACGTGCAGCACCGTCTCGACGGCCTGCTTCGCCTTGTCGGTGGCGGGCCGCAGCTGGCCCAGCGTGCCGGAGACGTCCTTGCCGTGGTGGGCGAGGGAGGCGATGTCGGGGTCGGCGAACGGCAGGGCGACGACCTTCTTGCCCTGTACGGCGCTCTCCAGGGAGCTCAGCCACTGCTCGGCCACGGCCTTGTTCCGGCCCTGGACGGGCTTGCCGTCCGGGTCGGCGCTGCGCACCCGGTAGCCCTTGGTCATCGCGTCCACGGTGGCCAGGAGATCGGGGTCGATGACCCAGGTGACGGGCAGGTCCCTGCCGAGCGAGACCATCCGCTCCAGACGTCCGCCCGGCCGCAGCTCGTCGGCCAGGGAGTCGTCCTTGAAGACCGGGGTCTGGACCTCGTCCGAGCCGGTTTCGGCGGTGACGCGGGTCGTGGAGACCAGAGGCCAGACGTAGGTGAGGGAGGACCGCTTGGCGGCCGGGTCCGGCTGCCAGGGCAGGAAGGTCCGCTGGATGCCGAGCACCTGCTCGGACGGGCGGCTGTCGGTGGTCCCGGACACGGAGACGCCCAGCTGGTAGACGCCGTCGGCACCCAGGTCCAGCTTGTTCACCGGCACCTTGATCGTGAAGGGCTGAGCGACCTTCGAGGGCAGGGAGTCGATCTTCGCGGCGAAGGCCGGGTCGATCTCCCCCGGGTCCACCCCGGGGCGGAAGCCCTTGCGGTCCGCCACCTCGTCGATGGCCGACCGGTCGCCCACCATGGGGCCGACCCGCAGCCCGACGTGGGCTCCCTTGATCGTCTCGCGGCCGTTGTTGACCACGGACCCCTGGATGGTCAGCGTGTCGCTCTTGACCGGGGCGCTCGGCGACACCTCGGAAAGCTGCACGTCGACGGGGGAATCGGCGGCCTGCGCGGCGGGGGCGGGGGCGTAGACGAGGGCAGCCAGCACCGGCGTCCCGCTCAGCAGGACGACCGCCCGCCGCAGCCATCGGCGCCGGGCGGGGGCGGGGGCCGCCCCCTGGATGTCTGCCGCCTCGGCCACGCGCTCACCAGTCCCTCGAAGTGTCAGTGGTCGTCGGTTCTGCGTCCTCGCATGGTAACGAGGCGCGCTGTGCGCGAGTGCCGCGCCTTGCTCCACAAGATCGGTTCCGGATCCGTTCCGGTTCCCGGGCCGGAGCGCCGCTCGCCGGGCGAAACCGGGCGGCCCCGGCCGGGCGGGCCACGTACCCTTTTCTGTTGTGCCGAACGCCAATGAAGACAACCCCAGTGCCCTGAGTCAGGTGCAGCGCCGCGCGGTCAGTGAACTGCTGCGGGTCGCTCCCGTCGCCGACGAGCTCGGCCGCCGGTTCCAGGAGGCGGGCTTCCGCCTCGCCCTGGTCGGCGGGTCCGTACGCGACGCGCTGCTCGGGCGTCTCGGCAACGACCTCGACTTCACCACCGACGCGCGTCCGCAGGACGTACTGAAGATCGTGCGGCCGTGGGCCGACTCGGTCTGGGACGTCGGCATCGCCTTCGGAACGGTCGGCGCCCAGAAGGAGGGCTTCCAGATCGAGGTGACGACGTACCGCTCCGAGGCGTACGACCGTACCTCCCGCAAGCCCGAGGTCTCCTACGGCGACTCGATCGAGGAGGACCTGGTCCGCCGGGACTTCGCGGTCAACGCCATGGCGCTGGCCCTCCCGGAGCAGGAGTTCGTCGACCCGCACGGCGGCCTGGAAGACCTGGCCTCCGGCGTGCTGCGGACGCCCGGGACCCCGGAGGACTCCTTCTCCGACGACCCGCTGCGCATGCTGCGCGCGGCCCGGTTCGCGGCACAGCTGGACTTCGAGGTCGCCCCCGAGGTGGTGGCGGCCATGAAGGCGATGGCCGACCGGATCGAGATCGTCTCGGCGGAGCGGGTGCAGGCCGAGCTGAACAAGCTCCTGCTCTCCGCCCACCCCCGCAAGGGCCTGGCCCTCCTGGTGGACACCGGTCTCGCCGACCGGGTCCTGCCGGAGCTGCCCGCGCTGCGGCTGGAGAGTGACGAACACCACCGGCACAAGGACGTCTACGACCACTCGCTGATCGTCCTGGAGCAGGCGATGGCGCTGGAGGAGGACGGCCCGGACCTGGTCCTGCGCCTCGCCGCCCTGCTGCACGACATCGGCAAGCCCCGCACGCGCCGCTTCGAGAGCGACGGCCGGGTCTCCTTCCACCACCACGAGGTGGTGGGCGCGAAGATGACCAAGAAGCGCATGACGGCGCTGAAGTACTCGAACGACATGGTCAAGGACGTGTCCCGGCTGGTGGAGCTGCACCTGCGCTTCCACGGCTACGGGGACGGCGAGTGGACCGACTCGGCGGTGCGGCGCTACGTCCGTGACGCGGGGCCGCTCCTGGACCGGCTGCACAAGCTGACCCGGTCCGACTGCACCACCCGCAACAAGCGCAAGGCCAACGCGCTCTCCCGCACCTACGACGGGCTGGAGGAGCGGATCGCGCAGCTCCAGGAGCAGGAGGAGCTGGACGCGATCCGCCCGGACCTGAACGGCAACGAGATCCAGCAGATCCTGGAGATCGCCCCGGGGCCGGCGGTGGGCAAGGCCTACGCCTTCCTGCTGGACCTGAGGCTGGAGAACGGCCCGATGGAGCGCGAGGCGGCGGTGGCGGCCCTCAGGCAGTGGTGGGCCGAGCAGGCTCCCCAGGGCTGACGGTCGCCGGGCGGGGTCGATGTTTCACGTGAAACACAGGGACTGTTTCACGTGAAA